>JAIYDG010000602.1 GCA_027487625.1 Bacteroidota bacterium
CAAGCTGATAGTATGTATATGCCATTTCTTTCCTTCTTTTACCGCTTTTCTGATGTATGGAGTATCTGAGAATTTTTTTTATGATTATTATTTTTTTATTAGCGTCTTCTTCTCGATTTTGAAATCGCGTAACTTCGGCGAAACATCTCTGGTCGATAACGATCAATGGGTGCTCTTGGTCTTGTCGAACGTCTTGGTTGCAATTCAGGTCTCGCGGCATCCTCTTCTAGGTCTATTATTGCAACAAAAAAATCAAAACTATATATAGGTTCTGTGTGCTTTGAGTCCTATTTTCGCCGAAATTTCGTTATACCGCTTTTTTAAAAAAAGCGCACAAAAAAGAAGAACTTACTGATAAGGACATAAGGGTCTCCAAATTGGAATTCGGTATCCACATCTAGCTGTCCTAGATCTGCCAAATCCAATCCAGCATCAATAGGACTGTAGACAGGACTATTGACGATCGACATATCGTCTTCTTGTTGTTGCTGCTGTTGTTGTTGTTGTTGTTGTTGTTGTAGTCGCAATAAAATAGCTGCGTCCTCCTTGGCCTTCTCTATATATGCCACCAAAAAGTCATGCACCAATGAATTGTCAAGAATATGATAACGAACGTAAACACTCTTTCCAGTAGTCATATACGGTCTCTTGTGATAAACACGATGTCCCAAGGCTGCGTAGTATGGCTGAACGACTGTATTGATGGCTTTTCGAAAACTATGCAAATCAATTTGAAGTCGATCATAGTGTTTAATGATTAAATGGGTATTGGCCATGTACGTCAATACATGATCCTGGCCATATCGTTTACGAACACCAATTTTTGTATTGTACTGTAACGAGTATATTCTTTTATTGATCCAACCTTCCGGGTCTCTTAGCTTGGCTTCTTCTTCTTCTCTGTTGAGTTGACAAGTTTGTGGTAAATGAAATGCATAAAAATCCTTTTCCAAAATGGTCATGGCATCTTGTTTCTTATGAATATTGGCTGCTTTTGTTCTTGTTGTATCGGCCATGCTTTCATGATAAGGTCTTAAAGCACTTGCTCCTTGTGTTTTTAAAATGTTATCCACCGTCACACCCCAAGTGATGGACTGCACCGGAACTAACCAAATGGCGATTCCCTCTGGATGTTCAAATAAAAACTGCATCATTTCTCCAAGTTGCTTCAGCAATGCTCGAACTCGATCATTATCTCCTACATATTCATATTTATCTGGTGTCTTTCCTTTCCGATAAGTGATATGTGTATCAATGGTCAAAAAGAAATGCGTTTCACGTAATGGACGATGAGCACATTTCTCTGGTCGATACATCAGATTATGTGTAATTCGATCCGTTCCATCCTCTTTGATATCCACTGGCACAGCATCATCTGGGCTTTTGTTGACATTTCCTTTTACTACCTGCATTCCAAATCTAGCCCCTCCTGGTGCATCAGAAACACGTAAACTGATACCCGCATGAAATAAAGCATTGTCGTGCACAAAATGATTTTGTCGAATAAGATTGCTGGATTCATAATAATCATTGATCACTGCTCCTACGTCTGTTGGATCAAAATCCATATCTGCCTCTTGCATCCTTTGCACTGCAAAATCTCGCAGGATCTTCAAGTCTGCACTGGATCGGATACTTGCCATCGAAGATATCTTTATGGGTGGTGGTGGTGTTTATACTTCGTTTCCTCCTTTTCTGAAAAGGAGACAAAAAAGGGAGAAGAAGAGAAGAAAAAAGTTAGAGCTGGAAAAACAAAAGATTAAAATCCTTTATTGTAAAATCAACAGGCGTATCATTCCACAAGGCAAACACAATACAATTCCCGTAAACATCAAATGCTTCATCTGTATCAAAGTAATTTCTCATGGCACTGGTCATCATTTGATTTAATTCAATCTCCTGCGTTCCCCAAGCGACGTAAATCTCCAATGTCTTTTCATCAGGATCATCTTCCCGCGTGTATTCCGTAATCAATCGGCTGTAGACATAATCTCCTGCCCCATAATCTCTCAATACATCCGACATCACATCAAACACATCTTCGTTTGGATAATCGATTCTTGTTTCCAGTTGTTGTACAGAACTTGCAGTTCTTTGTCTTTCCGAAGGTGTGCCTTGACTGGAGGAGGAGGATAAAGTCCGGAGAAGACAGCTTTTTATCAAAGGCAGATTCGACGAAACAAAATCAGCTTCTTCTAATAGCTGCACGCCAAATTCTCCTCGTGGATTGTCTTTATCTCGTCGTTCGCCAACTTGTTGTTGTCGTTCGCCACCTTGTTGTTGTCGTTCGCCAACTTGTTGTTGTCGTTCCATTTCTTTTTTTTGTTTTTTTACCGCTTTTATCTTTGTTTTTTCTTTTACCGCTTTTTTTTTGTGACACTTTTGTAAAAAGTGTGAAACCACAACAAAAGCGCGAAAACAAAAAAAAAAGTTTTTCTAATTCTTTGTTTAAAACTCGAACCACAAACAAAAAGGACCTGAAAGCCCCTATATAAAGCGCTACTAAAATTCGCCGATAAATTTCCAAAGGAAAGGAAAAGAAAATCAGGAAACTACTAGCCTAATAGAGTAATTTCAAAGGAAAAAAATGAGAACAGATACAGATTATGGTCTTGATCTTGCGGTCGTGGCGATTGCCACCTATATAGTGACGGATGACATGAAAGCAACCGGACTTGTTACGCTCATCCACGGCCTTGTTCATTATGTCGGATACTCGATGTCCAAGAAAGCAGGAGACGAAGCCAA
>JAIYDG010000188.1 GCA_027487625.1 Bacteroidota bacterium
ATTTGGGCGAGCTTTTTGAATACATCATTGAGCACCGGGTGAAGTGGATTTCAGAGCCACAAGGTTCTTTTGTAGAGGTGGAGGCTGGGAAGCCGCAGGTGACAAATGTTAAATTTGAAACAATTTAACATAAAAAGCGATAAATGACATTATTATTATAAATAACGCCAATATGTTAACCAAGCAATTGCCCCTCTCTCTCCCTAGATACTCGTAATAATCATAAAGATCACGATCTCTGTGGCGCTGATTTTTTTCGTTTTCAGGATTTTCATCATTTAAAATAATTTTGGACATTTTTTCTACTTCATAATCATCAGGTTGTTTCTCCTTTAATAACTTCATGTCAAACTTCGCTTTATTTATTTCTTCTTCATTTTTGGCTAATACATAGCTTTTGAAAATAGCTGAAAGCTTACTAGAATTGGTTCTTTTTTGTGTTTCTCCATGCTGTTCTTTTAACTTTCTTAATATACCCAAAATTGCATGGTTAATTCTTGTTAAGTTGGTTTTATCCGATAATGTACCATTATGATACGATCTTACAAAGTCATAATATCTATTTGAAATTAGTAGTACATCTTCATAGAGGAAATAAAAATTATCATCAGCTTTGAGAAATTCAAGTAATACTATAATAGCTAACTCAGTATCATTTTTTGCGATTAATGCTTCTACCTCCTTGCTTTTTTGATAGATCAAATTTTCCATATTAGAAAAATTAAAGTCGGATTTTGAAGAAAGTCTTCAGTATGACAGTGACTGAATTGAATTTTCGACATAAATTTCAAAGCCAACAAGTTTCATAATTTATTTATTACTATGTCTGGGGGCTTAGCAACAAATCAATCCATCCTTTTTTTCCAAGTATCATTTCGTTTGTTATGAAAAATGGCTACAACCTGAATGATCTTTGGACGTTATTTGTAGATAACATAATAAGGGAATTTATCAAAATAGATTCGTCGATATTCGCCTTGAACTTTGCGGTATGTTTCAGGATTGGCAAGGGTTTTATAGAGCGTATTTGTAAAATAATCGGCAAAATTTTGCCCCTTACCTAGACTTTTTTCTTCATACCATGTTACGGCCTCAAAGAATTCAATCCTGGCTTTCTTATGGTAGCGAAACGGTGATGCCATATTTTTCTTTGAGTTCTTTGCTGATTTGCTCGCCAGTGAAAAGCTCCGCAGTACCATCTTCAATTTCAGCCCATCTTCTATCTAGTTCGGCTTTTTGTTCGTCTGAAAGCTCAAACTCATCATCCAATTCTTCTTTGGTGATTTCATCGAACAAATACCTGGCCAGCTCAATTTTTTCGAGTTTGGTCAGTTTTGATACTTCTTCTATGATGCTTGTGCTCATAATTCCTTTAGTCTTTCCCCAAATATACAGGCAAAAAAGCTTTTTTACAAACAAAATTGTAAGTGGGGGCGAGGTCGCCCAATCTAGGAAAAAATGAAGAGAGGGGCTATTAAGCCCCTGCTCTATTGCCGATTACTCAGAAACGGCATCCATCGCCTTAATAATGACCTATGTATTGCCCAAAGTTGAACCTGTTGCCATGCATAAGGGGGAACCAGTGAGTTATGATCCTAACGATTATTAGCAAGGTTCACACAAAGCCACATTATTGTCGGGTATTAAGAGCAATTGATTCATAGCAAGGATAGTAAAGATAAAAACGATATATTTGCCATACTCAACGATAAACTTGCATGAAGCTACAAGACTACGTAAAACAACTCAATACCCGCTACCAAGCAGGAATAAGCCGGGAACACAGTTACCGGGGTGATTTGCAAAGCCTGCTTTCTGCAATACTGCCTGATGTATTGGTGACCAATGAACCCGCCCGCATCGAGTGTGGCGCACCAGATTACATCTTGACCCAAAAAGATATTCCCCTTGGTTACATTGAGGCAAAAGATATAGGCGTTGACCTTAAAAGCAAAACCCTGAAAGAACAG
Source organism: Bacteroidota bacterium (assembly GCA_027487625.1). Taxonomy (GTDB): domain Bacteria; phylum Bacteroidota; class Bacteroidia; order UKL13-3; family UKL13-3; genus CAISCU01. Next base: position 1,971 of record JAIYDG010000188.1, read on the forward strand.
TTTGACCGCTACCGCGCCTCATTAAACAACCTAATTTTTACGGATTACCTTGACTTCCATTTTTACAAGGACAGCAACTTTGTTACTCATATTGCCGTTGCCCAAATTCGGGGGGGCAAGATTGTGCCCTTGTCTGAAAACTTTGACACCTTCACCCAATTGATCAAAAACTTTGCCGCTACCATATCCCAAAGTATCAAGTCCCCCACCAAATTGGCGGAAATGATGGCCTCAAGGGCAAAGCTGATGGCTGATGTAATTGAGAAGTCTTTGAATGCCGATGATGAACAAGGCACTCAAAGCCCGCTGAAAGGCCAAATGCTGACCTTTAAGAACGTTTTGATCCACGACATCACGACATTACCAACCGCGCATTTGCCGACATATACGCCCAGACAATTGCTTACGGCATGTTTGCCGCCCGTTACCATGATCCCACTTTACCCACGTTCAGCCGCCAAGAAGCGGCCACCCTCATTCCCAAGAGTAACCCGTTTTTGCGCCGCCTATTCCAAGACATTGCAGGCTATGACCTGGATGATCGTTTGGTTTGGATCGTGGATGAATTGGTGCAAATTTTCCTGGCATCGGATGTGGCCGATATTATGCACAACTTTGGCACCCGCACCAAACAAGAAGACCCGGTTATTCATTTTTACGAAACCTTTTTGGCTGCTTATGACCCGGCTTTGCGCAAAGCCCGTGGGGTATGGTACACCCCCGAACCCGTAGTGAACTTCATTGTACGCGCCGTTGATGAAATTTTGAAAACTGAATTTGGACTTTCTCAAGGATTGGCGGACACCTCCAAAACCAAAATCAAAGTAGACGTACAGGGCAAGAAGGTAGAGAAAGAAGTACATCGAGTACAGATACTTGACCCGGCCACCGGAACGGGCACGTTTTTAGCTGAAGTAATCAAACAGATTCACACGCGCTTTGAAGGCCAACAGGGCATTTGGAGCAACTACGTAGAAAACAACCTGATACCCCGCCTGAATGGCTTTGAATTGCTGATGGCTAGTTATGCAATGGCACACCTCAAATTGGATTTGCTGTTGACTGAAACAGGCTATAAACCTACCCGTGACCAACGTCTAAGGGTTTTTCTCACCAACTCATTGGAAGAAAGCCACCCTGATGCAGGTACTTTGTTTTCCCATTGGTTGAGTGATGAGGCCAATGCTGCCAACCAGATCAAAAAGGATGCCCCCGTTATGGTGGTTTTGGGTAATCCGCCCTATGCTATTAGCAGTAGTAATAAAAGTTCTTGGATACTCAATTTGATAACGGACTATAAAAAAGGTTTGAATGAACGGAAAATTAATCTTGATGATGACTACATTAAATTTATTCGTTATGGGCAACATTTTATAGAAAAGAATGGTAGCGGAGTTTTGGCTTATATTTCCAACAATAGTTTTTTAAGTGGTGTAACTCATCGAGAAATGAGAAGAAACTTAATGAATTGTTTTGATAGAATTTACATTCTCGATTTACACGGAAATTCAAACATTAAAGAAACTCAGCCAGATGGCAGTCCAGACCACAACGTTTTTGATATTAAACAGGGCGTTAGCATTAATGTTTTCGTCAAAACGAGAAATAAATCATCAAAATGGGATGTATTGCATCTCGACATTTATGGTGAACGAAATGAGAAGTATAAGTTTTTATTAGATAACAGTATTAATTCAACCAATTGGGTGAAATTAACTCCCAAAGAGCCATATTACTTTTTTACATCGGAAAAATTTGAAGATTCGGATAGCTACAAAAAAGGGTTTAAAATAAGCGAGCTATTTCAAATCAACAATTCAGGTATAAAAACGGACAGAGATAACCTTTTCATTGACTTCGACAAATCCATTCTAAATGCAAGGATAATAAAATTACTCTCACAAGACTTTGACTTTGATTTTATTAAGGAATACAACGTCAAAGATTCTGGCAGTTATAAATTGACAAAGGTGATTGCAGGCAAACACCACAATCAAAACCATGTTCTTCCAATTCAATACCGTCCTTTCGATAATAGGTGGATTTACTATGACCCTAAAATTATTAGCCGTCCAGCTTCTAAGGCAATGAAACATTTAGTCTTTGGTGAAAATCTTTCTTTGTCATTAAAAAGACAATCCAAATTTGATTTCTCCTATTCATTTATTCACAGAAGTATTTGTGAAAGCTGCCTTTTTGAAAGTGCGTACGCCAATAATACTGAATTCCCGCTATACCTATATCTTGAAACTAGCGGTCAACAAACCATTGAGCAATCACCAGAAAGAACACCAAACCTAAACACAGAAATTGTAAAGCAAATAGCAGAGAAATTGGGTTCAACTTTTACTAACGAAAAAGAAACGACCAAAGACACCTTTGCCCCAATTGACCTATTAGATTATATCTACGCCGTTCTTCATTCACCCATCTACCGTGAAACCTACAAAGAGTTTTTGAAGATTGATTTCCCCCGTGTACCTTTTCCCAAAGATGCCCCAACGTTTTGGGCGTTGGTTGCTTTAGGCACTGAGTTAAGGCAGATTCATTTATTGGAAAGCCCAAAGCTTGAAAAGTACTTGACCCAATACCCGGCTGATGGGGGCAACGTTGTAGGAAAGATCAAGTATGAAAACGGCAATGTTTACATCAATGAGGCGCAATACTTCGCCAATGTGCCCCCCGTCGCTTGGGAGTTTTACATAGGAGGGTACCAACCCGCGCAAAAGTGGCTGAAAGACCGGAAAGGCCGGGAACTGGGCTTTGAGGATATTTTGCACTATCAAAAGATCATTGTTGCCCTGGTGGAAACGGATCGGATAATGAAGGAGATTGATAAGATCAGGGTGTTGGGCTAACTGGGGCGTACCAAAGGAACGGTGAACCTATTGACTTATATTACATTAGTTAATAATTAGAATGGGGTGCAAACATCCAAAATAGGAACCATCCTATTAAGATCAGGCCTATCAATAATAAGATACCCATTATCTGATCATAATACTTATGTGCCCATTCCGCAACTAGAAGGCCACTCCCGCCAAAAATGATAAACAAAATACTTCTGCTGAATGGCGTTATTAGTGTTAATACAACGACAATTATAGTGGCTAGTACGGATGAATCGTGAACAATAACCCATCTCACAATCCATCTGATGATTATGGCAGTCCAAAGAAAGCACCAACCCTTAAAAATTATGTCTTTCTTTTTTGCAATCTCTTTTTCTTCTTTTGTGAGCTTTGTTTGCATTGAATCAAATTTTAATTGGTAATCCAAACAGTAAACACAATTAGATATTAACAGAATAATCTATTTGATTAGTACAATATTATAAAGAAAAAATATCAATTGATCTACCTATAAAAAGGTATTTGTAAAGCATCCTTTGAAACTTGGACAAAGAGAAGGACTTAAAACACAACACAAAACGACACAACGTAAAAATAAAAAAGGCGTAAAAATCTGAAATTCAGATAATTACGCCTCATGTTAGTCGGGATGACAGGATTTGAACCTGCGGCCCCACGCCCCCCAGGCGTGTGCGCTACCGGGCTGCGCCACATCCCGAAAA
>JAIYDG010000558.1 GCA_027487625.1 Bacteroidota bacterium
AGGTCTGTTACATTGCTTGCTCCAGAACCACTACATACAAAATAACTATTTAAAATTTCTAAGTAATCTTTATAACAAGTCGTATCCCATCCTCGTGCATTCCATGTTTGTAAACAAATGCTCCATTTGCCTGGGTCACCTCCAAAAAACAATGGATTTTGTTCCATTGGATTACCAAAGAAATTAGGGAAAAATGGTTGGTTATTACATTTGTTACATTGAGTACTATCTGTTGAATTATAGAAATACCAGAACCATTGATTAGGTCCTTTATCTGACAAATCTACAAATGGTGTATACTCACCAAATCCGATTTTACGACGTGGTGTAAAGAAGTTACTTACAGGAGCTGTTCCAGGAGTATCTACATAAATATATCTAACTGTACTATCTCTTAAAGAATCTGGTCTAGTTACACCAACTGCAAGCAATCTTACTGGCCAAAAACCTCTTCTTTTAAATGTGTAAGTAAAACTTTGGTTGTATTTAGCTGTATCAATGTACTCTTGAGTTGTAAATCTAACAGGTGTGCGAGAATATCCTGGTTCTAAAAAAGTTTCATTAGGTAAATCCCAATAGCTACGACCTGCATTTGTGCTGGTACTAACCAATTTTTGAGGGCTATTTAACCAAACTGTATCCATACTTGAAGTTGGATTTGGAGTAGCCATACTTGGATAAATGCCAGCAATTGGAGGTAAAACCTGAGAACCTGCGCTTACTAGAAACATTAATCTCATATTAGGTCTGTTCGTACTAGTTGTAACATTTGTAAGAGCTGTACCGGCGCAACCTGTACCACCATCCATAAAAGTACCATAAACTGAATTAAAAACAGTTGTTGTTGAATTAACAGTACCATTAGTTGCCCATGATGAGTTATCGAAACATACCTCAACAACTATATTATCGATATTGTTATATACAAATGGACTTGTAAATGCATATGTATTCCATCCCAACGTAGGAACTACATTCGAGTTTGTGAAACAGTTTGTGAATGTCCCTGTTGCATAACCAGCCAAAGTAGTAAGGTTTGTATGAGCTATTTTAATATTAAATCCAGCTAAACTTGGACTTGGAAGTCCAGTTACATCGAATGCCAAGGAACTAATTTGACCAGGAGTGGTAATTCCAAGAGCTGTTAATTCTGACTTCAATATTAAATATTGAACTCTTCCATCCTCATAAAGAGCACCGTAAGGAGTGGCACCAGTAGTACCTTGAAGAACAGTACCAGTTCCAACTGTGACTAATTGAGCGTTAGATTTGAATGAATAGAAAAAACCAATCAAAATAACAATCAATAACCGCAGATTTAGCTTAGTAAAACTTATATTCATAATTCGGGTATTATATATTTTTATCAAATTTAAGAAAATTTACCAATAAGCAAAATTTCAAACTCTTAAACTTCTCGTAATTCTTAAGAAATCAATGTCTTAACGAAATAATAAAAAAAACATTAAAAAAATTTAATCTTAAAGGTGGCATCATATCAATAAAATCATCTAATTCAGACATTTAGAAATGCCGATATTGATACTGTTTTACTTTTGTTTTTTGATAAATGTAGAATCAGACAAAGAAATCAAAAAGTTAAGTAAATCTTCCTTTTCTTGAGTTGTTAAATTTAAGCCACCTTCAGCAACATGCTTACTAATATTAGGATCAAGTGTTGGGCTAAATTTCGCTCCAGAATTATAAAACTCAATTACTTCTTCAATGGTTTTAAATCTACCATCATGCATGTAAGGAGCTGTAAAAACTAAATTCCTCAAACTGGGTGTTTTAAACTTTCCAATATCAGCGGGATTTCCGGTAATTCGATATAATCCGGAATCTTTTATACTTTCATCAAGTCCTGTATTATGAAACATAAAATTCGTAAAGTATGGAGAACTTAGGTTTCCATGACAATGAAAACAATCTCCCCCACCTTCAGAATTAAACAAAAGCATTCCCCTATATTCACTTTGAGTTCTTTGTCTTTCGCGCCTTTCGGCCTTATCAAATGGAGAATTTGAACTAATAAGGGTTCTTTCAAACTGTGCCAATGCCATAGCTATTTTCGAACTGGTTATTGAATCGGAGCCAAATGCTCTTTTAAACAGCCCAGGATATTCAGAATGAGCCTGCAATTTTCGAACAACGTCTTTTAAATCTGAGGCCATTTCAATAGGGTTAATTATAGGGCCAATAGCTTGTTGCTCTAAATCACCCTTACCACCATCCCAAAAATAACGATGACCTGTTTGGTTATATAAATCTGCCCAAGGTAAATTAAAGAGTGCCGGAGCGTTTCTATTGCCGACTTCACCAGTTATACCTTTACTAAATTGATTTCCAAAATCAGAATATGCAAATTCAGGATTATGACATGTTGCGCAACTTTGGGTATTATTTGCAGAAAGTAATTTTTCATGAAATAATTTTTCACCCAATTCAACTCCGGCAATGGTTAACGGGTTATTTGCAGGAATAGGAAATTGTTTCCAACCAAAGCCTTGTGGCAAATTTAAAACGTATGGAGTTGGGTCGTAGGAATATGCATCAGTATCAGCAATTTTTATATCCTTCTTACATCCATAGATTGTTAAGGATACAATACAAATTGAAAGCCACTTATTCATTATTCAATTTTTTTAATTTTCACCATATCCATCATATTCAGAGCCAATTTTGTGGCACCTGATGCTGTATTTGTATGAATTGCCCAACCATCTGTTTCGAACTTATAATTTGATGGATTCTGAAACATTTCATTTATATCCATTTCAAAGAAAATTTTTGGATTTTTATTTTTCAGCTTATAAGAATTCAAATCATTTACAACTGAAGGAAGATTTTCATTTCCACCTAAATCTAAACTATACGCTCTTGCTGAATTAGGATTTCTACCCATAATTCTAAAGAATATATATCCAGTATTCCACGTCCAAAACATTCCCCATGAGGGGTCCAAAGCTCCATCCTGTAATCCACTTGTATTGCTTACACTATCAACTCCTAACATGTACCTTACTGCTTTATAATGTCCAGCAGGAAGTTTTGTAATAGTAAAAGTTTGAGTAGAAGCAGTTTTAATATCAACTAATTGATAATTCTTTAAATTAACCCAATCACCATTTTGTTTTTGAAATGATAAATTAGTGAAATAGTATCTCAAATCTTCAATATTAAAAGTATCATTAGAAGCATTTACATAATTTGCTGTATTCAAGGTAATTTGCTTACTGGCAAAAACATGACTAAGGTTTATTTCAACAGTACCTTCACTAGGTACCACTAAACCATTAAATTGAGTTAATGTGTCTAAAGGATTTATGCTCGTATTTTCATCAGGATTTACAACATTCTTATCTTTACAACCATGCAAAGACAGAAGTAAAATTGAAATTATTGCCAAAATATTTTTCATATTATTTTTCCTTATTTTAATTATGCATTTTAGAAATAAATTTTCAATTTAAATGTGATATTTGTTCCGAACTGCCCACATATTTAAATTTTATTAAAGTATTAAGATAAATAAACAAAAACATGCCAAGTTTTGATGTAGTTAGTAAGATAGATTTACAAAAGATTGACAATGCAATAAATACTGCCAAAAAGGAATTAATTAACAGATATGATCTAAAAGATGAAGAATGTGAGATTGATCTGGATAAAAAATCAAAAATTATTAAGGTTCAGGCAAAACAAGATATGGCAATTTCTTCGATTGCAGATATCATTTTAAGCAAGTTTAGTAAACAAGGTTTAGATGTTAGATCACTGGATATAAGCGGTGAAACAAAATCTAGTGGAAAATTGGTTTATCAGGAAATTAAAATAAAAGAAGGTATTGAAAAAGAACTTGGTAAAAAAATAATGAACCATATAAAAGGATTAAATATTAAGGTTCAACCAGCCATTCATGATGATCAACTTAGAATAAGTGGTAAAAAAATTGATGACCTACAAGCTTTAATTGCAAATCTAAGACAACAGGATTTCGAAATTCCTCTTCAATTTGAAAACTTTAGAGATTAAGAAACGCCTAACATTTCTTTAGAGAAATTCCTGGTTAATTTTCCTACAATTTCCGGAACACTTAAATCATCCCTGATTTTTCCTTCAGAAACATAACTTATAGTACCTTTTTCTTCGCTTACAACTAAAACTACGGCATCTGTTTGTTCTGTAATTCCAATTGCAGAAAGGTGACGTAATCCATATTTATTTATTAAAAGAGGATTTTCACTTACTGGTAAAACACAATTTGCTGCTTTAATTTGTCCTTTTGCGATGATAACTGCACCATCATGTAATGGGCTTGTTTTATTAAAAATTGCAAGTAATAACCGCTTTGTAATATTAGCATTTAGTATTTCACCTGAGGTTCCAATGAATTTCATTTCTGAGGTTTTAGGAAAAACTAAAATTGCCCCAGAATTTGATTGAGCCAATTCCGAGCATGCCTCTAATATTTCGTCAAAAGGAGTCACAAAGGAATCTTCAATTTTCCATTTCCAGGGAAATATATTCCACCATGATTTATTTTCACCTAAAAACGAACTATTCCCAATAATTAAAAGGAATTTTCTTATTTCTTGTTGAAATACAATTAATACTGCAATAATTCCAACTTTTGTAAATTCACTTAAGATACCCTCCAACAAAGGCATTTCAAAATATCTAACCAAAAGGCCAAATAAATAAATCGTTGCTAAACCTATTAATATATTAAATGCTAAACTCCCCTTTAACAATTTGAAGAGCTGATAAGATAAAAGCATAACAAGCAGTAAATCAATTAAATTGATTAAAGTAAACTTGTATTTCGCTAATTCTATAAATTCCATTCAAACTTTTTTTTTCACAATATACAAAAAGCAACTATAAATTTAACTTCATCTTTGTGTCTTTTGAAAAACAGCATTATAAATCTTAATAGTTTGAACCGCTGCTTTTACATCATGAACTCGAAGAATTTTTGTCGAATTGATCAAAGCAATCATATTAACTGCAACGGTGGCATTCAAAGAATCTTCTACTTCAACATTTGCAATATCTCTTATCATCTTTTTCCTAGATAAACCTGCCAGAATAGGCAAATTTAAGACCGAAAATGATTCCAGAGACCTAAGTAATTCCAGGTTATGATTGAGATTTTTACCAAAACCAAATCCTGGATCCAAAATAATATCTTTTAAACCAGCATTATTTAACAATTCAACCTTTAACTTGAAATAATCCAATATTTCTATAATAAGGTTATCATATTGAGGATTTTTTTGCATTGTTTCAAAATTTCCCTTTTTATGCATCATGATGTATGGAACTTTCGCTGATTTCAAGAAAGGAAGCATATCTACATCATCATCAAATGCAGAAACATCATTAACTATGTGAAAACCCTCATTAACAGCAAATTCTGCCACTCTTGAATTGTAGGTATCAATTGAAAAAAATGCCTGAGGAAAAGCCTTTACTAATTGAGGAACAATCGTTTCAAGTCTTTTTTTTTCTTCAAACCATGAAATTTGGTTTGAACCGGGACGAGTAGACTGAGCACCTATATCCAAAATAATGGCTCCTTCATTTAACATTTTTTCAGCAGTTTCAAGAGCCTGGTCAACACCACTAATTCTAGAACCTGAATAGAAGCTATCTGGTGTAAAATTAAGGATTCCCATCACCTCTGGTTTTGACAAATCCAGAAGCCGACCAGCACAATTAAGTGTAAATTTAGTTTGAAATGCTTGCAAAACGTTAATAGAGTTTATTTTTGTACCCCGACAAATAAAAACTACGAAATTGAGAAATCAAACATCAAACCAATTCGACGAGGTAATTAATTTATGCAGAGAGCTCTTTATTAAAAAAAATAAAGATTATGGCCAAAGCTGGAGAATCATGAGAATTAGTTCTGTTACTGATCAAATATATATTAAAGCAGTCAGGATTAGAAACATTGAAGAGAATGGTATAAACATGGTTGGAGAAAGTATTGAAAACGAGTTTATGGGCATTATCAATTATTGTGTAATGGCAATGATTCAAATAGAAACAAATGAAGATGAAAGGTTTATAAGCAAGGATGAAGACTTAATTAAATCATACGATAATTATATTCAAAACACAAAAACATTGATGTTACAAAAAAACCATGATTATGGTGAAATCTGGCGTTCAATGTTAGTTAGCACTTTCACAGATATGTTATTAATGCGCATTAATCGCATTCACCAAATAATTTCCAATAAGGGAATAACATTAGCAAGTGAAGGAATTGAAAGTAATTTTATGGATATGATAAACTATTCAATTTTCGCATTAATCAGACTTTCAGAAGAAAAACAATCAAAATAGTATGAAACTTTTAACACATATAAGCAGGGCCTTTGTTGGCATACTTTTTATCATTTCAGGTTTAATTAAAGCAAATGATACCATTGGCTTTAGTTATAAACTAGTTGAATACTTCGAAATCTTTAATTTTACAGCTTTTGTGCCATTAGCAGTTCCATTGGCAATGGTTATTTGCATATTTGAAATTATATCAGGCTTTGCATTATTACTGGGTGTTTATGCAAGATTAAACGCCTGGTTATTGTTACTATTGATTGTATTCTTTACACTTTTAACAGGATATAGTGCAATAACAAATAAGGTTACAGATTGCGGTTGTTTTGGAGATGCCATTAAACTAACTCCTGTACAAAGTTTTGAAAAGGACTTAGTATTACTTGTTTTGATTCTAATCATATTTTTTGGAGTTAGTCATATCAAACCATTATTCAATAAAGCTATAGTTCATATAGGATTATTTACTGCATTTCTAGTTTCAACATTCTTTACAATTTACACTTATATGTTTTTACCTGTAAAGGATTTTTTACCATACAAAATTGGCAACAATATATATGAACTTACACTAACACCTGAAAATGCAGAAAAAGATATCATTGAAATGATTTTCATTTATGAAAAAGGAGGGAAAGAATTTGAGTTTGACATGAATCATTTGCCTTCTGAAGAAGATGGTTACACATATGTAGACAGGAAGGATAAATTAATTAAAAAAGGTTATCATCCACCAATTCATGATTTTAAAATTTATGATTCAACCGGCATTGAGTATACAGAAAAATTCTTCACTGATAAAGGTTACAAATTGGTTTTAGTACAAACTAAATTAGAAGAAGGAAGAAAGGGCCAGGAGAAGTCTATTCAAGCTACAGTTGACCACTTTTTATCATTGAAAAAAGGAAACTTTTGGGCATTCAGTTCAAGTTCAACAGACGATATTAAAGCATATAAAAATCAACATAATTTAAATTATTTCCATTATAATATGGATGCAATTCCATTGAAATCTATGGTTAGATCTAATCCAGGTTTAATCTTACTAAAAGATAATGTGGTTGTAAAAAAATGGAGCTGTTATAATTTACCAAGTCCTGAAGTTTTAAATAAATATATCAACTAAAATGCCTCTGAAAGATTTAGTATTTATTTGGGGAATGCCCGGTTCAGGTAAAACAACATTGGGTAAAAAACTGGCTAAACAACTAAATTATGATTGGATAGATAGTGATAATTATATTGAGAATGCTGAAGGGAAAACTATAGGAGAATTATTTGATAAGCATGGTGAAGATTATTTCAGAAAACTTGAAAAGAAAAGTTTAGATGAATTCTTAAACCTAAATAAAGTTCTTATATCGTGTGGAGGTGGATTTCCAGTATTTAACGAAAACAATAAAACTATGCTGGAGAATGGATTTTGCATATATTTAAAAGCAGAATTAGGACTATTAAACAAGAGATTAATAGAAAATAATACCAAAAGACCCTTACTTTCAGGTAGTAATGAAGGACTGATTTTGATAAAATTGACAGAAATTTTTGAAAACAGAAA
>JAIYDG010000007.1 GCA_027487625.1 Bacteroidota bacterium
CCAAGTTGAATTAACTCATGTTGATAATTCTATAATTGAAAAATGGTTTGATGGCAGTGGTCCATACCCTTTTGTTATTAGAATGTATAATCAAAGAGTGGCTGACAATGGAAAAATTATTGCTGGAAGGTTTAATGGCTCAAGTGTATCTTCAATCGTATCAAGCGGCAGATATAACGACAATCGTTGGCATCATATCGCATTCGTCAAAGAAGGTAGTTTAATTAAACTTTATATTGATGGTGTACTTGATGGTCAGAGAAATGATATCACTTCAGGAAATACCCTCAACAATTTTCCTGTTTTTATTGGGGGAAGGGGAGGTGTCTTTAACACTTGGACTGGGGCAATAGATGAATTTAGGATTTACAATGTAGCTTTAAATGGCAATCAAATTGCTACTGATATGCGCAGTGCAACTAGCATTTTGCAAGCTAATCTTACCGCGCATTATGATTTTGACCATGGTGTTGCTGGTGCAAATAATACACATTTAAAACAAGTATTAGACAAATCAACAAATGCAAATCATGGAAGCATTTTAAATATTGATTTAGAAGGAACTTCTTCTAATTTTATTGAGAGTTATGCATTAGTTGTTCCTAAGTCTCTTCAAGCGACAAATGTTTCTCCATCAAGTTTTACTGCCAACTGGGAAATAGCAAATCTTGGTGAAGTAAGCAATTATCTTCTTGAGGTTTCAACTACCAAAGATTTTATAGGATTAATTGCTCCTGCTTATGTTTTATCGAATACTACAACTAGCAGAGCTTTTAGTAATATGATAGCAGGAACTTATTATTACCGAGTTCGTGCTAATAATACAAGAGCAAGCATCAATCAACAAGGGGCCTATTCAGAGGTAATAAAAGTTGATTTGCCTTATACTCCGCCTGGAAATGCCATGGCTTTTGATGGAATTAACGATCGGTTAAAGCTTGATGATCCCACAGTTGGAAACTTTGGTACGAGCAATTGGACTGTTGAGTTTTGGATGAAAACAAGTAGTGCACAAACTTTGCAGATTATTAGTAAACGCGAAACTTGTGGAGATGGTCACTTTTGGAATATAGGAATGAGTGCCAATGGAACTCTTTTTTATGAACTTGATAATGCTTCTCGTTCGCAATTAATGCAAGTTGGTACAAATGTTAATACCAAAGTTAATGATGGAAGATGGCATCATGTTGCTTGGGTTAGAGAAGGAATCAATGTGAAAGTTTATATCGATGGAATTGTTCGTGCCAATAACAATTCCAATGGCGTAATTTCTCAAGGTGTGGGCAATCCTATTGATATTGGTGCATTATTCTGTTATTCAGGAAGCTATCAAGGTAGTTTAGATGAGATAAGAATTTGGTACAATGCCAGAAGCTCTGAGCAAATTAATGCTGCCATGAAAGCACCAGTTGATCCAAATGCAATAGGTTTGAAATTGTATTTAGACTTCGACAATGGTGTGGGTGGTGCACAAAATTATGACCAAACCTATGTTATAGACAAGTCGGTGAGCAAAGCCAATGCTCGTATTATTAATATGGAGTTAGAGGCTTTGAATACCAATTTTGTTCAAAGTTATGCAATGGTTGTTCCTACACAATTAGAGCCAAGTGAAATTACTCCTAATGGTTTCAAATTAAATTGGACAGCTCCTGCAGTTGGAACTGTAAGTAATTATTTTGTTGATATTTCATTGAGCTCAAATTTTACAGCTCCAATTTCTGGTTCACCTTTTAATGTTTCTGGCGGACAAACATCTTTCTCAATTGATGGATTAGCGCCAAGTACTTTTTATTGTAGAATCAGAGCCAATCAATCAGGTAAGCCTTATTCAAGTGAGGGTTCTCCTTCCAATGTTAAAATTGTTAAGCTAGAATATACACCTCCAGGTAATGCTTTGAAGTTTGATGGAACAAACGATTATGCTACCATTCCTCGTCCTATTTCAGGTGATTTTACCATCGAATATTGGATGAAAACAAATCAGGTAGGTTACTCTGGGCATATTACGGGTACTGGTGTGGTGGATATGGAAGTAGGTGGTGCTCCTGGTGATTATCGAAATGCATTAGTTGGAGATAAAATAATTTTTGGTGTTGGTTCAAACAATCAAGATCCTACTATCTATTCCAATACGAGTGTCAATACTGGTAAATGGTATCATATAGCAATGACTCGTGATCAATCTACAGGACAAATAAGATTATATATAAATGGAAATTTAGAAGCTAATGGAAATTCAGGTACAGGAAATTTAACAGCTTCTTCTCTAATTACTTTGGGGGCTGTAAATACTGCTAGAGGAAATAATAATACATCATTTAATGGTACAATTGATGAGTTAAGAATTTGGAATATAGTAAGAACCCCAGCCGAAATTGGCGAATATTTTAAAGATACGGTTGATAGAAATTCGACAGGTTTGGTGGCCTATTATAATTTTGATCAAGGAATAGCAGATGGTTCTAATAGTGGTGTAACTACACTTTTAGATATTGCCGGTGCCGATAATGGCGGAACCCTTACCGATTTTGCTTTAAATGGTGTAAATAGTAACTGGGTTAAATCTTATAATATCGGTGTTGCTTCTCCTACTAATCTAACAACAACTACAAACCTTTGTTCTCGTATAGATTTAAACTGGCAATTGGGTTCAACAAATCCTACTGCAAATTGTGAGGTTTCTGTTTATTGTGACAATGACAATTTCAAGCAATATGTATATGCAGATAATGAATTAATTGCGATTTATCCTTTTAATACCACTTCATGTTTTTTTAATGTAAACCAAACTTATAATGGTGTTAAATTAATAAGAGGAGTTGACTATAAATTTACTGTTAGAACTGCTTATGCCCCACCATTGTTTAAATACGTTCAAACCAGTGCTCCAAGTAATATTTCTCTTGGTAGATTCAAGCCAAATCCTGAAGTACCTGCTGGTTTTACAGCTACTACCAATAAATGTGATGGTAGTGTAGATTTGGGTTGGTCGTGGTTTGATGTAAATCCAACAAATGGTTTTGTATTCAATCGTTCTATAGATTCTTTAATGAGTAATCCTGTTGTTACAACCTTATCAGGTACAGTAAGAAGTTATACTGATGCTGGTTTACAAAGAGGACAATATTATTTTTACAGACTCTTTGCTCGTAACGACTGTTATGTTCCAAATGCACCTGACTCTATGTTTGCTGGTGTTTCTGATACAGTTGAAATTATTGGTGGCTTATCGCCAACAGTTCCTAGCAGACCAAATAATATTAGATTGTTCTCTGATTCAATCAATAATGTCATCACAATAAGATGGAATGATAATTCTGATTTTGAGGATAAATATTCAGTTGAAAGAACTGCAGTTGGCGGAGGTACTTCAAGTTTTGAAGTCAATGCAAACGATACTGTATATGAAGACCAAATGGCAGCTGCATGTGTGAATTATAATTACAGTATTAAAGTTTACTCAGGTTGTGCTTTGAATGGAATTTCATCTCTAGGAATTAATCAAACCAGATTAACTCCAAATCTTGCTAATACTTTTGAGCCAGGTACAATTTATAAATTGAAATGTTCTAAAGGTTATTTCCCTGATAGAGTAGAATTAAACTGGAATAACAGAAACAATGGTCAATTAACTACTATCAGAATTTATAGAAAAATTGCTAGTTCAACCAATGATTCAATTTTAATCAATAGCGTACTTGCTGGTTCTGGATTATATGTCGATAATACAACTGTTGCAGGTGTAATGTATCGTTATTATTTGGTTGGTGAAACCCAATGCGCAGGTGTAACCAGGTTTTCTAATATGGCAAGTGATTTAGGTTTCAGAAGTCCATCTGGAGTTGTGAATGGTACAATTACTTATCAAGGTGGATTTGCAGTTGAAGGTGCTCGTGTATTGGTGCAAAATACTTCAGCTTACCAAGGAGGTGCTCTACAATTTGATGGGGTAAATGATTATGTTGAAATACCTCATCAAGCTTCACAAAATCCAACAAATAATGCAATAACTATTGAGGCTTGGTACAAACCTATTTCTCGTAAGAGTTTTGTCGTTGCTTCAAAAATGGATAGCATCACTGGTGGTTATTTGTTGGTGTATGATAGTGCAAACAACAGAATTGAATTTACCATTGCTAGTGCAGTTGATAAACAAACTGTTTATGTAGAAAACCCTTTTGAATCTTTTACTTCATACAATCAAATTACAGCTACCTATGGTACAGATAGTATTAGAATTTATATCAATGGAATAGAAGGTAAAACTGTAATGACAACCAACACGGGATTAGGTGCTTCATTTGGTCCAATCTACCTAGGCTCTGATCCAAATCAAGGAATTTATGGATATGGAAATATGGATGAAGTTCGTCTATGGTCCATCGCTAAAAGCAAAGCTCAAATCATTCGTGATTTTAATAGAACCTCTGCTTCAAACAATGCCAATTTGTTTTTATACTTAACTTTTGATGATAGATTCCCGGGTTTAACTGAAACATTCGACCAAAGTAATTTGAATTTGGTTTTCAAAGAAAATCATGGATTACTTAAAAATGGTTGTAATTTTTCCGATAGCATTCCAACTTCTAGCCAATTGGCTTTAGCAAATTATACAGATAAAAATGGTGGCTATACAGTAGAAAATATTAGGTATTTAGGTACAGGTCAAAACTTTTTAGTGGTGCCTACCTTGGGTATTCATACATTCTCTCCAAATAATAAAGTTATCTTTTTAGGCGATGGTTCACAGGTATTGAACAATATTGATTTCCTTGATAATTCTAGTTTTGAATTTGTAGGAAGAGTAAATTATGCTGGTACAACTTGTCCTGCAAGAGGCGCAAATGTTATGATTGATAACGAATTTGCAATTTTAAATGGACAACCAGTTATTGTAAATGATAGTGGAAAATTTGTGGTAAGAGTGCCTATCGGTGAACATAGGGTTTATTTAACTCAAGATAAACATATTTTCAGTTCAGGTTCATTTCCTCCAGTAGGCAATTATAATTTTTCTACTCCGGTTTCTGTTAATTTTACAGATTCTACTTTCTTACCAGTGGTAGGAAGAGTGGTTGGTGGAAATGTTGAACTCAACAAAGTGCCAGGAATGGGTCGCTCGAAAAACAATATTGGTAAGGCTCAATTTACATTTAATTCTGTTGGTCAATCTGGCTTGGCAGGTTGTTTTTCTAGCAGTGTTGTTACAAATGATTCTTCGGGAGAGTATATAACTTTTTTACTTCCTTTAAGGTATACCATTAACGGATTAAGATTAGTAAATAACCTAGATCCAACTTTATTAACTAATCCTGTTTTTAATAATCCAAATATTCTTGATTTAACAACAATACCAAGTGATACTGTCATATTTGATACACTTGTTACTCCAACTTTTTCTAGAGTAGATTCAATAAAATATACCAAAAGATTAGATTTTAAATATTATACAACTCCAAATATTTATTTAACTCAGTTGGGTATACCATTTGATTCTTTGACTAATAATTTTATTGGAGAAACTGAAATTGAATTAAATGATTCAGTTTCTATTCCTCTATCAAATAATCAATTTGGATATCCAGTTTTCCTACAAGCTAAAACTTACTCAGGATTGGTAAAGGTTCTAGAAATATACAATAACATTGATTTACCTTCTTCTAGTCCAATCAAATTTAATAAGGTGCCTGTAAGTGGAACATTAAAGTTTACTAACAATCTTGCGTCTAGCACTGATTCTATTAGAGAGGTTTATATAAATAATGGTGTATTTAATTATAATTTTAGTGCGGGTTTACCTAATCATTTGAGAAACTCTATCAATCCACAATATAGTTATACAAAGTCTCTTCAAATTGATTTTATTCCAGATGTTGGAATTACAGTTTCTTATAATCCTCTTGAAACAGATCCTGTTAATAAAAATTTTAGAGGATTTATTTTAGGAACCAGACCAGGTGGAACAAGTTTTACAACTAAAGGTCCTTCATTGGTTGATTTTGTTTTACGTGATCCTCCAGGAAGTGCTAGTAGCACAACATGGTCAAAAGAAACTTCTTATACTACAACCAAGGGCTATAACTTTACTAAAAGTTTTAGTCAAAGTTTAGAAGGAATGTGGGATTTTGGCGCAAAAACATTAGTTGTTGCTGCTCCTTTAGGTATTGGTAAAATTATTGAAACAGAGGTTGTAAATAACTTAACTGTTGGTATTTCTAGCACGCAAACAATGAATGGGGAAGGTGAACTAGTTATGTCTACTACAAATACCCGAACTATCGCAACTGGTGGTGACCCGGGTTCAGTAGGCGCTGCTGCAGATATTTACTTTGGTACCTCTCGTAATATGGTTTTTGGTACTGCTGATCAAATAGAAGTTTTAGATACTCAAACATGCAGACTTGCTTCATTAAATGTAGGTGCTGAAGTATGCGCTGGACCAGAAGTAAATGGATATAGATTGGGTAAACGGACTGGTTTTTTCATTTCACCAACTGAGATTAATTCAACTTTTGCATACACACAAGATGAAATCTTAAATCTTATTATTCCTGATTTAGAGCAATTAAGAAACTCATTTATTTTAACTGATGTTAGAAATACTAGAGGCCAAAAGAAATATACTTCCGTTTTTTCTGATGAAAATGACCCTGAATTTAATAGAAAATTTGCCTCTAATAACGATGATCCAATTTGGGGCGGTTTAAGGTCAAGCGCTACGCCATTCGATAAAGAACTGAGAGATTCAATGGGCCCAAGTTATATTTATAGAGGAAATACTCCATTTGATACCGATTCAATAAGGTATTTTAATGACCAAATCAGATTATGGAAGAATGCGATTGCTAAAAATGAAAAGGCTAAATTCAAAGCTTTCTCTGGTAACCAACAAGGGATTCCAGGTGGCAAAAATATTAGTATTGGAAAGGCTTCTTATTCAGAAGATTTTAATACTACTCAGGAAGAGACTTCTACTGAATCCTTCGAATTAAATTTTGGTCAAGATATTACATGGGTATTTGGTTTTCAATCATTTTTAGGTGGTGTAGAAAAAACATCTTCTGTTTCATTTGAACAAACCAGTGGAAGGTCTAAATCTTCTACAAGCTCAACCTCGAATACTTTCTCTTATTCATTACAAGATGGTGATGATGGAGATTTAATTTCAGTTGATATCATGAACCCAGATGCGGGAGG
>JAIYDG010000012.1 GCA_027487625.1 Bacteroidota bacterium
ACAGTTTAAGGGAATTGAAAAAGGATATATTTCTATTAAAAACAGATCCTATCCAAAATAATAAAGGAACCAATGTCGATTATTACTATGAAAAAATCCATAACCGATATAAATTGTTTTCTTTGGGTAAGGATGGTTTAGCCAATACAGAAGATGATATACATCCTACAATAATTATTACTGATACAACTAAAATAGGATTAATTAACAATTGAATTTAACCAACCTTTACATTTTTCGAAGGTTATTGTAATCAGATTTGATATTAATTCGCTCTAGGTTAATATCTGTTTAAACTAGTTGGTTTTATATTCTTTTAAAAAAGCTTTCATTTTATCCAAAGCGATTGCTCTGTGAGAAATACTATTTTTCTCTTCTGAACTCATTTCTGCTAAGGTTCTAGTTTCTCCTTCAGGAACAAATATTGGATCATATCCAAATCCATTCATACCCTTCATTTCTGAAATAATTGTACCTTTAAGTTCACCTTCAAAATAATAAGTTTTATTATTGATTATCAGACATATCCAGCTTACAAATCTTGCTTTTTTATTAGATTTTTCTGATAAAGCTGAAATTAGTTTCTCCATGTTTTTCCAGGCCAGCTTTTCAGGTCCTGCATACCTAGCACTATATACACCCGGTTCCCCATTTAAAGCCTCAACTTCTAATCCTGTATCATCAGCGAATACATTTAGCCCAGTAATTTTTGCGCAAGCCTGAGCCTTTATAAAGGAGTTTTCTTTTAAAGTTTCGCCGGTTTCGGGTATTTCTTCAATTATTCCAATATCATTTAAAGAATAAACACTAACTAATCCGTCTAATAAGGAGTTTATTTCTTTGACTTTATTCTGGTTATGACTCGCAAATATTAATTTCATAAGATTTAAGCAAAAAACATTTTTTTCATAGCAACCCAAAGTTTTCCTTTTGCAACATTGTCGTTTATGTATTCACTTAAGGATTGTGCCTTTAAAATTCCAATACCATGTAATAATGCCTGTTGATGATTATCCATCTTTAACCCATTTTTAGCCATAAAAGAATCACAACCCCAGATAATAACTGTTTGAGGTTTTAACTGATTTAGAATTACCTCAAAACTTACATTGTCTTTTTCAGTATTGATGAGCCAAATATCATCAAATGACTTTTTTAGGCCTTTATCTAGGATACCACTTAATAACTGTTTTTCAGGATCTGAAAAATAATCGTGTGTTTTACAATCACTAAGCATCAAGAGTTTATGTTGTCCTTTTCCCAAAGGGTTGATTTGTATGGAAAAATCTGTTTCTTTGACCCCGATTATTTCATCGAATAGGGGAAGCACAAACGCATCATCTATCTTTAAACCATTATTCATACCATGGCAATTTCGATAAAAATTAATAAAACACAGCAATCAAGAATTGATCAATGTGATTTTGAGAACATTGAGTTCGGAAAAATCTTTTCAGACCACATGTTTAAGGTGGATTTTATGGATGGCAAGTGGCAAAATCCTCAAATTCTGCCTTATGGTCCTATTTTAATGGCTCCTTCAATTTCTGCTTTACATTATGGTCAGGCAATTTTTGAAGGTATGAAAGCTTTTAAAAACCCACAAGGTGACGCTTTATTATTCAGACCAATGGATAATATTGTTCGCTTAAACGAAAGTGCCTTGAGGATGGGAATGCCAGAAATTCCTGAAGAATTATTCATGGAAGGTTTAAGTACACTTGTTTCTCTTGAAAAGGATTGGATTCCAACCAAAGAGGGGAGTGCTTTGTATTTAAGACCATTTATGTTCGCAACCGACGATTTTGTTGGTGTAAGACCAAGTAACAATTACAGTTTCATTATTTTTTGTTGTCCGGTAAACAGTTACTACCCAAAACCAATTAAGGTTTTAGTGGAAGAAAAATTTGTTAGGGCCTCAGATGGAATGGCTGGTTTTGCCAAAGCTGCAGGAAATTACGGAATTTCTATGCTACCAACCATGGAAGCTAAAAAGAAAGGTTACGATCAAATTATCTGGACAGATGGCAGAACTCATGAACATGTTGAAGAATCTGGTACAACTAACCTGTTTTTCATCATTAATGATGATACTGTTTGGACTCCTTCTTTGGATGGTAATATTCTTAGAGGTGTAACCAGAGATAGTTGTATTAAGTTGTTAAAGCAAAGAGGCTTAAAAATTGAAGAAAGAAGAATTTCTGTAAGTGAAGTAATTGAAGCTGCAAAATCGGGAGCAATGACAGATTGCTTTGGAACAGGAACGGCTGCGATTATTGCTAAAATTGCTGGAATTGGATATAAAGGAGTAGATTATATGCTACCTGATTCTGAGAACAGAGTTATTTCTAACTGGATTTATAAAACGATGTATGGTATTCAAACCGGTAATCATCAGGATGATTTCAACTGGGTTGTAAATCTTAAATAAAAAAAAAATAGCCACTAGTTTACTAGTGGCTATTTTTTTTATTATATCTTGATTATGCTAAAATAGTATTCTTACATGCTTCAAGAATTTTTTGAGCATTTTCATCAGAATCACTTTCAGAATATACTCTTAAAACAGGTTCTGTTCCACTTGCACGAATCATTACCCATTCTCCATTTCCTAAATGAAATTTAAATCCATCTAAATCTTCAGTTTTTTCAATTTTGTAATTACCAAACTGAGTATATTTTCCAGATTTACAAGCTGCAAGAACGTTTTGTTTTATTTCTTCAGTGATATGTAAATCAATTCTTCCCATTGAGAAAGAACCAACTACATCATAAACTTCTTGAATCAATTCATCCAAACTTTTGCCGGTTTTTGCCATGAATTCCCAAAGAGTTAATCCAATCCAAATTCCATCTCTTTCAGGAATGAAACCTTTTATGGCAATTCCTCCGCTTTCTTCCCCACCAACCAAAACATTTTCAGTAACCATTTTTTCGCAAATGTATTTGAATCCTATTTTAGTGATTTCAATAGGTAAGCCATATGCTTCTGCAAGTTTGGTAATTTTAGATGTAGCACTGAATGTAGTTATTACTTTGCCATCCATTCCTTTATACTTGTGCAAATAATGAACTAAAAGTAAAATGATATGGTGTGAATCTACAAACTTGCCTGCTTTGTTATAAAGTCCAATTCTATCAGCATCACCATCTGTAACTAAACCACAATCAATTTCTTCACTAATTCTAATGAGTTCACTAAATTCTCCTAAGTTTTTGTGGATTGGTTCAGGTGCTTGACCATCAAATCCTGGGTTATAATCGCAATGTAATAAAGTAATTTCAGGGAAAATTCTTCTCATTACATTTTGCCCTGCACCATACATGGCATCATAGGCAAATTCCATTCCTGAACTTTTGATTAGTTTTAAATCGAATTTAGATTCAACTTCATTTACATATAAAGTTTCTAAATCAACGTATTCAATCATTCCTTCAGAAACTAGAGTATCAATTGATTTTGTTGGAACATCAACTAAATGATTTGGAATTGCACCTTCAACTTCATCAATTACAGCAGGGCTAGAAGGTCCACCATAATGAGCTTTTAATTTGTAACCATTATATGCTGGAGGATTATGGCTTGCAGTTAAAATAATACCCAATGCAGCACCAAATTTTACAGCACCCAAACTAATCATTGGAGTAGATACAAAACCTTTTGCCATTTTTACTTTTATTCCATTTGCACACATTACCTGAGCAGTAGATTCTGCAAATAATTCACCGGCAAATCTGCAATCATGTCCCAAAACAACCGATAAATTGTTTGGAAAATTTTTCTTTAAGAATTCAGCAGTTCCTTGGGCAACTCTTTTTACATTATCAACGGTAAATTCATTGGCGATAATTCCACGCCATCCATCGGTACCAAATTTAATTGCGTACATAATATCTTTATTTATTGAAATAATACATTGGGTTCAACTTACAATTTTACATGTACAATGCAAAATTATTATGAACAAATTAAATGTTAAACAAAAGCATTTTCTCCAGTAACATCCATGCCAGTAATCAATAAATGAATATCATGTGTGCCTTCATAAGTTACAACTGATTCAAGATTCATCATATGACGCATGATAGGATATTCACCAGTAATTCCCATTCCTCCTAACATTTGACGAGCATTTCTAGCAACATTTAAAGCCAAATCCACATTGTTTCTTTTAGCCATACTTATTTGTGCTGGAGTTGCTCTTCCTTCATTCATCAAAACACCTAACCTCCAAGTAAGTAATTGTGCTTTTGTGATTTCTGTAATCATCTCTGCCAATTTCTTTTGTTGCAATTGAAATCCTCCAATTGGTCTTCCAAACTGAATTCTTTCTTTGCTATATCTTAAAGCTGTATCATAACAATCTAAAGCAGCGCCAATTGCTCCCCAGCTAATTCCATAACGAGCAGAATTTAAGCAGGTCAATGGGCCTTTTAATCCTTCAACATTTGGTAGAATATTTTCTTTTGGAACTAATACATCATTGAATACCAATTCCCCTGTTGCACTGGCTCTTAAACTCCATTTGTTATGGGTTTCAGGAGTTGTGAAACCTTCCATTCCACGTTCAACGATAATTCCTTTAATTTTGCCTTCTTCATTTTTACCCCAAACAACAGCAATATCAGCAAATGGAGCATTGCTAATCCACATTTTTGCTCCGTTTAGAATTACATTTTTGCCATCACCAGCATCTTTAAAGTTTGTTGTCATGCCAGCTGGATTTGAACCATGGTTTGGTTCAGTTAAACCAAAGCATCCCATTAATTCACCTTTAGCAAGTTTTGGAAGGTATTTATGTTTTTGTTCTTCAGAACCGAACTTATAAATTGGATACATTACCAAACTACCTTGAACAGATGCAGTTGATCTAATTCCTGAATCACATCTTTCCAATTCTTGCATGATTATTCCGTAGGTAATATAATCTAAACCACCACAGCCATATTCTGCCGGTAATTGTGGGCCAAATGCTCCGGCATCTGCCAATCCTTTTATTATATGATGAGGGAATGCTGCTTTTTGTGCGCAATCTTCAATAATAGGGGAGAGGTCTTTTTTAACCCAATCACGTACAGTGTTTCTAATTAAGATGTGTTCTTCAGTTAGAAGTTCATCCATTAAATAGTAATCGTGGTGCTGGTAAGCGTCGGTTTTGTTCGAGCGAATAAAAGAGTTTTCTGCATTCATATGTTTTAAACATTTAAAGTCCTTATGAAGTTTCAATAATCAGACTTTTTTTCTTGCTGCGAAATTAGCTTTTTTGTACAAGTAAAAAATAAGCAAATGAAGCTTGAGACAAGATTAGAGGGAATGGAATTTCATGCCTTTCATGGTTGGTACCCTGAAGAGGCTAAAAATGGCGGTAAATTTAGGGTCGACGTAATCCTTGAACAATTTGTATACGACGATAAAGAATTCAAAGATTTATCAGATGTTGTAAATTATGAAGATGTTTTTTCTATGGTTAGTACCCAAATGCAACATAGAAGACAATTAATTGAAGATTTAGGTAAGTCTATAATTAATGAATTATGCGATAAATACCACCATTTACAAAAGGTAAAGGTGAAAATTACAAAGTATAATCCTGCTGGAAAGTTTGATGGAGCTAATGCCGTAATTATTTTTGAAAGAGATTTGTAGAATTTTCTCAATAAGTCTTATTTATTGATTTATTCATATTGTATAATTTTTATTAAAGTTTCAGATTTCTTCTCAATCTTTTTTTAGAATGGCTTTATGAAGCCCTTTTTCATTTTTAATTATCAATAAATATATCCCAAAATTTAAGTTAGAAAAGTCATGATTTTCAATATTTTTATCTTGAAAAATTATTTGTCCTGCATTATTTATTAAGATGAAATCTTCATTTCCATTTGTTGGTGAAACTAAAATTTTGTCTTTGAATGGATTAGGATAAACAATAATACTGTTTGAAAATTTAATTTCTTCAAGTTTAGTATTCAATGAACAACTTGCTTGAACACTATCTGTTTGATAAAAACTCAAACAATTTTTACAGAATAGACTTTTAAAAAAACAGGCTGCTCGGCTAACTCTAAAAGGTAGGCCCCAAATACTATCTTGATAAACGCCATGTCCTCCTCCTGGTTTCACAGTCAAATCACTACATATATCGTTTTCTATAAGTAGACGATGAATTGATCGAGAGCCATAAGTTTTTTCGAAATGATAACAGCCGCCACCCGATGATGAGTCTATGGCTACTGTGCTATCCGCATCTCCATGAAATGAAACCATCGGAATCATTTCTTCTTTTTGAATGCTTGATTTTAGCATTGCTCCCCAATCATTAAATATTCCTTTTATTCTGAATTTATTGACCAGATTATTCCCGGAGTTATTTAAGTTCCCAAGGATTAATTGAATTCCTGGTGTAAAATTATTCCATTCTTCCTGTGAAATATAAACTAGTCCAAGTGAAGCTACTGAACCTGCACTACCTCCACCAATAAACATCCAAGATGTATCAATTCTTAAAATTGAAGAATTTTGAACTATGAACCTAAATGCTGCATGTATATCTTGTTGTGCTCTATATTTTGCTTTTTCTTCAGAAATTGAATCCTTGCTGCAATCTAAACCAAGCCTATAATTAATAGTGGCAGCTATAAAACCCCGTTTTGCAAATTCTTTACAAACTTTAGTGTAATTTATCTTATCACCAGAAATTAAACCTCCGCCGTGTACCAAAAGAATTAGTGGTCTATAAGGCATGGTATCTATAATTAATGAAGGGAAATAGACGTCTAATTTTAATGTTTCATATGTACCTTTCCAGTTTATAACGTTTGCAAAGGTTACGTTTAACTGAGAGCTAATTTGTTCCTCATTAAAGTATTCTTGATTTGTAAATCGCGTGTCATTGGTGCAGTATTGTGCATGAATAAATTGGATTTTGCAAAAAAGAAAAAATAAAATCAAAAATGCTCTCATTTTCATTTGATTGTTTTCCTTTAATTTGGTTTAATCTGATTTTAAAAATGACTATTGATATAAAACAAAAAAGGCTCCATCGGAGCCTTTTTTGTTTTATTATATCTTTTATGGATTAAATACCTACATCATGTAGCGCACTTTCCATAACATAAGGATGTTTAGTAGGATAAAGATTTGCTTTTGTTAATGCTTTTAAAGTCATCCATAAAAACAATCCAGCAAATAAACATAAGAATCCAATTTCCATTAATCCAATTCCTTGGAAATCAACTTTAATAATTCCTGTTGGATTTGCATCTGTTGGGTTAGTAGCGATGTTCATAGATGATGGCATAACCATTAAAAATACATCTAACCAGTGACCTAATAAGATAGCACCACCAACAATAAATCCAACTATTCTGCTACGTTTAAAATCTCTTCTCATAAAAACAAAGAAGGGAACAATAAAGTTTAAGAAAATAATAAAGAAGAATAAGAAATTATAACTTCCAAATAATCTTTCAGTATAGTATGTAACCTCTTCAGGAATATTTGCGTACCAAATCAATAAGAACTGAGATGTAAACATATAAGTCCAGAACACTGAGAATGCAAACATAAATTTACCTAAATCATGTTGGTGTTCATCAGAAGCAATGTTTAAATATCCTTTTCCTCTTAAGTAATGAGTAAATAAATACATAATTGTTAATGCACTTACCCATCCTGTAGCGAAGTTATAGATAGAGAAGATAGTTGAGTACCAATGAGCATCAATACTCATCATTTGGTCCCAAGAGAACATAGAAAAAGTAAATCCGAAAACTACGGTAAAACCAGCTGATAAAGCATATGTCTTTTTGTAATTTTCTAAACCACCAACTAAATCTTCTTTTCTAGAATACTGGCGAAATAAATGCGCACAAAACATCCAGAAACCCATGAACAATACCATTCTAATATAAAAGAAAGGTACATTTAAATACCAGCTTTTACTAGCTAAAATTGCATCAAAGTTCAGAGATTCAGCGTCCATAATACCATGGTGAGCCCAATGGTAAAGAACTGGTAAAGCAATAATGCTAATTAAAATATATAAAGGTCCACCAACAAGTGAATATTCACTCATGGCTTCTGGGATTCTTCTGATGGCAATATACCAACCTGCATTCGCAATTTGTGAAATAGAAATAAATACTGCTGCACAAATTGAAACGATGAAGAAGAAATAACCATTTACAAGTAAGTTACTTAATAAACGTTTTTGTATTAAGTGGTGCAAATCGTGTTCACCTAATCCTTCAATATGAGGATGGTAAGTGAAATAGCCGATTGCAGCCAGAATTAAACCGACAATCATAAGACCAAAGGCCCATTTTTTATTGCCGTCCGAGATTTGATATTTTTCTTCTCTGATATGTACTTCTGCGTGTTCCATTGTTAAATTCTTTTCTGTTAATCGTTATTTTGAAGCAGTTACATTTGAAGCACCTTTGTAAGGACCACTAACAGTGCGGATGTAATGAACTACTTTCCAGATTTGGTTTGGTGTTAATACTGTTCCGTATGCTCCCATTAAGTTTTTTCCATAACGGATTGAATAAAACATTTTACCATCAGGTGTAGTTTTAATTCTATCTGAATCATAGCTTGGAGGAGGTGGGAATTTTCCGGCACTTACAATAGTTCCATCTCCTAATCCTTTGTCACCATGACAAGGTGTACAGTTGATGTTATACAATGTTTGTCCTTCTGCAATAACTTTTGGTGAGCTAGCAACTGGATTTTTTAATGAAGCTGAAGCTTCATAAGATTCGTTGCTTACAGTAAATGAATAGTTAGCGAAATCTTGCTGACCTCTTGCAACTGTTCCTTTAACTGGTTCTCTCATATTCATACCATGAGGATTGATGGTATTTGGCTCATCTTCTTTTTGAGAAAGAGGCTCATATCCGAATCCATGGTACATATTAGGTGCATATTCGTAACCTGGGTTGTCACCACCTGCGCTGCAAGCAGTAAATAAAGCCATTACCGAAAATAAGGCAAATGTGCTTAATATAATTCTTGTGTTAGCCATTATTCTTTGGTCCTTTCTCTTACTTCCAATGCACCATTATCAATTAATAACTGATTTAGTGCTTGGATGTCGGTTTTGTTTTGTTGAACATTTACTGCAACTACAAACAAATCGTCTGTAACTCTGATATCAATGATATCTGCATTTTTACCCCAAAACATTCTATTTACAATAAAGAAACATGTTACCATTCCGAATGCAGTAAACAAAATACTTAATTCGAAAGTAATAGGAATGTAAGTTGGAATATGAAGATTTGGTTTTCCTCCAATAATCATTGGCCAATCGAAATACGAAACATAAACTTGGAAAGTAACTGCTAAAGATAAACCTGTCATAGCAAACAAGAATGCTGCTACAGAAAGCTTTGATCTTTTAATACCCATCAATCTATCAATTCCGTGAATTGCAAAAGGAGAATATACATCTTCTACTGAATAACCACTGTTAAGTAATTTTTTAGTAGCAGCATAAGTTTTATCTGGGTTGTCGTAAACACCCAAAATCATTTTTTTAGTTTCCATGAATAGCTCCTTTCTCTGCTGTTTCATGACTGTGATTGTGGTGTGAATCATGTCCATGGTCACCTTCGTGGTGAGTTGGAATGATACTTTTCACTTCAGCCATATTGATAGTTGGTAAAAATTTGCAAAATAGGAAGTATAAAAAGAAGAACAATCCAAATGAACCAATTAATATACTTACTTCTGTAATTGTAGGTGTATACATTGCCCACGCTGATGGAAGGAAATCTCTATGTAATGAGGTTACGATAATTACGAAACGCTCGAACCACATACCTATATTTACAATGATTGACATGATAAAAATAAACCAAGGTGTAGTTCTTGCCCATTTGAACCAAAATACTTGAGGAGCAAGTAAGTTACAACTCATCATTGTCCAGTAAGCCCACCAGTATGGTCCAAATGCTCTATTTAAGAAAGCATATTGTTCATATTCTACACCTGAATAAGCTGCTACGAAAAACTCAGTAATATAAGCCATACCAACCATTGTACCTGTTACCATTACAACTTTAGTCATTGCATCTAAATGCGCTTCAGTAATATAATCTTTATAATTCATTACTTCACGGGCAATAACTAAAAGTGTAAGTACCATTCCAAATCCTGAGAAAATTGCACCTGCAACGAAATAAGGAGGGAAGATGGTTGTATGCCAACCTGGTACTAATGACGTAGCAAAGTCCATTGATACAATTGAGTGTACTGATAATACAAGTGGAGTTGAAATTCCAGCTAAAATTAAACTGATTACTTCATATCTGTGCCATGTTTTAGCAGAACCATTCCAACCCATTGCGAAAAATCCATACCAGAATTTTCTTGCTTTAGTTACAGCTCTATCTCTTACTGTTGCGATATCCGGAATTAAACCGATATACCAGAACACTAATGAAACTGAGAAGTATGTTGAAATTGCAAATACGTCCCAAACCAATGGTGAGTTAAAGTTAACCCATAAAGTACCAAAGGCATTTGGAAGTGGGATTGGCCAATAAGCAACCCACGGACGTCCCATATGTGATAAAATAAATGAGGCTGCGCAAATTACCGCAAAAATGGTCATCGCTTCTGCCGATCTATTGATTGACATTCTCCATTTTTGACGGAATAATAAAAGAACTGCGGAAATAAGGGTTCCGGCGTGACCAATACCAACCCAGAATACGAAGTTGGTAATGTCAAATGCCCATCCTACAGTTTTGTTCAATCCCCAAGCACCTAGTCCTACAACTACGGTGTATGTGGTGGCTCCAATCCAAAGGGCAAGGACTAAAGTTGAAAGGCTAAACCCAATCCACCAGCCTTTTGAAGGGGCATTTTCCAGTGGCCTGGTAATATCGCGCGTAACGTCGCGGTATGTTTTGCCACCGGTTACTAATTGATCTCTAATTGGTGATTCGTATGACATGTGCTAGTGCAGTTTTCAGATTATGAATGTGACTCTTCTTTTTTGTTTTCATCATGAGGCTTTGAAGCATCATGTTTTTTTGCCGAATGTTTTTCTTCTGCTACCAATGCTTCATCCACATTACGAATTTTAGTCAAATAAGTAACTGATGGTTGAACATTGTATTCATCTAATAGGAAGAAACCACGCTCGTTTTTGAAGTGTTTTGCTACTTCACTTTCCGGATCATGAATATCTCCAAAGATAATTGCATCAGCAGGACAAGTTTGTTGGCAAGCAGTTTTAACATCACCATCTTTAATGGTTCTGTTTTCTAACTTAGCTTTCAATTTACCTGCTTGGATTCTTTGTACACAGAAAGAACATTTTTCCATTACCCCACGTGAACGAACTGTTACGTCAGGATTGATTACCATTCTTCCTAAATCATTATTGAAGTTGAAATCAAATTGATCGTTTTCTCTGTATTTAAACCAATTGAAACGACGAACTTTAAATGGACAGTTATTTGCACAGTAACGAGTTCCTACACAACGGTTATATGCCATGTGATTTAAACCTTCACTGCTATGAACAGTTGCTAATACAGGACAAACTGTTTCACAAGGTGCATGTCCACAATGTTGACACATTAATGGTTGGTGTAAAACACTTACTTCTTGGAAGTCAACACCAGTTTTAGGGTCGTTGTATTCGTCTTCTTTAGAAATATTGTTGTTTTCTTTATTGCGGAATCTGTAGTATCTATCGATACGAATCCAATGCATTTCGCGGCGTTTTAATACTTCCGCACGACCTACCACAGGCACGTTATTTTCAGCATTACAAGCTACAACACATGATCCACAACCTGTACATTTTCCTAAATCAACAGCCATTGTCCATTTATGACCTTTGCTATCATGCTCATCCCAAAGCGTAATTAAATTACCATTTTCTTTTAAGATTGCATGGTGATCGTGGTTACCTGCTTTGCTATCTTTAATATATTCGCCTAAAGAAGCTTCTTTTATTAAAGCACGACCTTCGATTGTATGGTGAGTTTGTGTTTGAGCCAATTCGTAATCACCTGCTGCTTTTTCGATAGTAATATCAAAATTGCCATACTGAAGAGAATTGTTGCTGAATGAAGCAAATGCATAAGCATTTTTACCAACTCCAACTGCTACTTTACCACCAGATGTTCTTCCGTAACCTACTGCTACTGCAATAACATTATTTGGTTGACCAGGTTGAACTAAAACTGGGATTGATTCAATTTTACCGTTTTTACCAGTAATAGTAATCATATCTCCATCTTTAACTCCCATTTCATCAGCAGTTGCTTTGCTGATATTAGCATAGTTATCCCAAGTAACTTTACTGATTGGATCAGGTAATTCTTGTAACCAAGGATTGTTAGCTAATGAACCATCTAAAACTCCAACTTTGCTATAAAGTTTAAGTTCTTTTTTGGTTTTGTTTGTGCTATAAGCTGAGTAGGCTGTGTTAACTGTTGATGTTAAATCTGCGTTGAATTTAACAGCTGAAGCTGTTTTTGCAACGTAGAAGAATCCATCATGTAAGCTTTTAACCCATGCTTCTTCAAAATTACCATTTCCACTAAGGATACCTTTCCAGGTTTCACGCATGAAATCGTAGTATGAAGTGCTATTATCAGCCCAACGTAATAAACTATCTTCTGTTTGACGAGTGTTAAATACTGGAGAGATAGTTGGTTGAGTTAATGCAAAATAACCTGCTTTTGGTTCAGCATCATTCCATGATTCCAAGAAATGACCAGCAGGTGCATTGTATTTACATAAAGCTGAAGTTTCATCAATACTGCTATTGGTTGAAACGCTCAGTTTTGCTTTCTTAATTCCTTCAGATAATTTAGCTGAATTGTAGTAAGAATAAACAGGATTAACATTCCAGAAAATAACTGCATCAACTGAACCAGAATTCAAATCTGAAATCAAAGTTTCAAATGCAGCATCATCACTATAATGTTGATTGCTATTATTGTCTAAATCTACTGTTGTGCCAATATTTCCTAACAAGCTATTGATTGCAGCTACCAATAATTGGTTGTCCAAATTATTAGTTCCACAAACTACCAATGAACTTCCTTTAGCTGCCCATAATTCTTTGGCAGTAAGTTCAATCATATTTAAAGGTAATTCAACAGAAGGCATAGAACCTAAAGTTGGAACACCAGCTAAACCTGCAATTTTATTATAAAGACTGATTAAGTAAACTCCTTCAGCAGAAGGTTTAATTGGATATCTTACATCGGCATTAGAACCTGTAACAGATAAATGAGATTCGAATTGAATATGACGACTCATTTTTTTAGTTTCAGGATTTCTTGTTGAAGACCATTGTTTGGTGTATTCAACAGGTGAAATCCAAGTACCTAAGAAATCAGCTCCAAATGAAACGATTACATTAGCTAAGTCAAATCTGTATCCAGGTATAACTGATTTACCGAATGCAATTTTATTTGCTTCAGCAATTGAACCTAAAGAGAATGATTCGTATTGGATATGTTTTGCAGAAGGATATTTTGCTGCAAAAGCACTAATTGCTCTTTTTCCAGATGGGCTATTAACTGTACCCGATACAATGCGAATATTTGAGGCAGAGGCTAATGCTTTTTTGATATCAGCATCAACAGCTTCCCAAGTTGCATCATTTCCAGATGCTTTTGGTCCTCTTAATCTTTCATTATCGTATAAACCTAATAATGCACCTTGATCGGCAGCACTAGCAGCACCTTTAAAAATTGGTGATTCAGGATTACCTTCAATTTTAATTGGTCTACCTTCACGAGTTTTAACTAAGATGCTGCAACCAGAAGGGGTTGTAGAAGCATAGTAGTTAGGGATACCCGGAGTGATATTTTCCGGTTTAATGATATAAGGAATAGCATTTTTAATTGGAGCTTTATTACAAGCAGCCAATGCTACTGCTGAGATTCCAAATCCAAAGTATTTTAAGAAATCACGACGGTTTGCATTTAAGCCACCATCTTCTTCTGTGAATACTTCATCCAAAGGAATACCTTCAGCAAACTCATTTTTTTTATGCTGGAGGAATTGGGGATCTCTGTTCAATTCCTCTAAACCTTTCCAGTAACTATTTTTATTTTCCATTGAGCTTTGTTTTCGTT
Organism: Bacteroidota bacterium; assembly: GCA_027487625.1. Classification (GTDB taxonomy): domain Bacteria; phylum Bacteroidota; class Bacteroidia; order UKL13-3; family UKL13-3; genus CAISCU01. Next base: position 14,119 of record JAIYDG010000012.1, read on the forward strand.
TAGAAATCGCTGTGAGCGAAAATTTAATTGATTAATAGTGACATTTACCGCATTCTAATCCACCATTCTGAGCTACGGTTACCATTTCTTTACCTTCTGCTTTTAAGTTAGCATGAAGCTTTTCGTAGTAATCGTTATTAGCCACATCAACTTTTGCTTCTCTGTGGCAATTGATACACCATCCCATTTGTAAACTTCTTTGTTGTGAAACAACAGCCATAGTTTCAATAGGACCATGACAAGCTTGACATTCTACTTTACCAATTTTTACGTGTTGAGCATGATTAAAGTAAGCATGATCTGGTAAGTTGTGAACGCGAACCCATTTAATTGGTTTCTTTTCTTTGCTTGCATCGTATACACGCTTTTCAGCATCCCAAGCTACTGCTTCATAAATTTTTTGGATTTCAGGTGAAACTGAGCCATTGTATTTAGCAGAAGCAGTTACATGCATATGACAGTTCATACAAGTACTAGGTGAAGGAATAGAAGCTTGTTTTCCTTTGTCAGCTCCATTATGACAATACAAACAGTTAATTTTGTAAGTACCAGCATGTAATTCATGAGAATATTTAATTGGTTGTTCAGGTGCATAACCTTTTTGAACGCCAATTTCTTTATTACCGTAATCAAAACCAAGTAATCCAAAAACTACCATAAAAATGATTGAAACCAATAATGTTCCAACAACAGGGTGTTTTTTGAATAATTTGTAACGGAAATCAGATTTGTCTTCTTTCCAGCTAATGTTTTCAGCTCTTTCTTCTGCAGCTTCTTCAGGGAATTTTTGAGCATGTAACTCTTCAACTACCTTTTTTAAACGGTAAAGAATGAAAGCAATCAATAATAAGATTGCAGCCATTACCATTAAAGCGATAAAAGTTGTTTCTGTATAGAAACCACTTCCTGAATTTGATTGAGGCGCAGCAGGACCTGTTTTTGAAGTTCCTGTGCCTGCATTATCAGGTATAACCGCAGGAGCTTCGCTTTCTTTTTTGATATAATCAACAATGCTAGTTAATTCTGCATCTGACAATTGTTCAAATGAAGTCATTACTGACTCATTATTTTCTTTGTACAATTGAACAGCAGTAGCATCTCCCGATTTTACCATTGCTTGCGAATTTTTGATCCACTTGAGCAGCCATTTTGCATCACGGCGCTTATGGACATCCTTTAAGGCGGGGCCTACAATTTTTTCACCGATGGCATGGCATGCGGTACAATTAGCTTTGAAGAGCTTTTCTCCTTCAGCCGCATCTGCGAAGGCTGAGTTTAAGGAGAAGATAAAAATTACAACAAATGCAAGTAATTGATGAAGCTTCATTTAAATAATGATTTTCTGTGTTTACTTGTGTTCTGTAAAAGCTTTGTCATATAATGATTATACACGCACGCTTTTTAGAACACAGCCGCGAATATAATTACATTTATTTACAGCGCGAAAGCAGAAATAAAAAAAGACTATTTAGATTTGTTCTAAAAAAAACTGATAGATTATGAGGAAGTTATTTGGAACTTCGAAGTGTAATTGATAAGTAAATGCCTATAAAATTGCATGATTTTTAACTTAGAAATCATTGTTTAGGCCTTTTTTTAGCTATTTGTTCGTTATTGATAACATTTTGTTAAGCCAAACCATTCAAAAAAAGAAAAGGCAAATTCATCGAATTTGCCTTTTCTTTTTTTTGAAATTTGTTTTTATTACTGAAGTAACATTTTTTCTAAATCTGAGCTGTCAGGTAAACGAACATCGTTGTCTAAGCTCTCATAAATTGAGTTTTTACTTTTGAATTCAGGTACAATACTTTTCATTTTAGTAACTATCTTCATCATATCTTGTGATTGATATAAATTAATTAGTTCCTTAGTATTTGATTCAACTTCTGCAAAATCATAAGTTCTTACTTTTCCTATCATAATTTTTGAATGGTGAGTTGGTAAAGTATTTTCTTCATCATTCAATAATTCTTCATAGATTTTTTCACCAGGTCTTAATCCTGTAAACACAATTTGGATATCCTTACCAAGAGTTAAACCTGAAAGTTTAATCATTTTCCTAGCTAAATCAACAATTTTGGTAGATTTACCCATGTCAAAAATGTAGATTTCCCCTCCATTACCCATATTACCTGCTTCAAGAACAAGCTGACAAGCTTCTGGAATTGTCATGAAATACCTTGTAATATCTGGATGTGTTACAGTTATTGGTCCACCATCTTCAATTTGTTTTCTAAATCTTGGTATAACTGAACCACTTGATCCTAATACATTACCAAA
>JAIYDG010000630.1 GCA_027487625.1 Bacteroidota bacterium
ACCATAAAAATCAAAAAGAATAAAATTTGTATCTGGCAACCGATCTAAATTAGCATTTTCATACCCCAACAAATAAAACCGATGGTTTTTTAATACTCCATCCTTATCATATTCACCTAGAAATGTTATGCATTTCGTTTTATCGGGTGACTTAACTTTATATGCTTTAATGTAATCGCTATTTTGACAACTTGTAATAACAACAAAGAATATTAACATTAATATCAATCTCATAATTTTATTTTATTTAAAATAAAATATCCTAGTTTTTGTAAATCACCTGAAGTCTAAAATTCTTTAAATTTCAACCCATTTTTTTATGCTCGTCCAGTAAAAACTTTATTTGCCAGTATCATTGATTGTCCAAATAGTTGAGTGTCTATTCCTGTTTCGATTTTGTTTTCTTCAAACCAAAACAACATTTTTTCAGTTGGCATATTGCCTGTTAAACTATCGGCTGCCATTGGACAACCGCCTAATCCTTTAATGGCTCCGTCGAATCTTCTGCATCCATTGTCGTATGCCGCTTTCACTTTTTCTTCCCAAGCATCGGGTGTGGTATGTAAATGCGCTCCAAATTCTACTTCAGGTAAATCATTGATTAAGTTTTCAAACAAATAAGAGATGCTTTCAGGATTTGCAATGCCAATGGTATCACTTAAAGAAATAATACCAATTCCCAGTTCTTTCATTTTGTGCGACCAATTAGCTGTAATTTCTGCATCCCAGGCATCACCATAAGGATTTCCAAATCCCATTGAAATGTATAAAACCAATTCCTTTCCAGATTTCACACATAAATTTTGAATATTTTCAACGGTTTTCAAAGATTCCAACATCGAACTATTGGTATTTCTCTGCTGAAAAGTTTCAGAAATAGAAAAAGGGAAGCCCAAATAATTGATTTCAGGGAACTGAATGGCATCTTCTGCACCTCTAGAATTGGCAACAATGGCCAATAATTTTGATTTTGACTCCGAAATTTGCAAATTTTTCAACACTTCTGCGGTATCTTTCATCTGCGGAATTGCCTTAGGAGAAACAAAACTTCCGAAATCAATTGTATCAAATCCCACCTGCAAAAGCCCGTTTATGTAGGCAATTTTAACTTCGGTAGGTATAAAATCGTGGAGGCCTTGCATGGCATCTCTCGGACATTCTATAATTTTTACTTCCATAAGTAATAAATTTCAATTTTTTGAAGGGCAAAAATATTCATTTAATCCATACCTTTGACGTCCCTTAAGAAATCAAAGTAAACCAATGATGAATCAGGAGTTGGAAAACGTAAGTAACGAATTGCACGAGCAAGAAGTTAATCCTATTTCAGAAACCGTTGTTTCTGAAACTGTACAAACCATTGAAAACAGTGCTACTGCACCGGTTTTAGATGTTGAAGTAGAATCGCATGAAATGAGCGAAGAAGAACATGAATTAGTCTCAGTTGAGGAAATTCCTGATTTTTCAAGTTTATCGAAAGCCGAATTATTAAAAGCTGCTCTAAAAGCAATGGAAGAGAAAGAGGTGGAAGAAGCCATTTCTATCTTTAAAGCTATTAGACCTTTCTTTGAGCAACATTTGCAAGAAGAACAAGCATCAGCTCTAGAAAAATTTCTAGAAGAAGGTGGCGAAAAAGATAATTTCGAATTCAAAGGCGATTCAAGCAAAGAAGAATTCAATTCTGCTTTTAAAGCTCTGAAAACCAAAAAGGAAGAGGCTAGACAAAGACAAGAAGCTGAAAAACTTGCCAACCTGAAAAGGAAAGAAGCCATTTTAGAAGAAATCAGAAAATTAAACGAATCTGAAGAAACTGAAGGTAGCTTGAATAAATTAAAGGATTTAAGTTCTGAATGGAAAAAAATTAAACCTGTTCCTAAAGAAAATGTTGAAGAACTTTGGGAAAAATACAGAGTTTTAGTTGAGATTTTCTACGACAGACTTTCAATCAATAATGAACTTAAAGATTTAGATCGCTCAAAAAATCTTGACCATAAAATTGAATTAATTGCTCATGTTAGCAAATTAATCGTGGATGAAACCAGCATCAAAAAAATTCTGATGTCGGTGAAAAAATACCAAGAAGATTGGAGAAATATTGGTCCAGTTGCCAAAGAAGCTTCTGATGATATTTGGAACAGATTTAAAGTTGAAGTTGATAAAGTTTACGATTTCATCAAAGCTAAGAGTGCTGAAGTTGAGGAAGAAAGAAATAAAAATCTTGAAGCTAAAAAAGAACTTTTAGTGAAAGCCAAAGAACTAGCCGATTTAAAAAGTGTTCGCATTAAAGATTGGATGGAAAAAACTACCGTTTCCAATGAATTAATGGAAGCTTGGAAAAAAATTGGTCATGTTCCAATGGCTGTTCGCGACCAAGTTTGGAACGATTTCCGTGAAGCAAGAAATACTTTCTACAACAATAAAAATCACTTCTTCAAAGCCATGCATGCCGAAAGAAATGCAAACTTAAAAGCAAAAGAAGTGCTTTGTGAAACTGCTGAAAGCATTGCTGGAACTCCAATTGATTGGAACAAACAAACCGAACAATTAAAGAAATTACAGGAAGATTGGAAAAAAATTGGTCCTGCTCCTGATAAAGTAAATGATGCAGTTTGGCGTAGATTTAGAACTGCTTGCGATTCTTTCTTCGAACAAAAAGCACAACGTTATGCTTCAGTTAAAGAAGAACAAGTACAAAACTTGGAAGCAAAAAATGTAATCATTACAAAACTTGAAGCGCTTGCAGCTGCCGAAATGGACAATGCTTTTCAGGAATTGAAAAAAATTCAGGCTGAATGGAATGGAATTGGTTACGTACCTGCAAATGCAAAAGACGAAATCAATAAAAAATACAATGAATTGCTCGACAAATTGTATGGCAAGCATAAACAATTAAACAAAGACATGCGTCATGATAGAGAACGCGAAAACTTTGAATTATTAGCAAGCTCTCCAAATGGTGCTCAAAAATTGTATAGAGAAGAAAAAATCTTACAAGAAAGAATCAAAGGAATGAAAAAAGATATTGAAACCTGGGATAATAATTTAGGGTTCTTCAAATCTTCAAGTGCAAAAAATCCAATGGCAGATCAAATCAATAGTAAAATTGAAATTGCCAAAAAGCATATCCTCGATTTAGAAGAAAAATTAAAGGTGCTAAAAGATTTAAAACAATCAGCACAATAATTAAATACTAAAAAAAGCCCCGGAAACGGGGCTTTTTAATGAAATATTCATCAATGAGCCTGTATTTCCATTATCATAAAAGTCTTATTAAACATTATCTGAATGCTACATTTATAGATGTATTACATTCTCCTTATGTTTTTAAGATGTACAATGAATCAATAAAAAAACAGGCAGCTTCGAAAATTGAATTCAAAGAAATTGAAAATTTAAGGAACAGCTTAAAACAAGACAATTCAACGGTTACCTATACAGATTTTGGTGCATTAGCAAAATCAGAAGGAGAAATAAAACACCTGAAAGTTTCTGGCATTGCAAAAACAGATTTAAAACCTTCAAGAATTGCTGAAATTCTACACTATTTAATTAAAAACTCAGACTTAAATAATTGCATAGAACTTGGGACTTCCTTAGGAATTACGACTTCTTATTTATTAAAAGCATTAGAAAATAAACAAAATCCTGCCCTATACACCATTGAGGCAAGTAAAGATGTTCATGAATTAGCGAAAAAAAATATAGAATCGCTTTCCCTGTTAAAAAACGCACATTTAATTCTTGGCTCTTTTGATGAACAACTACCTCTTTTATTAGAAAAATTAGAAGTAGTTGATTTTATTTTTATTGATGGAAACCACAGTTACGAAGCTACTTTAAGATATTTTGAATGGATTTTACCCAAAGTTCATGAAAACACACTCATTATTTTTGATGATATTTATTGGAGTGAAGGCATGACTAAAGCTTGGGAAGAAATAAAAAATCATCCTACAATCAGCATTTCTGTTGACTTATTCTTTTTCGGAATTATTTCTTTTAGAAAAGGTCAAGTGAAAGAACATTTTAAACTTAGAATTTTCTAAGAGTTTACTCTACTCTATTTCATACCAAAATTCAAAGCCATTTTTCTGGTTTCAGCATCGGTATTGATATAATCTTCCAAAGTGGGATTTGAGATAAAAGGCATGTTCATCATACATTTTTCATTGAGTTCGGCAATTCCTAAAAAGCTAATTTTATCTTCAAGGAATAATTGCACTGCAATTTCATTTGCTGCATTTAAAATACAAGGCATGTTTCCGCCCTTATCCATGGCATGATAAGCAAGTGCAAGGTTTCTAAAAGTTTCTGTATCCGGCTCTTCGAAATCAAGTCGATTAAAGGTTTTAAAACTAGTTCTTGGCCAATTGTTTTGTTTTCGTTGAGGGAAATAAAAAGCATATTGAATAGGCAATTTCATATCAGGCAAACCCATTTGAGCTTTGATACTTCCATCTTCAAATTCAACCATTGAATGAATGATACTTTGTGGATGAACTACTACTTTAATCTTATCACCTTTTACTCCAAACAGCCATTTTGCTTCAATTACCTCTAAACCTTTATTCATTAAACTGGCTGAGTCGATGGTAATTTTAGCACCCATACTCCAGTTCGGATGTTTTAATGCTTGTGCTTTTGTTACATGAATCAATTCATCACGTTTTTTTCCTCTAAACGGACCACCTGAAGCTGTTAAAATGATGTTTTCAATTGAATCTAAATTTTCTCCAACCAAACATTGAAAAATGGCTGAATGTTCACTATCAACTGGTAACAAATCAACATGGTTTTCTGCACATAATTTCGTAATCATTTCACCTGCAACAACCAATGTTTCTTTATTGGCTAAAGCAATTCTCTTTTTGTTTTTGATTGCTGCTATAGTTGGTAACAATCCACTATAACCAACCATGGCAGTTAAAACAGTATCAGCAGAAGTAATCGACATTAAATCGGAAATAGATTTTTGTCCAGCAAAAACCTTGATATCATGCGATTCCAAAGCATTTTTTACTTCAAGGTATTTAGATTCATCAGCAATTACTACATGATTTGGATTGAATTCAAGTGCTTGTTTAATAAGCAAATCTGAATTGCTATGAGCAGTTAAAACTTCAACTTCTAAATCATTTGGATTTTCACGAATAATATCTAAAGCTTGCGTACCAATAGAGCCTGTGCTTCCTAAAATTGCTATTTTTTTTTTTTCTTTTGCCTGATGCATAAGCGCAAAATAAGTGTTTTTTAAAGTATTTAATTGATTCTATTCATTGTTCATGATTTTTAGCTAGAGAATCACCTTGGTTTCAACATAAAACTATTTTCAAAGGCTAATTTTGCAGGGAATTAAATAGGTTAAAATCGAAAAACCATTGGTTCAATTCAATAAATCAGGGTTAACCCTGATTTTTATTTCATACAGACTGTCTCATTTTTGAAACACCGAATAAAATTATAATTAATAAAAAGCCATTGAACCACCAAATCAATCCTATTACTCAATTTAAGCAATTCATTAGCAATGAACTTGCTCAAATGAGTCTTTCATTTGAAGATTATATTCATTCAAAAAATAAAAAAATTGACTTTGTTTATAGCAATTTGGGCTCTATTAATGACAACGTGCTTTCTTATATGATGCAGAAAGAGGGCTTAAAAGTAACTATTGAAAATCTACTTCATGAAAATCCTTTTAAAATTAGATTTCCTATAAATTGTAAAATTAATTATTCAGCAAATACTTTAAATTACCAAAACGAACTACTGCTTTACCATATCATAAAGGAATCTCTTTCTAATATTTCAAAACATGCCTACGCTAGCTCTATTGAAATTTTAATTGAGGAATCAAATGAAAATCTTTATGTTGAAATAATTGATAATGGTAAAGGGTTCCCTCTGAAACAAATTTTGCAAACTG
>JAIYDG010000239.1 GCA_027487625.1 Bacteroidota bacterium
AAGCTTATAAACTACAAGAACAGGGTTTTGATACTGTTGAAGCAAACCTTCAATTGGGTTTCAAAATGGATGAGAGAGATTATGGTGTAGGTGCGCAGATTTTAAGAGATATGGGTGTTCAAAAAATGCGATTAATGACAAATAACCCAACAAAAAGAGCAGGTTTAATTGGATATGGTTTGGAAATTGTTGAAAATGTAGCTTTAGAAGTAAGTCCAAATCCACACAATAAAAAATACCTGGATACTAAAAAAGTTAAGATGGGACATGAATTGCATGATATTATAAAATAAGACATCTATGATTGCTGAGTATGAAGATTATTTAAAACTGGCAACTGCTAAAAAATCAGAAAATAAAAAATTTCTTGATAAACTGAAAAAGCAGAAACCTAAAGATTTAGATAGAATTTGTAATCAATATCATGAAGAGGTATTTGAAAATATTGATTGTTTAAAATGTGCGAATTGTTGCAGTGGAACAGGTCCATTATTTCTTGATAAAGATATTGATAGATTAGCAAAACATCTTCGAATTCGTCCTTCTGAATTTACTGAAAATTATTTGCGGATTGATGAAGATAAGGATTACGTTTTTAAATCAGTTCCTTGTCCTTTTTTAGGTACTGATAAATACTGTAATGTTTATGAATCAAGACCAAATGCATGTAGAGAATTTCCACATACACAGCAAAGAAATATGGCTCAAAAAATGAGTATCACCTATTTAAATACAATGATTTGTCCTGCAGTATATTTAGTAGTTGAAGAACTCAAAAAACATTATAAATAAAAAAAGCCTGTTTCAAAATTTTGAAACAGGCTTTTTTTATATTAATTAATTAAACTTAGAATAATCGATTTCCACTTGCACCATCTGTAGGTTGAATAAAGAAAGTATTAAACAGATTTTGATCTTTTCCTAACCTGTAACTAATTCCTATTGCATGTGATTGTTTACTCACTTGGAATATTTGAGATACTGGTAAATTGAAATTATAGAAGAAATTTAGTTTGTCTTTGGTTTTGATATAAGCAAAAATTCCAACTTGACTTCTTGGTGAAAAGTTTAAACCTCCACCAAACATTTGCTGAAATACACCCATCACAGCAAATTGAGAATTTAAAGGATTATTTGAGGAAGAATTAAATTGACCTACAGCTTCTAAACTAAAATCATTATTGAATTCGCGGGTATACCAACCATGTAAAGATAAAGTTGGAACCTCTGTTACTTCATTACCTCTAAAACGTCTTTGAGGAATGATATTTCTATAACTGAATCCAACTAAAAATGATTCCCGATTGTAGAATGTTAAACCTGCATCAAAGTTATTAACAGGAACACTATTGTTACTAGCATTGAATAATGGATCATTTACATCATTGATTTTATCAGGAGATATATTGAAATAATGTTGTGATAAATTATGACGTAATCCTAAAGAAGCAAATGTTTTTTCTGTTGTTTTGAAATGATAACCAAAAGCATTACTTAACGTAATAGTGCTTAATGGTCCAACGTGATCTGAAATAACAGCAACATTCCACCCTGAGTTTTCATTGAACAATTTATCATATCTAAGATAACCTGTTTTAGGAGAACCTTCTAAACCTAACCATTGTGCTTCAAAACCCAATTGAATTTGGTTTGTATGTAATCCTGACATTGCTGGGTTAACAGCAATTGGGTTAAACATAAAATTTGAAGTATTTGGGTTTAACTGAGCTTTAACTTGTGTAATTCCAAAAATTGAAAAACAAATCAGAAGGCTATTTTTATAAAATTTTTTCATTTTAATTCTGATTATTTAGTTAGATAAATATAACCTGAAAACGATTTGTTATTTGCTTTAGTGACGAATACGTAATAATAGGTATCATTTGGCAGGTAATCACTTCCCCCTGATAATAAAGTGCTTCTAGTAGCTTTACCATCCCAGTTATTTTTATAATCTTCAGCTTGATAAACAATTTCACCCCAACGATTAAAAATAGTTAATTCATTATCCAGAAAATCACTCAATCCTTTGATGATGAAATAATCATTATAACCATCACCATTTGGAGTGAATCCTTGTGGAATAAACATGTCACATTTGTTTAAGGCAGTTCCAGCGATTGTTATTTCTACTGAATCAAAACATAAGAAAGTATCTACAACATACGCAACATAATTACCTCCAGTTAATCCAGTTACTATAGTAGTGTCTAATAATTTTTGATTCCATATCAAGAAATATGGTGAAGTTCCACCAATTACGTTTAACTCAATTACACCATTTGTATCTTCATCGCAAAGAATTTGTTTGGTGATTTTTGCAGTAATATCAATTGGTTTTGCATCTTCAACAAAAAAACTATCTCGAAGTAAGCAGCCTCGAATATCAACTAATGAAAATGGATACCATCCTTTATGTGCTCCGGTTAATGTATCTGAAGTTGTAATAAATTCCCAGCTTGAAACTGTATATGGTTTATCTCCTCCACTAGGAATTGCCTCAACAATTGCGTTAGAATCACCAATACATGAAACAGGTTTTAACAAGCGAAAATCAAGTTCTAATTTTGAAGGAGGATTTGTAATTTTAACTGAATCTGATGCAACACAACCAGAATCATCAACAGCAACAACAATATAAGTACCAGGAGCAAGCTTAGTTAAGCTAGGATTGGTAGAACCATCATGCAACCAGGTTAGATTTACAGTGCCTTCGCCACCTGAAGGAATAGCCAATGTTTGACCATCATTAAATCCATAACAAGTAATATCTCTTGTATTAAATTGAAAAGATAAAGGAGTATTTAAATCTACCCAAACACTATCTTTTGCCTGACAGTTACCAACATCAACGGTACAAAATAACCATCCTTTAAACTGATTAACAACAATTGTAGATCCAACCATACCATTACTCCAAACATAATTTTTGAATATAGGAGAGCTTGGAGCTATTAGAATTGCAGTATCACCTTCACAAGACCATTTAACTGCTGAATCTCTTTCAATGTTAAAAGTAGTTGGGTCAACAGTTTTTATTGTAATAGATTTTGTACATCCACCTCCAGCAAATGGCCAATCATAATTTGATACTTTGGCTTGATATACAGTATTAACTGTTGGGGTAAACTTCAATGTGTCGCCACCTACATTGTCTGGTAACCAAGTAATGTTTTTCTTAACTTCACTAATTTCTAGCAATCCATAAATGTCAGAAAAACAAGGATCCGTTGATGCGTTATCGTCATCTATTATTGTATTCCATTTATAAGGTTCAGTGCAAGCCGCATTCATCATATAAACATAATCTTCTCCAGCGTTTGCTGATGGTGCTAATGAATACCAATTTGTATAACTTGTATCATTACAATTCATCCATGTGAATGCACCTGAAGGAGTTCTGTATAATCCGAGCCAAACATTTTTTGAAGTAATTTCTTGAATAAATTTTTGTTCAGCAGTATCAGTAATAATTGCTAAATGACCTCCTGCTTTTAATGCATTTTGAGCGGCAGTCGACCAATTACTTCTTGTATCAGCTAAATAGTAATTATGACCTAAATATTCTCCAATCCATGTATATCCTGAAATTGCGCTTCCACTTACATAACCTGTATTTTCTGGTGAACCAAAAGGATTACAATTGTCTTTCCAATTAATGTTTATATAGGTAGGTTGGTTTAAACAAACTTCATAAGGTGTTACTTGAGAAATCGATGCTTTAGTTACTGCATAAAATGTACTATCAACTCCATAACATCCACCTAAACTAACATAAGATTTATACCAAGTTGCGTTGCTAATTCTGGTTGATTTTAAAGTATCACCAGTGCTCCATGTATATGTATCATAGCCATTTGGAGCAGATATTAATACACTCGATGTAGCGCATGAATAAATTGTATCATTTAAGAAATTTACTTTTAAGGTTGGTCCAACTTCAACTCTAACAGTATCATAACAAAAATCAACTCCATTATCAACTTGAATCCAATAATCTTGGCTTGTAGTTAATCCAGGAATGTCAATATTTTGAGTTGTTTCGCCATTTGGAAACCAAAGAATATTAGCAGTTTTTCTAACCTTAATTGAAAGATTTTCTAAGCTCCAGCTTTCATTACAAGCTGTTAAATCGGTATCATTTAAAGAACCAATCCAACTTAAATTTAGGTCTGCATTTGTATGACCAACTCTTTTAGTAATTGTATATTTGGTAGAACTTGCAGAAGCATCTGAAAAACAACGATTACTTAATCCTGTTTGAGTTGCACCAGTTTTACTTGCAGAACCTGCTACTGGATATGATTGCGTGCAACCAGGATTATTTGAGAATGTATTATCCAAATATAAATCTCCATCAACTCTAAATCTAAATTCATCTTTTCCTGTAAGTGAACAATCGCCTTCCCATGTATCATGAATATATAAGTCATAAGAAATTTCTAATGAATCATGACTTGGTAACCCTTTTAAATCAAAGAAAACAGAGTCATTATGAAAGAATCCTAAAACTCTACTACCATTAAAAGTAAAATTTGAATTTCTACTAAAACCATTGAAAGGTGCTGGTCCAATAAAGGTTTCTGAATAATATTCTGAATAACTTAATGTAGTGCTAGGTCCTCTTAATGTAAAAGGAGTATTCCAGCACAAACTTGTGTCTGGTGTTCTGATAGCTGCATTGAAGATAATTAAATAAACACTATCACTTCCAGAACAACCTCCATTTGAAATTACATCTACTTTATACCAACCATTTGATTTGGCAAAAATAGATTCTCCTGTTTCACCATTGCTCCATGAATAATTTTTCATACCGCCAATTGAAAACAGAAATAAACTATCACCGCCGCAGGTTTTTAAAGAATCAGATGGAAATATATCATTTAAATCAGGTATAATAACTGATACTACATCTGAACATGTTGCATTCCCAATTGTAACATCAACCATATAACTTGTAGTAGTTGAAGGTGTAACTGTAATACTACTTGTTGTTTCTCCACTAGACCATTTGTATTTTATGTTCGAAGCATTTACATCTAATTCCATTAATCCAAACATATTGCTTAAACAAGCATCAGGATTAACATTATCATCAATTACCCATTGTTTCCATGTTCCAGCATCAGGACAAGATGAATTTTTCATAAAAACATAATCTTCACCAGTAACATCAGTAGGTTCACCAGGACCAAAATTCTGGAAATTTACATTTTCACAATTCATCCACCTGAATTGTCTATTTACTGGGTCTCTTAACATTCCAAGCCAAAGATTATCCTTAACTGTAGACAATGATTGTATGAAATTTTGTTCTTCTATAGTATTAATAATAGCTAAAGTACCACCTGCATTTAAAGCATCTTGTGCAGCTTTTGACCAAGTGCTATTTGTTTTAGCCATATAATAATAGTGGCCACTGAATTCCCCTAAATAATCATATCCGGTAATTGGTCGGCCAGTAGTATACGCGCCAATAGCAACAGGAGCACCAAATGGATTACAATCATATCGTGGCAAAGCATCAAGTTTTACAGAATTGCCAACACAAATTGGGGTATCATTTTGAAGAATATCAGCATTTCCAAAAACTACATAAATACTATCACTTGCAAAACAACCTGAACCTAAATTTCCAGCTGTAACAGAATACCAACCTTCTTTAGTTACATCAATACTTGGAGAAGTCTCTGTGGTGTTCCATATATAATAATCAAAAGAACCGGTTAAACTTAGGTTTCCTCTATCAGTATTACAAACTGTAAAAGTATCAGGGCCTAAATCAACAACAAGTGGATCACCTAAATTACAAAAATTATCATTTGTAATATATCCGATTTGGTTTGGAAAAACATTGTTTTCTGTTGTAGTTGTTCCATCAGGCCAGAAAACAACAATACTATCAATTTCAGTATTTGTACCTATTCCAAAATATAGTTTTTCAGAGCCATAGTTTGTTACAGATCCAAGTGAATTTGAACCATAAAATTTTGTAGTTGAAATTCCACCAGCTGTAACTTTAACTCTAGCTCCTCTTGGATCTGCGGCACCAGAGCATGTCAATAATGTAATTGAAATAAAATTGTTACCTGTTGCGTTATTTTTGTATAAAACAGCATCATTTGTTACAATATTACTTCCAAATTTAAAAATATCTAGATACCCATCGTTGTTATAATCAAATACAGCAAATTTAGATAAAGAGGCTCCTCCAAATTCTGAATTAGGTAATAGGGTATTTTGAACAGAAGTGAATACATTACTTCCATTATTACTCATTAATGAGGGTCTTGTAATATCATTTACTGATCCGGAAGTCCTTGTTTGCCATAATACATCTAAATCACCATCATTTTCTAAGTCAAAAATGTATGAACCAACATAATTAACTGTATTATTATTTGTTGCATCGAAAGTGTTTACTGTGCTAGTTTGGTCTGTAAAAGTTCCATTACCATTATTTCTGAATACCTTGTTTTTCTGATTTCCTGGTCCAGGATTTAGAACATCCTTTGTTCCAAGCAAAATATCAATAAAACCATCTCTATTGAAATCCCATAAATTAGCAAAGCCTATATTACTGCTATTTGTTAATCCTGTTGAAGTTAAAATAGAGAAACCACCTGAATTATTATTTTCGTATAAGTCTATTTGATCTGTTCCATTCAGTGCTGATTTTCTAATAACTAAAATATCATCATTAAAGTTGTTATCATAATCAAACATAACAATAATAGGATCAACTGTTGAACCAAATCCAGTAACAATATCATCAATTGAATTAAAAGTTGCCCCATCATTAATGAGCACTGAAATTCTTCTTTCATTTGTATTTAATACACGTGCAAACACCAAATCCAAATCACCATCTTCATCGTAATCTGAAATTTGAATATTTGGATCACCAGTTGTATTTGAGGTTATGAAGTTAATTCCTTGGGGAATATTTAAATCACTTGTAACTTCAGTAAAATTGTTTCCGCAATTATTTTTGAATAATCTCATGAATCCAGATGGTTCATTTTTAACGAACATAATATCCTGAAATCCGTCTGAATTATAATCGAAGGAAAATGCAGAAAATGTAGCATTCCCAGAGTTAACTCCTGTTAAGCCACTTAAACTGGTAACATCGCTAAATGTTCCATTTAAATTTCGATATAATTTGGGGGAAGAAGATATGCCATTTAAAATAATCACATCTTCCCAAGAGTCATTATTATAATCAAGTACATCTAAAATTTGTGCTTGATTAGCATCCAATCCGCTGCTGCTAATCACATTAGTGAATGGCTGACTAAAGGAATTTAGACTCACAAACAGCAGAAATGCCAACAGTATTTTTTTATTCATTTTGAATAAATTGGTTTTATCACAATTAAAATATCTGCACAATTTAATGCTTTTATCAATAGGCATCAGGCATTTAGTAAATTTTAACATTCACACAGGAGGTGCAAACGGAGTATTTTGTAGACACCTTGATAAAATTTGAATCTGATTTTTAAATCAAATTCAGCCTATTTCATTCAGAATTTCTCTTAAATACTGAATATCTTCATTGGTTTGGTTGATATGAAATACAAACCTGATTTTGTTATCACCAATATGGATTGCTTTAATTCCGTTTTCAGCTAGTTTATTCAAAAATGACTCAAAGGAGACGCTTTCAATTAGTTCAAAGATTACAATATTTGTTTCAATTGGTAGGACAGTTTTAACCCAATTTCTGTTAACTAAAATTTCACCTATTTCTTTTGCCCTTTGGTGGTCAGTTTCTAATCTATGTATGTTATTATTTAAAGCATAAATTCCTGCACCAGCAATAAATCCAGCTTGTCGCATTCCTCCACCCCATCTTTTTCTGACTCTTCTGGCTTCAAAAATGAAAGATTTTGAACCTAATAAAACCGAGCCAACAGGTGCACCTAATCCTTTTGATAAACAGATTGAAATTGAGTTAAAGATTTTTCCATATTTCTGTGGATTTTCATCATTGGCAACAATTGCATTAAATATTCGGGCTCCATCAAGGTGTAAGTTGATTTTATTTGAGTCACACACATCTTTAATTTTTTCGATTTCTGAAAAATCCCAACAAGCGCCACCACCTCTGTTAACTGTATTTTCTATACAAACCAAGGATGTTCGAGGGAAATGTACATCTTCTTTATTGATGTTTTTTAAGACATCTTCAGCTCTGAATTTTCCATTTTCACCATGTAATAATCTAACAGAAGCATTAGAATTTGCTGCAATTCCACCACCTTCATATAAATAAACATGTGAAATTGCATCACAAATAACCTCTTTTCCGGCCCCACTTTGTAGGTGAATTGCAATTTGATTCGTCATGGTTCCACTTGGACAAAACAATCCTGCCTCCATTCCAAACATTTTAGATGCAAGTTCTTCTAATTCAGTCACATATTTATCTTCTCCAAACACATCATCACCAATATTATCAAGGTTTAAGTTTTGCATGAATTCCAACATTTCTTTTGATGGAAAGCTGATTGTATCTGAGCGTAAATCGATATTTAATTTAGTTTTCATAAGATTGTCAAATTATTAAAGAAAGAAACTACTTAATTATCAATGATTCTAATGATTTTTGATAATTTGTAAGGGGAATATAATTTTAAGCGTTTTTTTTACAAGCTAATAAACGAAATTCGCTTCAAATTTTCTTACATGTATCCAACAATTTCAGATTTACTCTTAGATTTATTTGGTTTTAATCTACAATTACCAATACAGACATTTGGTTTTTTTATGGCTTTGTCTTTTGGAGCTGCATATTGGTTTACATCCCATGAATTAAAAGATAGAGAGGCAAATGGTCTTTTAAAATCCTTTCAGGTAAAGGAGAAAATAAATGTTAAAATTACAATAGTTGATTATGCTACACAAACCATTATTTATGCTTTTGTAGGATTCAAATTATTGGAAATGTTTTTAGATTATGATTCATTAGTTGCAAATCCACAGAAATTTTTGCTTTCAGGAAAGGGTAGTTGGTTTGGCGCTTTAGCAGGAGGAGTTTATGGTTATTATTCTACATCAAAAGAAGCCAAAGCAATTGAAGGAAAAACTCCGACCACAATTAACAAAACTGTTCATCCTTACCAATTAATGGGAAATATTGTAGGAATCGCTGCAATTGGTGGAATTCTTGGAGCAAAAATATTCCATAACTTAGAAAATTTAGATGAATTTGCTGCCGACCCAATGGGTTCTTTGTTGTCATTTAGTGGTTTAACTTTTTATGGAGGATTAATAGTTGCAGCAATTGGTATTTTATATTACACATCCAAACATCAAATAAAATGGTACCATATGATTGACTCCGCAGCAGTTGGTTTGATGATTGCTTATGGAATCGGACGTGTTGGTTGTCATTTAAGTGGTGATGGTGATTGGGGAATTGATAATCTTAGTCCAAAACCAGAAGCATTGGCGTTTTTACCAGATTGGTTCTGGTCATACAAATACCCACATAATGTATTAGGAGAAGGTATTCCAATTCCCGGCTGTGATGGCAGTCATTGCGCTCAGTTGGCAAATCCGGTTTATCCAACACCTTTATACGAAGCAATTGTTTGTATTGGATTAGCGTTTGTTTTATGGTTTTCAAGAAAAAAATTCAAAACACCTGGAGTTTTCTTTTTTACTTATTTGATTTTAAATGGAATTGAAAGATTTACGATTGAAAAAATTAGAGTAAATACCACATATAATATCCTAGGTCATGGAATTACCCAAGCTGAAATAATATCTTTCGTTTTTATTTTGATGGGAATTGTTGGAGTTTTTTACATGAAAACCAGATTTAAACATAAGTTGGAATAAAATTTGGTGTACCTAAACTATGAAAACCTTTAAACTTATATTATTAATAGCTTCAATTTTTGGTTTTAACCAAATTTTTGCTCAAACCGAAGTTTCTCTGGATACTTTAAAAAGTGTGGTTTTGCCTGATTTTATTATTAAAGCTAAAAAAGATCCGGATTACGAAAAGAAATATCAAAAGCTGGTTAACAATGTAAAAAAAGCGCTGCCTTATGCTAAAATGGCGAGTTTTCGGTTTCAAATGATGGAGCAAAATCTACAGTTATTGCCATCTGAAAGTGCTAGAAAAGAATATTTAAAAAGAACAGAAAAGTCTATTAAAGATCAATTTATGGACGATTTGTTGAACATGACCCAAAGTCAAGGACGGATATTAATTAAATTGATTTACAGGGAAACCGGTAAAACTACTTATGAATTACTTCAAACATATAGAGGTAATTTTACAGCTATATACTGGCAAGGAATGGCAAAAGTTTTTAATTCAAATTTAAAAGAGGAGTTTGATCCTATTGAAGATTGGCAAATTGAACAAATAATAAAACAATTGGGTTTTGAATAGTTCATTCATCTAGTTTTGAGATTTTCAAGCTATTTTTTGACCTATTAATTAACACCCTGTTGATATTGGTATAAAAAGTGCTAAGCCGGCTTCCTTAATTTTGTGGAGATGATGCAGTTAGAATTAAGTGAATTACAGATTTTATTATTAATATTATTTTCAATTGGAATACTTGGCCAAATTGGATACTATCTTTTCTTTTTTTCAAAATTGGCTTTTTATAAATTACCAATCGAAAATCAAAGTCCAAATTTCCCTATAAGCGTAATTATTTCAGCAAGAAATGAATACGAAAATCTTGAGAAAAATTTAACATCAGTTTTAGAACAAGATTACCCAGATTTTGAAGTAATTGTAATCAATGATTGTAGTTGGGATGATAGTCAGAAATTGTTAGAGTATTACCAAGAGCAATATCCAAAACTTAAGATTTGCACCATCATTGAACAAGAAAAATATCCAACGGGTAAAAAGTTTGCTTTAACAATTGGTATTAAAGCTGCTTCTCATGAACACTTGGTATTTACAGATGCTGATTGCACACCAGCTTCGAAAAATTGGTTAAAACATATGGCATCAGGTTTTGCCAATGGTAAAGAAATTGTATTGGGTTACTCGCCAGATAGACCAACTTCAGGTTTGCTTAATCTATTTATTCGTTACGATTGTGCTTACACTGGAATGGCTTATTTTTCTGCTGCTTTGCAGAATAATGCCTTTATGGGAGTTGGAAGAAATCTTGCCTATACAAAATCATTGTTTTTCAAGAATAAAGGATTTGCTGGGCATCAACATATATTAGGTGGAGATGATGATTTGTTTGTTAGAGATGCAGCAAATCCAACAAACGTTTCGGTACAATTAAATCCTGAAAGTTTTGTGTTGACAGATGCTAAAAAAACTTATGAAGAATGGAATAGGCAAAAATCAAGACACCATAGTACCGGTAAATATTATAAAATTAAACATCAGGTTTTATTAGGTGGATTTTACACAGGTTTGTTGTTTTTTTACCTTGGTTTGGGTTTAACTTTAGGGTTTTTAGTTGATTGGCGTTTAATTCTGATATTGTACGGATTTAAAATGATTGTTCAATTTGTTATCTCATATATGGCTTTTAATAAGTTAAAGCAAAAGAACATTGTTTGGTTTATTCCTTTATTAGACATTTTGTATTTATTTTTTGTTTATATTTTTGGTTTTAAGGGACTTGTTACAAAAAAGAGGAAAATTTGGTAATGGGAAATTTAACAGACATGCAATTGATTTTACATTATTTTCCTGATTTAACAGATCAACAAAAGGAACAATTTACAAACCTTAAATCACTGTATACAGAATGGAATGAGAAAATAAATGTAGTTTCAAGGAAAGATATTGATGCACTTTACGAAAAACATGTTTTACATAGTTTAGCAATTGCCAAATTTATCCAGTTTAAACCTGGTACACGTATTTTGGATTTAGGCACAGGTGGAGGATTTCCTGGAATTCCACTAGCGATTATGTTTCCTGAAGCTGAGTTTACCATGATTGATTCTATTGCGAAAAAAATTAAGGTTGCAGAATCTGTTTCCGAAAGTTTGGGTCTTGAAAATACCGATTTTGTTGTTGGAAGGGTAGAGCAATTGAATGAACCATTTCATTTTGTAACAGCTAGAGCAGTTGCTGCTACTGAACAATTATATAGATGGACACACCGATATATTGAAATTAAGGAAGATTTTAACAGTAAAATCAATGGATTTCTGTTTTTAAAAGGTGGTGATTTAAAAGAAGAATTTAAAGCTCTTAAAGATATCAATAGAAAACTTCATATTCAGGAAGTTCCGCTTACTGAATACTTCAAAGAAGAGTTTTTTGAAACTAAAAAGCTTATTTATATTTTTCAATAAGGATTAAAATCTTTAGCTTGTGATTTACTTATGAATCAAAAAGCTAAGATTTTCTTTTTATTTTTTATTGGATTCTATTTTTCCTTTTTTAAAATATCTGCTCAGGAATTAATTTTAAAAGGAAATGTTAAAAATGAAAAAGGGGAACTTATTTCATTTGTTAATGTATTTTGTTTAAATGAAAAAGCAGGCACTCATACCAATGAAAATGGTGATTTTGAGTTAAAGTTAAAACCAGGAAAACATGAAATCAGATTTCATTCAATTGATTATCAAACCCAGATTATTCAGATAGATGTAAAGGAAGATTTAAAGGTTACGGTCGAAATAGTACTAAAGCAGCAGGTATATGAACTTACTGAATT
>JAIYDG010000725.1 GCA_027487625.1 Bacteroidota bacterium
GTGGTTTCGACTGGAGTTCGCGAGTTTCTGATGGCTGCTTCGATCTGCTCGAGGGCATCCAGGCAATCACGTTCTTCCGAGGCAGTCATGGCTTTCTCTGCGACCCTCCAGGCTGGAAGACAACCAAAGATGATACGATACTCTTCGTCCTAAAATTGAGAGTCGATTAGTTCTGTCTCGATTTCGTTCAAGATGTGCTGGTGCTCCTGATCTTTTCCCAAGTAAATCTTGAAGGGGTTGTTGGAGATTCTGAGTCCATGAGCAAAGTTTTGAGAGTAGAACGTCTTGATGCAAGTCTCGAATGGAGGCATCATGACCATGTTTTCCCTTCCCATTTGACTATAAACAAACATCGGCACCAAAGAGCTCAAGTCATGAAAGAACTGTGTGATAGAGTAGCTTGTTCTTTTTGCATCAATGTTGTATCTGTCACGTAAGTCATTCACAAAAGCATCGTACACAGAAGCCTTCGAGAGTCCCATGTAAGTATTTGTATCAACGAGAGAGTTACACCAAACATCCATCGTTCCAGGCGGATAGAATTGAACAATGTTTTTTGATGCGAATTGTAAAAGATGACAAGTAGATGGGCGATGAGTTCCAACAGGATATGGATTGTGTTTGTAAATGTCAAACTGCACCTCATTCAAGACAAAGCCACGTTGCATGACTTCATACCACCATTTCATATAAGGTTTCCATGTGTTTGTAAGGATTTTGATTTGATAATCAGTAATGGGAAAGTTTTGAGGCTTGAACTCGTGAATGGGTCTATCATAAAGATACTTTGCAAACAGATGCATATGAAGTGAAAACCTTAGTTTATGTCTTGATGGATCTCCAATCATATTGTGCATATCTTTAAAGTACTGTGGAGGCTTTGTGTTTCCACACTTTACGATCATAAGACGTCGAAAGTAACCTACTGAACTGGGTGCGATGTTGAATGCAAAGTTTGTCGAGGCAATCAAATTGTTATGAGACTGAATGGAATGAGCTTGTACAAACTTGGCTTCCACCCTCATTCTGGGGTCAGTGACAATGTTTTTCAAAAGACCATCTGCAGTTCTTGGATCTAGTTCACGAATGTTCCACTCATCGATGGCTATGATAAACTTTTCATTAAAATTCATACCCACAAACTGAGATCCCAATGACGCGGTGCGGATGTTTTCCATGTATTCTCCAAAGATCGGCATGAGCCACGAATAGAAGGTAGATTTGCCACAACCCGAGGGTCCAACAAACACGAGCATAACTTGTGTCTTGTGTCCTGGGTTCTGAACAATATACGAGAGCCAGTCCAAAACATAGTCATAGACAAGATCATTATCATTGCACAAGACTTCACGTATATGATTCAGCATCAAAGATAGAGCAGTATTAGTCGTATAGTCATAGTCTCTGGGGATCTGATAAGACTTGTATACTTTGCTAATGGTATCTCTGTTGATGGGTAATCCACAATATAAGTTGAATGCTTTGTCGAATTGATCAAGTGGAGCACCAAGTATTTGCTCAGGAGTGAAACAAGTGTAGTCGTATTTTTTAAATTGTGAACTGATCACGTACTCTTTGAGGATATGAAAAGACTTTTCCTTCATTTTGAGAGGATCTTTTTTGTTGGGAGCAGGAATCAATGCATTCACAGTCAAGTCCATGAAAGAGTAAACCATAGAGACATAGTTTTGTTTGATCAATTGATAGCTAAACAGAGGGAGTTCTTGTGTGCAACATGACGTAGGTGTTTGGGTAATGTAGTACATAGTCATTTGAGTACTTCCACTCGCTCCAACAACCCCAACAAAAAATCTTTTCATGTATGCAAAACATTCATCAGGAGTACGAGAGTTACTTACCTCACGAAGAAACAATTGCTTGGCCCACTCCCGGTCGAACTGGTCATCCTTGGTGTATGCATACTGAAGGGGATCATGCAATGAATTGTTCAGGATGCCTATAATGAAAAGAAAAGTTATTCGATGATCAGTACAAGCATAAATGATTGAATAAAAATACTGACGTTGCATAGTCAACAACTGGAGATTGGCTTCTCTCATGATGCGACTGGAATAGTCTGATAAAGGTCTATAGATTTCATGCACAGAGAGTCTTTGATTGCATATGGCATAGTACATGATAGATTTGATGGGGGTGCAAAGATTAGATCCATGAATGTTGATCCGACAGATGTGCAACAGTTCCCGAACAGTGTATGGCATAAGATTCTTGTCGTAGACGTAAGATGCCTTGAGGAATCGCTCATCGTAAACAGAGTAACGAGTGTAAGCACGAGTCAAGGGGAGAGCAAAGAGAAAGTGGAAAGGCCGAACTGGTTTGCCTCGTTCATCGATTTTGAAAGAGAATGGGAGTCTGAGTTGTCGATTAGTGATAAAGTGCTGGTCGATATACTTTGCGTGATACTTGTATTGACTGTGTGAGGTCATATATCCATAGAAAGCCTTGCAAGTTTGAATGTTGACTGCGATCTTTGGAACAACAATTCGAAAAGATCTCTTGGTTCCAATACTTCTGGACCTGATGTACTCGTAGTCCTTTCCAGCGGCAAAGATAAACATAAATTCTTCATCTTGTATTCTAGTTCTATCACGACTGTGAAATGTAAAGACAAAAAAGTCTTTGATTGCCTTGATGATGGTCTCTCCAATCTCAATGATACTTTGATTCATGTTGTGTCTGTCAATGATCCATTCAATATCAAATGCAAGTTGAAATACTGGGCAGTCAATAGTTCCACAGATGGCAGACATTTGAACGTATCTCACACACTTGAAAATGTCACAGAGAGAAGTGTACCAGAGTTTGGCTTCAAGATCATGGATGTATATCTCATAAAGAAATGCAACAAGATCCAACAATTGAGAGTAATTGATGTAACTTAGACACTGAAGATACCTCCAGCCATTTGAATCAGAGCCACATATGACCATACTTACGTCACATCGATGAACTTTGCTGCTCACAATCCCATCAGATGGTTGAAATTGATTGATCCATTTGAAAAGAGTTGTATTTTTTATAAAGAAAGTGTTCATGAATCCACATCGATGCACAATGTTGATGAATTGATCAGTTCTGTCCAATGGGAATTGAAAAGGCACAAGAGCATTTTGGTAGTTGAAGTTGTAAAAGTATTCAGAGGGAGTGTAGATAACAGTGTGAATGCCAGAGCGAAAGAGAAAGTGTTTATCGCGTGTCATAAGGAATTGTCTGTATGTGAAAGGAATTTTGAACCAATTATCTTTGTATCCTATATGATAAGTTCTCTCCATACCATGTTCGTCGGGGTGGTAGAGGACAGCCAAGTCTTTGGGGGCGATTGTATCTTGCACGAGTGGAAGATCGCAGGAGTCTACTTGAATCGCTTCTTCGTGAGGGACCAGGGGGAGGACGTCTTCGTATGGAGCCAAGGCTTGTTCGGTAACATTCTCGGGCTGGAATACTTGGCTTGGGTCATGATCGATGCTGCAGATGTCGACTTCTTCTCTTTCATTTTCTTCTTGTCTTCGGAGTCTTTTCTTTCGTCTTGTCTCTCGGGCTTGTTCCTGCTCCAAGTCTTCGGCGGGAACTCTGGGCTTTCCAGCGATAGCTCTCATCACGTTATGTGTTCGTTGGAGGATTGGAGTCTTGCAAATTATTTCAACGAGGCCATGCGGAGAATGATCATTATTTCTTGGTTGAATCGTTGATCGTGAATGATCAACAAATACAACAGGAGAAGGAGTAGGAATAATAATAGATACTTCAGATTGAGCTGATCTTTCGGGGCCGCTCTCCCGGTCAGAGTGAGGAGGAGCATCAGAGATAGGAGGATCCATTCAAAAAACGTGCAACTAAATAGGAATTGATTGATGTTTAATATGAATTGCATCATAATAGTAATAATTGAATCATTTGATAATGGAATAATGAGAAATTAAAGTTCAGAATGACAATAAATGAAAACACAAAAAGTCTCGAGTGTGTGCGGACACAAAGTCAAAGTGTCTGTTTTTATACTCTCGGAATGTATCATAAATCGCATGTTTCCTCATTCCTCGTTCCTCATTCCTCGTTCCTCGATGGCGTAAGTACCATGTTTCGTGCTTTTTTTGTCATTCGGAGAATTGCATGGAACACTTCCAGAGACACAGTATGTTTAATATGGTATTTA
>JAIYDG010000650.1 GCA_027487625.1 Bacteroidota bacterium
ATGAACAATTTTTATCCTCAAGCTTATTATATGAAAGGACTTACTTACCAGATTTTAGGAAATAAAAAGGAAGCTAGATTGAATTATGAATTGTCGTTGGAGCAAGACCCGCAATATGAGTTGGCTAAAGAAGCATTGGAGGAGTTGAAGTAGGAAGTTGAAATTATTTTTAATGAGTAAAAAATTGGTGACTATTTAGTTATTTAAATTTACTGTAGTTGAACAATACTTCTTGTTAAATACCTATTGCACAAAGGACAAATATGACAATAAGGACTTCTATATAGACCGAAAAATTTTATCAAAAGTTTGCTTCTAATTTTCTATGCCTACGCCCATTCATCAATCAAATGAACTTCTAAAATGATACCAGAGCCAATTAGTTTTTCGCCTTCCAATAATTTAAAGTCTTTGCCTTTATATAAAGATTCGGGTTGAATGCCGGGTTCTAAAAATCTTATGCTGGCTCTACATTGTTCGCCAGGATATGCAAATTCTCTGTCGGCGAATTCTTGTAAACAATGCCAGGTTTGGTTATCGTGAAACTGAATAGAACAGCCGGTTCCGGGAAAAACGGGACCATATTTCCCGCTTTTCTCTTCCGGCAATAAATTGATACTTACATTTAATAAAACTACGCTCATTTGGTTTCCAAAACAATAAATGGAACCATCATTTCTTCTAAACTAATTCCTCCATGTTGAAACGAATTGTTGTACATGTTTACATGGTAATTGTAATTGTTCGGATAAGCCATAAAATCTTCACCCATCGTAAAAACATAAGAGGTGCTTACATTTTGGCGAGGTAAAAATGCTTCTTCAGGTTTTTTAATCACAAACAATTCCTTTTCGTTATAACTTAAATTTCTTCCTTGTTTATACCTCAAATTGGTTGATGTACTTCTATCTCCTACAATCTTAACAGGATTTTGTACCCTGATAGAACCATGGTCAGTTGTAATAATTACAGTGGCTTTTTTACCCGCAATTTTCTTGATAGCATCAAACAATGGAGAATGCTCAAACCAACTTGCTGTAATGCTTCTGTAAGCTGCTTCATCTTCAGCCAATTCTTTCATTACATTCATTTCGGTACGGGCATGACTTAACATATCCACGAAATTATAAACGATGGCATTGAATTTATTATGAAACATGTTTGGAATCTTTTCTACCAAATCCTTACCTGCATTTAAATTGGTAATTTTGGTATAAGAGAATTTATCGCTATAACCCAATCTTTGTAATTGACGGCCTAATAATTCTTCTTCATGAATATTTTTGCCTTCTTCATCTTCCTCGTTTATCCATAAATTCGGATAGATTTTTTCAATCTCACTTGGCAACATTCCGGCAAATAAACTGTTTCTGGCATAATGCGTAGTTGTAGGCAAAATGGTCATGTACATTTCATCAACCAACACATTAAAAAATT
Organism: Bacteroidota bacterium; assembly: GCA_027487625.1. Classification (GTDB taxonomy): domain Bacteria; phylum Bacteroidota; class Bacteroidia; order UKL13-3; family UKL13-3; genus CAISCU01. The sequence goes on from JAIYDG010000650.1 coordinate 1,438, forward strand.
CTGCTAATTGATTTTGAACTACCTTCCATTGGTCGAAACGGAAATTGTCTATCACTATTAAAAAAACAGGATTTTCTGATTTAAGGTAAGCCGGTAATTTTTTGGTGAGTAAAGTGTGACTCATTACCGGAGTTTTAGCATCAGGTTTCTTAAGGTAATTTACAAAGTTCTGTGATACAAATTTCGCCCAGCCATTATTGGCATCACGTTTTTGCATGGCAAGAATTTCATCCATACCAGTATCACCAGTTTTGGCGAGTTCTAATTCCCAATAAACCAATTTGCGATACATGTTTTCCCAACCGGCAAAATCATTGATATCATACATTTCCATGCTTAATTGACGGAAATCTTGCTGGTAATTCTGAGCTGTTTTTTCAGTAACCAATTGTTTTGAATCGAGAATACGCTTCAACGACATCAAAATTTGGTTGCTATTAACAGGCTTAATCAAATAATCGGCAATCTGATTTCCAATGGCATCTTCCATGATATGCTCTTCTTCACTTTTGGTAATCATGATAACAGGCACATCTGGATTAAACTGTTTGATTTGAGCCAAAGTTTCCAATCCGCTGATACCAGGCATGTTTTCATCCAAAAAAATCACATCAAATTTTCTTGATTTAACCAATTCAACGGCATCAATACCATTGGTTACTTTTTCAACTTCGTAACCTTTATTTTTTAAAAATAGAATATGAGGTTTAAGCAGGTCGATCTCATCATCTGCCCATAGGATATTATACATAGTACGAAAATAGGTTGAATTTTATCAATTGAAAATTATTTATCTTGAAAATAGACCATCAAACAAAAACAATAAAAAGTGTCTATTTGCAGAAGAACCCTATTTTTGTTGTTTTAGTATCAATTGTGGAAATCATCAAAAGAAAAACCATTAACGACCCTGTTTATGGTTTTGTAAATATTTCAGGGAAATTACTGACTGATATTTTGGAGCATCCTAAATTTCAGCGATTGAGAAGAATTAAGCAGTTGGGTCTCTCCCATTATGTTTATCCAGGAGCCTTACATACACGTTTTCAGCATGTAATTGGCGCCATGAGTTTAGGTAAAATTGCTTTAGAAAACCTTGAACAAAAGGGAATTGAAATCAGTGAAGAAGAAAAAGAAGCGGTTTGTGCAGCACTCTTGTTGCATGATATCGGACATGGTCCATTTTCGCATACATTAGAGCATATTTTAATTAAAGGAATGTCTCATGAAAGGATTTCTTTGTATTTAATGGAATCCTTAAACAAGGATTTTTCTGGCAGTTTAGACCTTTGTATTTCTATATTTAAAAATCAGTACCACAAACCTTTTTTGCACCAATTGGTAAGTAGTCAGCTCGATATGGACCGTTTGGATTATCTGCGCCGAGACAGTTTTTACAGTGGTGTTCAGGAAGGCGTTGTTGGCCAAGACCGTATCATTAACATGTTGAATGTAACAAACGGGGAATTAGTAGTTGATGAAAAAGGCATTTATAGCATAGAGAAATTCTTGATTGCCAGAAGATTAATGTATTGGCAGGTTTATTTACACAAAACTGTAGTTGCTACTGAAAATCTTTTAATAAAAGCATTGGAAAGAGCTTTTGAACTAGCATCTTTAGGGGAATCATTATTTGCACCACCGGCACTTTTGTGGTTTTTAAAACATCAACCCAATAAAAATAATTTTTTTGATACCGAAGAAGGAATTAAAAACTATGTAAAGTTAGATGATGATGACATCATGAGTTCTATAAAAGTTTGGTGCGAGCATGAAGACTTGGTATTAAGTAGCTTGTGTAAAATGCTCATCAACAGAAAATTGCCAAAACTAGAATTTTCAAATGAAGTTTTTGATGAGCAAAGGGTGAATGACTTAAAAGCCAAATTCGTTGAAAACACTGGAATTAAAAATGAAGATAGTTCTTATTTTGTTTTTACTGATTCTGTGAAAAACAGAGCTTACAACATCGAAGCATTTAATATAAAAATCCTTTTTAAAAGCAGAGAAACGGTTGAAATCAGCCAAGCATCAGACCAATATAATATTGAAGCGTTGAGTAAATCTGTAACCAAATATTTTTTGTGTTATCCTAAATCTTTACATTTACCCGAATAATTAAATTTTATACATGCAAATAACAGCTGGGGAATTGAGTAAACTTCTAAATGGAACCATTGAAGGAGATGCAAATGTTAAAATACATACAGTAGCCAAAATTGAAGAAGGAATAACAGGTGCACTTTCTTTTTTGGCCAATCCAAAATATGAACCTTATATTTATGAAACTGGCTCCTCTGCTGTTTTGGTAAACAATGATTTTAAACCAAGTCAGCCTGTAAAAACTACATTAATCAGAGTTGAAAATGCATATTCGAGTTTTACTTTTTTATTGGAAAAATTTGGCAATCCAAGTCACCAACTAAAAGGAATTGAACCTGGTTCTATAATATCAGAAAAAGCAAAAATTGGTAATGATGTTTATATTGGAGGCCTAAGCTACATCTCAGATAATTCAGAAATTGGTGACAATTCAATTATTTACCCTCAAGTATTTATTGGTATTGGTAGCAAAATTGGGAAAAACTGCATTTTATATCCTGGAGTAAAAATTTACCATGATTGTGTAATCGGAGATAATTGCATTATTCATGGAGGAACAATTATTGGTTCAGATGGATTTGGTTTTGCACCACAAGCCGACAGGAGTTATAAAAAAATACCTCAAACTGGAAACGTAATTATTGAAAATGATGTTGAAATTGGTGCCAATTGCACAGTTGATAGAGCAACAATGGGCTCAACCATTATAAAACAAGGTGCTAAATTAGATAATTTGGTTCAAATTGCTCATAATGCCGAACTTGGACGACATTCAGTTATGGCCTCTCAATCGGGAATAGCTGGAAGTGGAAAAGTTGGTAATTATGTAGTCATTGGCGGACAAGTAGGAGTTGGTGGTCATATTGAAGTAGCTGATGGAACTCAAATTGGCGGACAATCGGGCATTAACGCCAGCATCAAAGACCCTGATAAAAAATGGTTTGGTACTCCAGCAATTGAATACAGAGATTCGATGAGAGCATTAGCTATTCATAGGAAATTACCCGAATTATTAAAACGTATTGAAACCTTAGAAAAAACTTTAAAAGAGAAATAATTTACAAATGTTCATAAAGAATAGCAGGCAATATGCCTGCTTTTTGTTTTTTTGCAGGAACTTTTGTCAAATTTGACAATTAACTATAACAAAAATTGCTATTAGATTATGAAGCAAACAACTATAAAAAAACCGGTAAATGTTGAAGGTGTAGGTTTACATACTGGCCAAATTGTGAGTATGACTTTTATGCCTGCTCCTGAAAATTACGGTATTAAATTCCAACGTGTAGATTTACCTGGACAACCAATTATAGATGCCGACGTTGATAATGTAGTTGATACATCAAGAGGAACCACAATTGAACAAAATGGTGGAAGAGTTGCTACAGTAGAGCACGTCATGGCTTCATTAGCTGGACTTGAAATTGATAATTGCCTAGTTCAAATAAATGGAGGTGAAACTCCAATTATGGATGGTAGCTCTCGTTATTTTATTAAAGCTTTGAAAGAAGCTGGTGTTGTAGAACAAGATGCTGAAAGAGAATATTTTACTATTCCTCAAAATGTATTTTATACAGAATCTGATAGAAGCGTAGAAATGATTGCTATGCCTTTAGATGATTATCGTTTAACTGTAATGGTTGATTATAACTCACCTGTTTTAGGAAGTCAGCATGCTTCAATTACCAGTTTAAAAGAATTTGAAAGTGAAGTATCATCATGTAGAACTTTCTGTTTTTTACATGAATTGGAATTACTATATAATAATGGCTTAATTCAGGGTGGTGATTTAAATAATGCCATTGTAATAGTTGACAGAGTAATTGAAGACCATGAATTGGAGCATTTGGCAAAAATGTTTAACAAGCCAAAAGTTGAAGTTAAAAAAGAAGGTATTTTAAACAATGTTGATTTAAGATTCCATAATGAACCTGCTCGTCATAAACTATTAGATTTAATTGGTGATTTAGCCTTAATAGGAACTCCTATTAAAGCACAAATTATGGCAGCAAGACCTGGTCACGCAGCTAATGTGGCTTTTGGTAAGAAAATCAAAGCATTGATTAAAAAAACAAGAAGTGCTGTAAAAGTTCCGCGTTACGATCCAAATAAACCTGCTTTATATAATGCAGATCAAATTGAAAAAATGTTACCTCACAGGTATCCGTTTTTAATGGTAGATAAGATTTTAGAAGTCGGAGAGAACCATGTGATAGCTCTAAAAAATGTGACTATCAACGAGCCCTTTTTCCAGGGACATTTTCCATCAAACCCAGTAATGCCGGGCGTTCTAATTATTGAAGCAATGGCACAATCAGGTGGAATTTTGGTTTTATCTAAAGTTGAAGATCCTGAAAACTACAATACCTATTTCATGAAAATAGACAATGCCAAGTTTAAAGATAAAGTTTTACCCGGTGATACCTTGGTATTTAGGTTAGATTTAATTGCACCTATTAGAAGAGGAGTTTGTGTGATGAAAGGCTCTGCTTTTGTTGGTGATAAGTTGGTAGCAGAAGCAGAATTAATGGCACAAGTAGCAAAAAAGAATTAAAATGATACAATCTCTTTCATATATCGACCCTCAAGCAAAATTAGCTGATAATGTTGTTGTTGATCCATTTTCAACCATTCATAAAGATGTAGAAATTGGCGAAGGAACATGGATTGGCTCAAATGTTACCATATATCCGGGAGCAAGAATTGGCAAAAATGTAAGAATTTTTCCAGGAGCAGTAATTTCAGCTGTTCCTCAGGATTTAAAATTTGATGGTGAAGATACCCATGTATTTATTGGTGATAATACTACTATCAGAGAATGTGTTACCATTAACAGAGGTACCAAAGACAAGTTCAAAACTGAAGTTGGAAAAAATTGCCTGATAATGGCCTATACACATTTAGCACATGATTGTATTGTTGGAAACAATGTAATTATAGCAAACGGAGTGCAAGCTGCAGGCCATGTTACAATTCAAGACCATGCAAGAATTGGAGGTTTATCTGCCATTCATCAATTTGGTATTGTAGGCAGAAATGTGATGATTGAAGGTGGAAGTATGGTAAGTAAGGATGTACCTCCTTTCATTAAAGCAGGAAGGTATCCTTTGACTTATGAAGGTGTTAATTCTGTTGGCTTAAGAAGATTTGGTTTCAGTAATGAAAAAATAAATGAAATTCAGAATATCTATAGAATCTTATTTATTCATAATCGTAATTTGAGTAAAGCACTTGATATTGTTGAAGCAGAATTAGAAGCAACTCCAGAAAGAGATGAGATTTTAGCTTTTATCAGAAATTCTGAAAGAGGTGTTTTAAAAGGATTTAATTCCAAATAAAGCATGGAAATCAGGCTTTCCGATATCGGCAAACGCTATAATCGGCAGTGGATTTTTAAAGGTATAAACTATAATATTTCATCAAATTCCAGTTTGGCTTTGGTGGGAAATAATGGCAGTGGAAAAAGTACATTGCTACAATTAATTTATAATTATCAAACCATTAGTAAAGGAAGTATTTCTTATCATTTACAAGGCAGACCAGTTAATGATGAAGATTTGTACCAATACTTTTCTTTTGTAGCACCTTACTTAGATTTACCAGAAGAATTTACTTTGGATGAAGTTTGGGATTTTAACTTTTCTCTTAAGAAATTAAAAGTGGGAATTACTAAATCACAAGTCTTTGAATTATGTGGCTTAGCCGGAAATGAAAAGAAATTCATCAAACACTTTTCTTCTGGAATGAAACAACGACTGAAACTTATCCTGGCTTTGTATGCAGATACACCAGTTTTATTGCTCGATGAACCCTGTTCAAATCTTGATAAAAATGGAATTTTATGGTATAGAAAAACCATGTTTGATATGCTGGGAAGCCGAACAATTCTTGTAGCAAGTAATCAATTAGATGAATATGATTTTTGTGCAGGGAGAATAGAAATGCATGAGTTCAAAAATTTTCAATAAAAAAAGCCCGTTCAAAACTGATCGGGCTTTTTTATTTAATTGAAATATCTGATTATTTCAAGGTATAATTACTTTGATGAACCAAAGTGTTTTCTATATAAACTTCAACTAAGTAAGTTCCACTTTCTAAAATTCTATCTTCATTTTCAAACGATAAACACATGTCTTGTTTTTCACCTTTATAATCTATTTTTTGTGAAGCAGTTGCATCAACATTTTCGCCATCAACTGTTAAACTCGCTTTGGTAAAACCCATTAGAACTTTTCCATTGGGAGCAACAATTCTAAGGTAAATCATTTTATCACCAGTGCCTGCAACTTTGTTATCCATGATAGTAAAGCAAGCTTCTAATTTATTAGTACGCTTTGCCAATACACTTTCTACATACTTACCACTACCGCGTTTTTTGAACGAATTAACCTTAATGTATTCTGCTTTTAATTGAGAAGCAGTTGTTACTTTTTGTTCCAATAAATTCTTTTGTTGGTTTAAATCTGTAACCTGCGTATTTAAAGTAGAATTTTCTTCTTTCAATGCTTTGTTTTCTGCTAATAAGCCATCAATTTTTTCTAAATACTCATCTCTAAGTTTACGTAATTCTTCTAATTCAGTTTTGAGTTTTTTGTTTAATTTATTCAAATCTTTTTCACCTGAAATAAGTTTACGAATTTTAGCTTCTTGAGCTTCCATTTTGCCATTTGCATCATTTAGTAAACTATCTAAATTACCAGCAATACCCCTGTATTTTTCAAGTTCCATGGTAATACCTGCTAATTCTCTTTCAACATCTACCCTGGCATTAATTAAACTATCAACCTGTGTGCCATGTTCAATTACAGTAGTACTGTGGTTTTTAAATTGGTAGATATTAAATCCTACCGAACCCACTAGCAGTAATAACAATAGAATTAAACTGCTGCGGTTTTGTTTTTGCTCTGCCATGTTTTTATTTTTTATAAATATAATGAATTTGAAACGAAATAAATGCTTTCTAATATTACATCAAATCTAATTCTTTTCAGGATGAAGAAATAAAAATCTATATTTTTGTTTTACATGAAATACTTTTTAATAGCAGGAGAAGCCAGTGGTGATTTACATGGTGCCAGAATCATGAAATCTATTTTGAAACAGGATGTTGCTGCTAAATTCAGATTTTGGGGTGGCGACCAAATGGAGGCGGTTGCTCCCGGTTTAATTACTCATTACAAAGCCAATGCCATTATGGGTTTTGTGGAAGTATTAATGAGTTTAAAAAAAGTATTAAATAACCTTGAACATTGTAAAAGTGAAATCCTAAAATTTCAACCTGATGTTGTAATATTTATAGATTACCCAGGCTTTAATTTAAGAATGGCTGAATTTTCCAAGAAAAACGGGTTTAAAACCGTTTATTTCATCGCACCAAAAGTTTGGGCATGGAAAGAAAATCGTGCTAAAAAACTCGAAAAATACATCGACCTACTTTTAATTATTTTCCCTTTTGAAATTGAGTATTTCAAAAAATGGAAAGTAAATACTAAGTATATTGGAAATCCCCTTTTAGATGAGGTTGCCGATTTTCGTGCTGCAAATCCTTACCAAAAAGGAAATGAAAAGCCAATTTTAGCACTTTTGCCGGGTTCAAGAAGGCAAGAAATCAAACTAATGCTGCCAATTATGTTACAAACTGCTGCTAAACTAAATCAGTTTCGAGTTTTGATATGTGGCGCTCCAGGATTGGAATATGATGATTATGAGCCCTATTTAAAAGAAGGTGTGGATTTGGAATTTGGAAAAACCTATTCAATTTTAGCTAGATCAGAAGCTGCAATTGTTTGCAGTGGAACAGCAAGTTTAGAAACAGCCTTACTTAATGTTCCACAAGTTTGTGCTTATAAAGCAAGTCCGATTTCTATTGCAATTGGACGTTTACTTGTAAAAGCTAAATATATGTCTTTAGTTAACTTGAATTTAGGTAGGTTGGCAGTTCCGGAATTGTTACAGGAAGTTTTCACTGAAGAAAGAATACTTAGTGAACTTAAAGCAGTTTTACCTGGAGGAAAAGACCATGAAAAGCTAATGAAAGATTATGCTGAACTAAGACAATTATTTGGAGAACATGGCGCTGATACTAGAGCAGCTAAAGAGATTATTCAACTTATTTCTTAAGTCCATTTGTATTCCATTTTAAGGAATTAACCAAATGTAACATATCATGTTTTAGGAATGATAAAACAGGAGCAATTGAATCCTGATTTGTTTTTACATTAAAATAAAGAGAACCTCTTAGAAAATTATGGGTACTATCTGTTACGAAAAATTGAGCGTTTGTAGCAGTACCACCATCCAATTCATAAAAAATTCCAGATAGACCATCTTTTGAAATATAATTTTCTACAATTTCATCAGCTCTCATCACGTGTTTGTAAACCATTTCACGAGAATCGTTGATTACTTTAAACAAATCGTCTCTACTCTTAATTGGCCTGTAACTCAAATGTAAAGTAGCCTGAAATTTGGGGTAATGAATATTGTACCAGCATTCATCAGCTGCAGGATATGGATCGTTTTTCACAATAGCATAATCTGCCAAATCGAAAGAATAGTTACAATCACTTAAATTGTATCTAGTATAATTAGTTTGAGGGAACTCAATTCTTGGAAAAGCAATTGGTTTAGGAGTGTACTTTTCTTCAGAACAAGAAAAAAACATAACTGAAATAAGAGTAAAAATTAGAATTTTAGTTTTCATCAATTTCAGTTTGGTTTTGTTTGATGGTTACTTTAATACGTTTGATACGTCTTTTGTCTACAGCCTCAATTTTAAATTTAAATCGGTCAAATACAATTTCTTGTCCCAAGCTAGGTATATCACCTGTCAATTCCAGAAGCATTCCTCCTAAAGTGTCCGATTCTTTTCTAATTTCTTCGAATTCTTCTGGGTCAAGTTCCATATAACGGCAAACATCATTGATTAACATTTTAGCCTCAAAAACATAAGTAAAGTCGTTTAGTTTAGAGTAAATATGTTCATCCTCATCAAATTCATCATGAATTTCACCAAAAACTTCTTCAAGAATATCCTCCATGGTTAATAATCCAGATGTTCCTCCAAACTCATCAACCACAATAGCCAAATGCATTCTTTTACTTTGAAATTCCTTTAATAAATCATCAATTTTTTTACTTTCAGGAACTAAAAAAGCAGGACGGATTAAAGTTTTCCAATCAAAATCTTCTTCATATAAAAGAGGTAATAAATCTTTTGTAAATAAAATTCCTTTGATATGATCTAAATTATTTTGAAACACCGGAACCCTTGAATAACCTGCATCGATTATCGTAACCATGAGTTGTTTAAAACTCATATTTTCATCAACAGCAAGAACATCAGGTCTCTGACGCATAATTTGTTTTACTGTTGTATTTCCGAAATTTACAATTCCTTTTAAGATATTTCTTTCTTGATTAGGAGAATCTTTTTCTGACGTAATATCTATTGCATGAGTAAGTTCATCAACAGATAAAACATGACCTCTTTTTGTAACACGTTTATCAATAACAGCAGTTGTG
>JAIYDG010000039.1 GCA_027487625.1 Bacteroidota bacterium
AAAAAAGGAGATTATCAAGGTGCGATAAAAGACTTCAAATCAGCTCAAAAAATTAATCCTAAAAATAGTATAATATTTTATAAGTTAGCTCAATCAAAACTCAAGCTTAATAATTATTCGGGAGCAATTGAAGATTTAACTAAAGCAATTGAATTAAATTCCAATTATGAAGATGCATATTTTCTGAGGGGAACTACAAAATATGAAACAGGAAACTATCTTGGTGCTACAGAAGATTTTATAAGTACCACTGATATCAATCCATCTAATTCAAAGGCATATTTCAATATAGGTAATTGCAAGATTGAACTTAAGGACTATTCTTTAGCTATCTATTACTATAATAAAGCAATTGAGATAAATCCAAATTTCCAGGATGCTTACTACAATAGAGGAAAAACTAAGTATTTAAAGAAAGATTACAAAAATGCAATTTTAGATTTTGATAAAGCGATTGAATTGAGTCCAAATTTTGTTGAGGCCTATTACAGTAATAGAGCCTCTTGTAAATTCATTATTGAAGACTATTATGGAGCTATTAGCGATTGGAGTATTTTTATTGAAAACAATAAATTTGATAAGAATATTTTTTTATTCAGAGCTAAAGCAAAAGGAATACTAGGTGACAATAGGGGCGCAATTGAAGATTGTAACAGAGCATTAAAATTGAGCTCAAAATATGCTGAGGCATACTATATAAGAGGGGTATCTAAAATTATTCTAGGAGATAAAACCGGGGGGTGTCAAGACCTTAGCAGAGCTGGCGAACTTGGATACGACAGCTATGACCAGATAAGAGAATATTGTAATTAACAATATTAGGAACTAATAAAATTTTATGTTTTCTAAGCTTTCTAAATTCGGTTCTATATCATAATTTATTACCAATAATTTGTTTTCAATCATACCAAATTATATCGTAGGTTTAGAAGAAATTTTCACCTATAATAAATAATGGCGAAAAAAATAGGAAAAATAATCGAACTCACTTTAAAGCATAATTTTCTGGTATAAAAATTAGACGGTTATACTTTACGCGCCATAATTTATGGTGAAGTTTCATTAGCTTTTGTCTTTGTTAACAAGTTGTTATAAAAACAAATTTGCAAGCAAATTTTTATACAAAATGTTTGAAATACCTTTGAATTTCAAACAATAAACATATGAATGAATTAATGAATAAAAGTGAAAAGATCTTAAAGGAAAGTGGAAAAAACAGAAAGCACCTTTATTACGTACATCGTCTTTACAATTATATAGCATGGATATTAGAACAAAAAGAAAATGGCATTCAAAGAGATGTTCTAATATCAACTGACAAGCAGAATATTGAATTCCTAATTTCTGAAGCCAACTCAGAGGTCTACTTCGTTTTTAAAAAGACAAATTTTTTTGATGGGTTTTGTTTGCGGGAATTTCTATCTGTTTTAAACAATAATTTGAAGTTATAGAAGAGTTTTATTTCCAATGAAACAAATAATAGGCTTAATACATCTATTTACAGTAATTTTAAAACAACAAAAACCATAGACATTGAATCCAAGAGAAAAAAAAGAAATACTAAACAACTTAAACGAAAGAGAATTTCGTCAAGACCTAATCATCCCGTTACTAAGTAAAATGGGATACTTGGCTCCAATCGAGTATCATGGGACAAATGAAAGAGGTAAAGACATAATTTGTTTTGAATATGACAGACTTAATGAACAACGATTTTTATCTGTAGTCGCTAAAACAGGCGACTTGACAGGAAATGCTGCTACAAATTCAGGACTTATGACTATTGTAAATCAAGTTCAACAAGCGTTTGATAGCTTTTACGAAGACCTATACAATATGCGACAAGTATTCATAAACGAAGTGTGGGTTATGACAACTGGTAAAATAGTTAGCGGTGCACAAGATTCTGTAATTAATACATTGCGTAAAAGCAATCTAGACAAACAAATCCGAATAATAGGAGACGATAGATTAATCCATTTAATTGATAAGCACTTCAGCACTTATTGGAATTCAAATTCAGAGACAAAAGAAAGTGTAGTAATACAACGTGACAGACTTATCTCTTTTATTGAGTCACTGCTTTCGGCAAACAACATTGATAAATCAACTATTGAGGCAGTAAAATCTTCGATTCTCTATTCTGAATTCAATCCACGTATTTCAAAAAACATTGAAGGGCTGCATATTTCAAGTGTCTCTCCCTATTCCATTCAGTTAGGAAAAATAGATACAGACTTTGACGACTTTATTGTTTCAAAAACTTATGGAATAACAAGTAGAATTTTTCAAGAGGCAAAAAAGCTCTTATCCTATAGTTTTATTGACATTGAAGAAGTAATTGAACACGCAAATAAAATTTCAAAGCTGACAAATCCTTGGGAGTTTGTAATTGAAACCCAATCAAACTTAGCTGGAGATTATCCATTCCACAGAGCATATGGCGGAGCTTCAGAATTCATGAATAAAATTAGCTCTTTAGAAGAAGGATTAAACGAGTTACAATTATTCAAAGCATTCTTAAAACACAAGGACAAACTAGATTGGGTTAAAGAATTAGCAAAATCAATTACTGACATAATACCGGAAATCGAAAAAATAATAGAGAATAGTAAGGAGGAAGAAATTATAATCAATTATAAAATTGATAACACAGACAATAAAGTATTAATTGAGTATAACTCCAACAGTGACAAAGTTTGCTTTACTTCAAAGTTTAATCGTATAGATATAAAAGGCTTCGAGAGGAATAAAGACGGGACACTTAAGCCTGCCAGGGTGATTGAATTTGCTCTATTTAAATTTAGAGAATACATAGAAACACTTTTGCAATATGACGAAGATAAATGGCTTAAAGAATATGAAGACTGATTCAAGAAAAACGACCAGTAATAGCACATGCAAATAATTAACAGTTCAGTTCTCCGTAGACACATTTGTGGCTTATCAAACTTGGTTCTAGGCAAAAGCATTAGTGGTGAAAATCGCCAACTTGTTGCTACCTAACATTATCGCCAACCTTAAAAACAACTAATATCAAAGAAGATTAAATTGTTTTGAATATTCAATGAATCGCAAGAGACATTCGCTGGTGGTATTAAACCTTTCAATAAAAAAATTCGTTTGATAACATTTGATAAAAGTAATAACAAAATTGAAGAAAACTCTAACCAATCTTAAGCCGAGTAATTATAAAAAGTATTTATTAAATAACAATTGAGTTAACCCCAAAGCAAAAAATAATAGACCAAAATATTAAATATGATGCCTAAAAATTTGTTCACTAAAATTAAATCTATTAAGCAATGAAAAATGAAAACAAGTTGGATTCGATAACCCAAAAGCAATTAAATATTAATGTTAATGCTGCTCAATTTTTCAATCAAAAATCTAAGGAAGACAAAATTGGTTTTGTTATGGTTCCGTTTCCTTTTAAGCCTTTAGAATTTGAAAACAATGTATTCGATGAATATCTTGATTATTTGAATAGTAAAAAACCAAATTTGAACTTGGATAATATATTTAATGGAAATTACCTAAAAGACTTCCTGCTTAAAAATAATTATAATTCATATGGTTTTATAACATTAGGAAAATTACCAATTCGTATTCTTGATAAAGTAAACTTCACTTATATAGAAGTTTTTCCTTTGGGACATAGAAAAGAAATAACAAAGGAAGATGCAGAAATCCTTGAATTGTATGGGCTCAAAGGAATCTAGCTTTCATCTAAAATTAAACAATAGAACTTACACCACATGTGAAAATTTTTAGGAGATTGACGTATTGATTAGTGAATTAGTCTTTGTTTTCACCAATAACTTTCCATCAATAATACTAATACATAAAAGAGGTATACTCGAGAGAGCCAGTAAAGAATTTTGTGTAAATGGTAGATGTTAGATTAGGCATCTATTTTCAAATGTAATTAAAAATTGATTTACAATTATACCCCAGTTTCTAATTTGATTGGTCCACTTTC
>JAIYDG010000110.1 GCA_027487625.1 Bacteroidota bacterium
AAACAAATTCCCCATGATGAACGTTTTCGAATATAAATCAAAGACTGTCTTTGCATTCAATGGCCCCAGCGACCTCTTAAGTTAACGCTAATTAATCTATCAAAAACAATAAAGAAAAAGAACATGAATCTTCACTTAGAGAAATATAACACTGGCATTCTGCTATGAATAAATTATGAACTCATTCGTTTAAGAGATTTCGAGTCGATTAAACGCATAATTCTTGCTTCAAGAAAAGACAATGCAGCTTTTGGCAAATTTAACGTGTCTTTTGAGTCTTTTTTCAACGCTGGAGCATTCTGAAAAGTATGATCTGTGCGAAGGAGGACTCTGCTTGTGCAGAGATCTCTATGAGCCACTTTGCGTGACGGAAGAGATCGTCAAAGCCTTCTGCCTTCCCGTAAGTTGAATAATTATATATTTTATGAAAAATAAACTGGCTAGAATAATTACAAATGTAAAGCGTCATCAATCACATTCACATAATTGTGTGCTTTAAATTCATTAAGATAAATTACCGGTTTGCAAAGCAAAACAAATTATCCATCAAAAAAACGTCAAAAAACTTTCCGTGCGACTATTTCATTTTCCTCCTTTTTTTTATTCGGAAATAGGAGGTGACGTCGATAGTTGACGATCTCGACAAACCGAAAACGGGAGAAGTGAAGCTTGAATTCGATCACCGACTCGCTTACGGGATTATCGGGACGGTGACAGTTCTTCTTACAATAGGATTTATCTACATGCTCGTAAAAAATATAAGACACCGAGAGGAAATGCTCGTAAGTTTCTTTTCTGTTTTTTCTAAAATAATTTCGTTTAAATATGTTTTAATTCAACTTTTTTTAAAGTAATTCTAATGCAGCAAAAAAATAAACCAAATATTACTATTCGAACTTTTCAGAGAAGTTTCAATCGACACCGCGCCCTTGCCCACGAAGACGCAGAACACTTTAGGAGAGACCTGCTCAGAGAGTAAGACCTAATTTCTCTCTCTCTCTTCTCGAAAAATGTCAAAATAATTGAAATTAATTGAAAAAATGATAGATGCTCTTGTTTATTTGATATTTTTTTGATTTAGTCGAGCGTAAGCCCGAAATCAATTACCCGCAATTAAAAACTAATACTTGGAGCAAATCAAATTATTATATTAACATTTTAGATAGTTTTTGTTTTTAAATGTTGCAGACTCGAAGGACAAACTGGAATCGCCAATTTGCAAAATATGTGGCCTCGAAAACCTGCTACCTCCGCGAGTGCTGAAGCAGCTAAAACCCTCAACGACCCGCCTCCTTACCCGCCTCCTCCGCCTCCTCCTTTGTCTGCAAATCAGCAACAAGAAAGCGTCGAACTGGTTATTTTTTTCAAAGAAATACAAAAAAATCTTTGTTTCAAAATTATTATTGCCGATAACAAATTGTTGTTGGCAAAATAATTAATCGTTAACCCAAATTTTTTTGTATTTTTTAAAAAACTAGAACCCAATTATGAAAAAGCGAGCTCTACCGGATCCGCCAAACATGGAAAGAGGAATCTCTTCCGATATGGTACGATCAAAAATATCTTGGCTAGAACTCAATCTTGCTTCACTTTCTTTCCCCATCTTTTTCATAAACAAACGTCTCCTCCATTTTTCTCTTTACAGACAACAAGCTTGTTATAAAGGAAAAAGAGGTGATATTTTTTCTATCTAATTTTTCTATCTAATTTTTTCTATCGTATATATTTGTAACCAAAATTATCATTTTTGTAACTAACACACTTTTTTTATCTATTTTTTGCAGGAATCGATTGAACTATAAAGCAGACAAGTAAAAAAATCTGATTTAAACAACCAATCAATCAATAAATCAATCTATTTTTTAAAATTGTTAAAAAACAGAAAAATCAAAAAGTTACAAATATTATTTTTTTTCAGAAATAATGACTCTGATGACAGTGGACGAACTGCTAGAAATGGCCTCTCGACCCCACCTCAGAAGAGGCCAAAGGAAAAGACTCATCTCCCTTCTCAAAACAAAAATTAAAAAAAACCTAAAACAAATTGAACTATTTGAAATCCTTCAAGCACAAATTCTGCAAAATTAATTTTTTATCTCTTCCAGTAGTCAAAAAATGATTCATTTGTATTTTTCTGTAATTGTTTTTGGTTCATTAAATTAGGCTTCTTTAATAAAAACAAAAATGTCAAAATTCAAAAAATGTTTATTTATTTTTAAAAAAACTTGCTTGTAAATTAGTTTGTGGTAAATTTAAAAAATAAGTTCGTTGATCTGATTCTTTGGACAAGTGTACGGGCACCGTAGGTAGGTGGTGGTGGTGGTGGTGGTGGTGGTGGTTGTAGCATCTTCAGATACCTTTAATAATAAAACCTCAATCAATTTACGATTTTCTAAACAAATAAAATGTTTAGATTAATTTTCAAAAATATGATTATTTAGTTTTGAAAGGGTGTCACTATAGTTAATATTATAAAAATACTTTTATCCAGATCTTTTTGGCGAAGGTCAAACTCTTCAAGCTGCTTGTCGATCCTTTCGACAGACTCATTGATAAGCCTAGTAAGTCTGGCATTCTCATTGTCGAGAAGCCTGTCAACAACTTTCTGAAGGTGCCTCTTTCTTGCAGGGTCTTGAGTAACAGTAATCTTGTACTTTAAATACAGAGCATGCTCAACAATTTTTGTGCTCGAACTTTGAGACATTTTTAAAAAAACTAAATGAGTGCGTGCTTCAAATTGAAAAATTAAACTAAATAAGAAAACAAATGCAAAATTTTTTCTTGGTTTAAAATTACATATTTAAATGCATTCATTTTTAAACTAAATTCTAGGTAATCAGATATATTGAATCGATAATTTTAAAAAGAATATAGACGATATAGTGTATACATTTTTTTATTAATCTAAATAATTTTCAAAAATTTGAGTCAAATTATTATCTTCAAAATTTGCGTTTGTTAATAAATTTCTAATAAAATTAACAGAAAAAGAATCATATCGATGCAAATTAGTTAACTCTGCAACGCCAAATTTATCGTAAAGTACACAAACTTTGTAGACGGCATCACATTTCGCTAAAAAAGAAAGAATTTCGAAACGAGTGATTGTAAAATTATCGAAAGATCTTAAAACAGAAAGATACTCTTGGTTTATAAGAAAAAGCGTATTTAAAATTGAATCGGAACAATTGTATTCACGAAACCTATCTATGATTGTTAAAAAGCAGTGAGAATCTTCTACAGACCAAATTAAAACATTTTGGGTATTAATTAATGTTAAATAACGAGTAGCAAAAATTTCAGGCAAAGATGAAAAAAGTTGAAGCAACGTGACAAATAACGGAAATAAATTTAGCGATAAATTTGTCCATGTAAAGAGTTCAGAGTCTTCACTTTCTTGATATTCTTCATCATTTTCAATGTCCGACTGACAAACTTTAACAGAGAAAAAAAACACGTGCGATTCTAGATCTTTAGAAAACTCAATAAAGTAAGTGAAGCCGGTAATTTTCACACCAAAAAGAGCGTAAATATTGAATTGAGAAGGATCGTCTTCTTCTGGTAGCAGCTCAACAAAGTTTTCTTCCACGTCCTCAACCTCCTCCTCCTCGTCGGCGTCGTTGTCTTCAGACTCAAACATTGTGAAGTAGTTCGCGATACTCGGAGAGCAAATTACGAGAGTAAAGTTTTGAACACAAATCAAAAAGTTTCTTGGAAGCGTCTGCCGAAAATGTTTGATATCGACTCACATGAACCATTTCAGAGTGACCCCAATCAGCGATGATTTTGGCCGCGTTCAAAACAGGCTGGCACCGTTTTAAAAATTCTTCTATTCCGTGTTGGTCAATATCTCTGGATACAAATCCTACTGTGATGTCGCGAAGTTCTTCTCGTAGATCGAGGATGCTGCTAATAAAAGAATTTGGATAGTTTTTTTGAATTGCTTCTTCAATGGCTTTATCGTAGAGATTGGTAACCAGATTTATAAGAAAATCTCCGGAATCATCAGGAAGTTTTTCTTCAGCAATTGCGCAAGCCGTTGCCAACTTGTCGGGAATGAGCATCAAAATTCTCGTGATCCTGTGAACAATGTCAAAGTGGT
>JAIYDG010000142.1 GCA_027487625.1 Bacteroidota bacterium
AAGATAAGTACAAATGGTACACAAAAAGGTTCTTACTTGTCATTGCCACCCTTGTTGTCATCTCCCTCATCATTTCCGGCTTGGGCTTTCTCACGCCCGTTCAACTCGATCCTAAATAATGTACAATTTGTTAGAGAATAGCAATTAAAAACCTAACATAGGCATTTAAGATGATTAATATAAATGTAAAGAGTAATAAGATAAGTACAACTGGTACACAAAAAGGTTCTTACTTGTCATTGACATCATCGACATCAGCGGCATCATCGCTGTCCTCTTCCGGAATGATGGGCAAATTGATCACCTATTTAAAATTATGAAAATTTAAAACATTAAATGGGGTTAAATCCAAATCCAGAAATCCATGAATGAAATAAATTATTAAAAAGTGCAAAAAGTATACTTTTATACCTCATTAACATACTGCTTCCGAGTGACTTGACATCGGCAGATTGGGCATAGGTAAAACCCTTCTTGTTCTCCCTCAACTCCAGTCATTTCAAGGATATATGCACATATTTCGCATACGCACATGTGGCCGCAGGGTATGAAGACAATGTTCTTGGGTCGGTAAAGGCAAACACAGCAGGGATCCTGGCAAAGAAATTAAAATAAAATTTGAGTTGCTGTTAAAATTAAAAATGAAATGTCCAAAATTGTCGACAGTTAAGAAAACAAATACACGGTGAAGTAAGATAAATTATTACGAACCTAAATAGTAATAAATAACAATAAGATTAATTTTTACCTCGGGATGAGTTTCCATTTCGAAAGTTCAGTGATATAATTGATGTCTAGCAAGCTACAGTCATTGACAAAGTGAAACGAAAGTGAGGAACAACGAGCTCAAAGAATTGTAAGATATCATCGGCCTATCTTGCTAATATCTTTTTGCACTTGTCAAACCAAAGACCACTGTAGACGCGGATAAACTTGATTTGTACAACCCCCCCCCATCACAAATATTCCTCTACGATGTGCTTTTTCTGGGGGGAGTACTTTTTTACAGTTTCATTTGGGAGGGAAAAAAATGTTTTTTTTAATGTGCATTTTTCCAAAAAAATGCAGTTAAAATTTGTTTTTTCTGTTGTGTGGAAGAGGCCTTAATCTAGAAAATGAAAATACATGAAACGAGACTATTTTGATAAACGGAAATAAAGAAAGGGGTATATTATACATCCTCAACCTTACATTTTTCATCTGGACCGAGGGCTCAATCTTATAAAATTTATTTAGGAACCTAGTCATGGATTTCTGGAGTACGACCGAGTTAACCCCATTTCATGTTTTAAATTTTCATATTTTTAAATAGGTGATAAATATGACCATCATTCCGGAAGAGGACAGCGATGATGCCGCTGATGTCGATGATGTCAACGACAAGTAAAAATAACAGAGTTAGGCGCCTACATACACGCCTAAAAGTTTTATAAGATTGGGCCTTAAGTCTTTCGAAAGTACTTTTGCTGCTTCCAAATTTCTCGTAGTGGGAAGATATTATTGAGAATTTCATTCATTCTACTTACCAACGATAAACCGTCGAAACCACTTAGTGTCCAAATACTTCCAAGTCTTTCATTCTACTTAAAGTCTTTTTAACACTTGTCAAATGTAAGTATTTTATTTAATTTTAACGTGTCCAAGTGCTATCTGACTATTATTATTTTTCTATTTTTAATTTAGTTATTTTACGCAAAAATAGACTTAATTTTTGTTAAATAGCATTATTCTCCCAAAAGTTATATTGCATATTAAATCTTATGAGTTGTTGAATTTAATTTTCAGAAACGGATAACCATGGATCAGCAACAACCGCAGGACGCCAACATTGTTAATGGTGGACAACCGGCTAAACGAGGACGCACACGACAATCAAAACGTGCCAAAGACAAAATCCAGGCCGTCGCAGCAACCTTGAATCCCATGGCTTCGGACTTCCGCCAACTCACAGTTAGTCAAGGAGTGGAGAAGACTCGTCAGTGGATGGGTCGATTCGATCTGGTGGCCGCCAGGCAAGATTATAAAATCCTAAGCGTAAGAACAGTGTTCCCGGCTAACGATGGCGATCCACAGCTACTACAGGTGTTCTTTCAAGGCAACTTCGCTCTTGAAGGAACCTGGCCGATGATCAACCGGGCTCTACACGCAAGGATCGTGGAGGCGGTCGACAGTAGCTATGAAGCGGACGCCGCATCCCAAATAGCTGCCGGGGGGGCCGGGCCTATTGCGGCCGCTGCAGCTTTAAGGCCACCTGTGATTGCCGCCGCCGCCGCTGCCGCTGCAGTTGTCAGGCCATTTCCCGGCGCTGCAGTTGTCGGGCCGATTCCCGCCGCTGCAGCTGTAAGGCCAATTCCCGCCGCTGCAGCTGTAAGGCCCCCTGCGACCGTTGCAGGTGTAAGGCCCGGGCCCCCTGTTGGCGCCAGGAGAGCCGGAGACGCCAACTATCCGATTATTATCGATCCACTTATTATCGATATCGATTAGAAATGCTACAAGGGTAACATGTGTCGTTTGCTTCAATTTTGTAAATATCTCATTGCCATTTTGTAAGTTTATGTCTTTAAAATCATTATTACGAACGACCTAATGTCTTGTTCATATTAGTAAGAAACCCTTTGTTTAACTTGCAAATAATTGTGACTACCCCTAATTTTTTACATGCTGACCATATCATTTTGTAAGTTTATATCTTAAAGGTGATCCTTATTACGAACGACCTTAATGTCTTGTTCTTATTAGTAAGAAACCCTTTTTTTAACTTGCAAATAATTGTGACTACCCCTAATTTTTTACATGCTGACCATATGATAATTTTGACATTTAATTTTGTCGTCCTTGTAAATCATTTGTCTTTATATAAAAAAAACTTTATAAATGTGTAAGAATAAAGAATTTTTATTCGCTTTCATTGAGGTTGGCTTTTTTAAATTGTTTTCAACTATATAAATGGGTTAAAAAACGGACAATGGGTCTCTGTTATCAGAGGTTTGGTACTAATGACCGTTTTAAGTTATTTGTTGTTGATAATTATTTTTCTATTTTAAGAAAAAAAGAGTGTAAAAACATTCTTCGGTGTTGAGCTAGCTCGTTTTATTATCACTAAATTATAACTTTATGTAACCAACACTAATGCTTACCAGAATCTTATCAGCGAAAACCGAAATGTAATTGGTTTTATTCACTTATAAAACAGGATCCCTATAAAACTAGGTATTACCGGGTAAAAACCAATGCTGTCTCCCAAACCAAGGACAATTTTAATGATTATGTATGTCATTTTAATTGATAAAGCTAAAGGGATTTTGTTACGAAATTAATTAAATTAAGAACAATTTTCGATGTAATGATTTGACCAACAAGGGGTTTCACACGAAAACATTAATTAAGACAATTTCGATGCGTAGTACCATTAACTATTTTTTTTAGGGTACAATTTATATGTGTAGTACTGTTAACTACACTTGCGTAATCACAATTACTCATTGTACAACTGGTGAAGGCATTTAAGATCTACTTTTGTACATTTTTTCACTACAAACTACATTTGTATAATCATAATACACATTTAAGAGCATAGACTCTTCCAACGCTCTAACATAGTCTGGAATATGATAAGTTTCCTGCAGGTCATTAGGAAGAACCGTATACATTTAAACGAAATTACTCATTAAGGCTGGCGAATCTTAAGTCTTTTGTTGTTAACAACATTTTATTTCATACACAAATCCAACTTTTAAAAATAAATAAATCACTCAGGTTCCAAATATTACTTGTAAGAGTCTTTTAATGTTAACATTTCATTTAATACACAAATAATTCAGGTTCCAAATACTGGAACCCACGTTATTGTACTTAATATTATTTTAAACTCAAAAATCAAATGGTCAAAAAATGTTCCAAAATGTGTTCACTGTTCAGTTGGGTCACTAAGGCCAAGGGTAAGGATCAAGGGTACAACAAGGGATTGGCCGGGTGCCAATTGTTGATATTCACGTGGAATACGGATGTTCACTGTGGGCCAGAGTTGTCGAGGAAGATGAACATACGCGGGTGGGGTGGGTGAGGTGGGTCCAGCTCCAACAGCGGGATTGGTTTTTCGCGGATTTGTCTGCTTCCCCTCTGAAGTTGGCTCAACCGGGATTGCTTCCATACTATCCGGCATTTGACCTATAAAAAAGTGATATTTGAAGTTTAAAATTGTATCCACCAAAAAAGTATAATAATAGTATGCAGTAGATTGGACATAAAAATAAATGTAAGTTAGTAGTAAATTTTATAACGCTTAGTACCGTTAATTCTTTGCTGCTGAATCTGCAGAGCCTCATCCCGGTCCTTTGTGAGCAATTCCTCTTTTAAGTGGAATTGTTCTTCTTCAGTCATATCAGCCAAGAACTGGAATTGTTCTTCTTCCGTCATATCATCGAAGGTCTTTTTCGACGCCCCCCTAGCAGGACTATTTTCTGGTGCTGATCCTAAAAGACGAATTGAAAGTTATGAACAGTTAGAAAAATAATACAATTGAATTTGTGAAAAAATATGTAGGAATGCCTTATATGGATTAATTTGAGTTAAAAGTTAGTAGTAAATTTTAGAACAATTTGTACCGGTATCGCTTTCTTGCGCAATTCGCTCACACTCTGCTACCAGGGATGCTCTGAGCCTTGCAATTGCCATCTTTTGATGTTCTTCCCTTGTACCGCTCGTGCCTGCCCCAGCCGGAGCAACAACTTTGTCCTGATCTGGTGAGGGACGAACCACATATTGGCGTCCTACAAGACGAATTGAAAGTTAAAACAATTGGGGATAATAATACAAATAAATTAGTGAAAAATTCTAAAGGAATGGCTTAAACAATTTGAAACAAGACAACGAACGTCAAAATTAAATGTGTACCATCTAGCCTTTGTAGTGCAATTCGTCTATTCCGGGCAAGGTCTTCTCTGATATTTGCATGAGCCCTTTCACGACGAGACATGGGTGCCTGACCAGACCATGAGGGGGGAGGCTGGTAGCCTGGAGGAGGTCGGGCTCCTGGTTTTGCACGTCCTCGTGGATGTTCTTCATCGGGAAGTAAAGGAAGCGGAGGAAGCGGATTTCCAAACGAGTCGACTGACAAAATTGAGCTGTCATCGTCTTCAACAAATGGATGCAGTTGGTCAGCTAATCTTGCCCGCACTTCGGCAAATGTGACTGCAGGCCCGTCACCGATGACATCTTCCTCGAGTGAACTCCAAGTTGAGTTCGTGTTGATGGTTTCACCGAGGCCAATTGCCGCTTCCCAGTCTTCTCCTCCACACCAAAATGGATATTGGGCCCTAGGTACTTTGGGTGGCGTTAACCCAGCCGCAACTGGCACAATTCGCCTGGGGACCTTAGGTGGCGTCGGCAAGTTGAAGTCAACAGCCTTTTTTGCAGGATTCCGAGTCACATCTCTCTTCACGGCAATATTTAGCGATCGTACTTGCTGAACCAATTCTTTGGAAGCTTCTTCCGTTGCATCTGTACAAAAGTGATACGAAAAGTTGTAAGTATTTAAAACACAATACTTACAAACATACCAAAATACAATTCATTATTTACCAATTGATGGTGATCCATCATCCATTGACCTCATCTCCGGGTCCTCTCGGGTTGTTTTGTCGTCTCTGTCAAATGGTTTTGACTTTTCTTTCGTTGCATCTGTACAAAAGTGATACGAAAAGTTGTAAGTATTTAAAACACAATACTTACAAACATACCAAAATACAATT
>JAIYDG010000004.1 GCA_027487625.1 Bacteroidota bacterium
CTCATCATGGAGGCCTACATCAAATGGAAAACTCAACTTCAGAACATTGATAGTATCGAGGGTGAGACTAAAAACATGAACAAGTCAGGACCCATCTCCTTCTCAATCACATTAGCATTTGTTATCCACACTTTGTCAGATTTCTTACTTCCAAAACTGATAAAGGGCAATGAGTATTATCTGGCAAAAATCCTCATCAGTAACATGGATTCATTTCACCAACAACGTGTGCATGTATTCAAGAAGCAAGAATGTTTTACTAAAGTAAATAGATTTTATACATGTAAAACATACCTGTAGTTTACCTTCCCTAGGCTAATATTTAAAAGTCCAAAAGGCAAAGTAGTTTTTAAGGTTTTTATTAAAAGACTATATTCTTCAAGTTTCTAGTTGCAACTCATCAGAATTTGTTGACATTTTCATAAGAGAACTAAAGCTCATATTCTTGACAGAAATAAAGGTAAACAAAAAGCTAGGTTGTTTTACATATTCTACGATTTTTATCTCATTCTCTCAAACAGAACTTCTTTGCAAAAGGGGGGATCAGCTGATGTCCCTTTACGAAAGTCCACTTCGAAATTGCTCCAAACTTTAAAAATCAAGAATGTCGCCAAAACGCCTTTAAAAGGTTCAATGTGGTGATCAAAACGCTCAGGAACCATCAGACCACCATCCATGGACGTCATAATACAGATAAGTTCTTAATATATAGTAAAATTAACAATTTTAATTTTCAACATGTCATTTCTGATGTCTGCCAGATTTATTATCGTTTTTTTCCCCAAAATCTTTCCCAAACAATAACAAAAGCAACATACAGTCAATGCAAAATAATTTCCCAAATCAATGAAAATTCTCAGAGTAAGGCAGTATTTTTGAATCGAGTTCTTTTTTACAATTTTTACAATCTTTGCATAAGTTTTAAGTTTATCAACGGAAATATTAACGGAAATATTAAAAATACCTTCACTATTTATCTCCCAGATCAGGTAAAGCAAGGTTTCGTCTTAAAATTTAAATTTTCAAAATTATTACAATCAGGCGATATCGAGCCCAATCCAGGGCCCAAGGATAAGATATTAGAAATTAAGACTTACAATGCAAGAGGTCTCAAAAACAGACTTAAACTTAAAAGAGTCCTAAATTCAGGTCATAAAATAATGTCACGAAACAGTAATACTTTTATTCTACTGCAAGAAACGCACCTCGAAGAAGAGGACGTTAAAACACTAGACATGGAGACATAGTTTCCTACTAAGTCCGGGAACCAATAGGCAATGGGGCTGTATTATCCTTTTTAACCCGACCTGGAAAATAGCTCATAAAGAAGTAGACCCTAACGGTAGGTTTATTATCGCTGTTCTAGAAAACTACGACAGGCGGTTTGTAGTAGTCAATATCTATGCTCCAAACGATCACAATCTCAATTTCTTTGCAGACCTCTTTAATAAAATTATTGAAATACAATGTGACCTTCCTGATGCAGAAATAATTATTGCAGGGGACTTTAACTTAGTATTAACTGAGTCGGATAGTGTAAATCGCATCACAACTAATGCTGAACGTCAATGTAGAAACCTCATATTACGTAATATTTCTAGATTAGATCTCAAAGATAGCTTCAGGAAGTATCAAGCAAGCGGGGGGTTCTCTTGGGCTAGAGGAGATTGCATGTCAAGATTAGATATGATTTTTGTTTCCTCAGACTTATGTGAAAGCCTGATCTCCTCTAAGGTAGACTGGGCATTTGATGATTCAGACCACGCCATGATTAACTCAGAATTTAAATTAGTTACCAAGTTTAACAAAGGGCCTGGTCTGCTAAGGGTTAATGCTGATGTTCTTGACAGTGACACCATGTTGGAACAAGTCAAATTAGACTTAGGTAACTTACTAGAGCAAATTCCGGATTACTGGAATCCACATATGAAATTAGACTACGTTAAAATGTCAATACGTAGTGTCATTACGGTAATCTCTGGTAAACAAAAGAGAATTGAAAGCATTGAGCAAGAGGCTATCACAGATCAAATTAATATGTTAATGGTTACCAAAGAAAAAATTGAAATGGGTGAGATTAATAATTTAGTTCTGAAAAATGATATTGAACAAGCGTTAACCCATCTTGAAGAAGAGAGGAAAAGTTATTTGGATCAACTATCTAAAAAGCTTAGTCTAAGAGCTCAGGTTAAGTGGTATGAAGAAGGAGAGAGATCGAACAAATACTTTCTTAACATTATTAAGAAACGTACTGAACAGCAAATGATAACCAGGTTAACTGGTCAGGATGGAGTTTTGGAAACTCAAGAGGAGATAATGGAACATGTTACCGACTTTTACAAACAATTGTATGCACATAAAGAAACAAGTGATAATCACGATACCCTTCTTTCAGATTTACCACAACTGAATCTTGATGATAAAAGATTTCTGGACCAGGAAATTACGCTTGAGGAACTTACAGGGGTGATCAACGGATGTGGAGACTCGGCACCCGGACCAGACGGAATCTCGTACAAAATCTACCGTAAATTGTGGACCATCGTGGGACACTTTCTCCTTGATGCATGGAAGTATTCTGTTTCAATAGGCATATTACCACTAGATCAAAGAATTTCAGCTATAACACTGTTACCTAAGGTGGGCAAGTCCCCAGAAAAAATTGAAAACTGGAGACCGATCACACTGTCAAACTGCGACCTTAAGATTTTTACCAAACTGATTGCAAATAGGGTATCCAAAGTGCTTGATAAGCTAATTCACCCAACTCAAACTGCATATATCCCTGGTAGGTCAGTTCATGATAATTTGAGGATGTTTGATTTTTACAATAACTACTGTAAAGCACATAATATAGATGCTTTGCTTATCTCGTTAGATGCAAAAAAAGCTTTTGATAGTGTAAGTCATAAATACCTTCACAAAGTCCTTTTGGCATATGGTTTCTCTAATGAGTTCATAGAAACAGTTAAATTACTTTACAACGACATTAAAGCTAATATACTGGTCAATGGCTACAAGTCTGTCATTATTAAGATACTTAGGAGCGTTAAACAGGGCGATGCATTGAGCTGTGCCCTATTTATCCTTTGCATAGACCCACTTATTAGAAAAATAGAAAACAATCCAGAGATTAAATCGGTACAGATTCCGAGGTCGAGTTTGACAGGTATCAAAATTTCGAATAAGGTTGGAGGATTTGCTGACGACATTGGTGTGGCTATCAATAATGACGTCAGATCAATTAATAACGTATTTAAAGACTATAAGCTCTTTAGTAGATTGTCAGGAATAGAGTTAAATGTAGATAAGACTGAGATCCTAAAAATGAATTGTAACACATTACACGCTGACCACATGCCGCAAGACATTTTAATTAATGGGACGGTAGTATCAACGGTAGAAAGCCTCTCTATCTGTGGGGTCAGTTTTTCCAATAATGCTAATATAGCTTATGAAAACAACATTTTAGATAAAATCCTTAAAATGGAAAGACAACTTATCATTTGGTTACAAAGACCATTGTCAATGGAAGGTAAAATACTGATAGTTAAAGTTTTTGGAATGTCTCAGTTAATCTACATCTTACAAATGTGTGAAATAAACCAAAATGACATAGTGGACATTGAACGTATGATATTTAAATTTCTATGGAATAAAAGATGGGTGGGTACGGTAGCACCAGATAGGATCAAACGGTCAACTCTTAAATTAACCTATGAAAAAGGGGGTTTACAAGTTCCAGATATTGGAAATATGGATAAAGCCCTTAAGGTTAAACAGTTTATTAGGGCCATGAGGACCAATCATCCTATTAATTTAATCCAAAAATTTCAACTAGAAAAGGTAGGATATGATGATTACCATAAAATTGAGTATGCTAAGCTATGTAAAAGTGATATTGTAATTAAAACGTATCAATCAACATGTAACTATCTTACAGATCAGTTCAGGTTAGAGTGCTCAGGCCTCCCATTGCCTGATCCCGATAGCATCATTAATCCTATGAATGTGGTGGCTTCGACAGACGTTCTGGAATACTTAATGAGGAAGCGGGAATTGATGTTAATTAACAGATTTGGGGCCCTGTCAAATGTAGGAATTAATACTTATAAACAGCTGTATAATGAGTCAGTGTATCCAAGGGATGATAACTTTGGTAACTTAGCGAGTTACATCATCAGTTTTTTTCCACCCGGCTGGAGAGTAGCAATGAGTCTTGACAACGATGTAAATACAGATGTTACATATGAAAATGAATTTCCAGCAGCTAATAACCAATTTTGTATGCCTAGTCAAGTTACGGTTAAGGCCCTAAGAGTCGTGCTGGCCGAGAGAGAGGTGGTACCAACATATCCGTTTATGGATTATGACAAATTTCAGATTACGGAACCTGGCGATAACTTGGCACCTTTCAAAATAATTAGGAAATTCATTAAAACTCCTAGGGACAAGTTCTTTAAATATAGAATCCTGATGGGAGATGTTTTCTGTAAAGCTAGGATGTTTAAATTTAGAATGGTAAACTCATCTCAGTGTGATTTCTGTAATAACATTAATATAGTCGAATCCATTAGACACATGCTCTGGGAATGCCCTAGAGCACAGGCATTATGGATTTACATTAAAAACCTAGTGACTCAGGCCTATGGGATAGAATATATAAGCTATAAAACTATTGTAATTGGCAATGAGGCCACCATACCCCTAGTAGAGAACTTAATCATCACTACCCTGAAACTTATTATGGTGAAAGATAGGTCAATAGAGGTATCAATAGAGCAATTAAAAAATAGAATTAAAGCACAATTTTTTATTGAGAAATGCTCATTGGAACAACGAAAATTTCAAAATAGATGGGGTTTAATTGAACAGATTTTATTCGGACATGAGGGTTGAGTCATTCACATTCTCGTTGACATTAATACTATCATTAACAATTTCTTGCTCAACCTCATTCTCGTTCTCGTTTCTTTTTGAAGGTCCCTGAGCTGGATCCCCGGCACGCTTGGTTCCGCGCTCGGTAGCACTCTCTGCCCGGAAGTAAGGATGACCTCGGCTGGCTGATGAAGAACGATACCCGCGACGACCTCCGCGCACACCACGAGACCCCCGTGAACCACGTTGAGCTGAGGAACCCAGAGGCAGGAGGTTTGACCCAGTGCGAACGGATTGGGTGACCAAATCATCACGAAGTACAACAAAGTACTGTGACATTGCACCGACGAAAGTGCTTCCGGCCCGTAAATAGGCTTTTGACAGGTCCTGGTCAGTCAACCTGGCTCCAAATTTGGCTACGGCATCAACAAAGGTGTACCCACGGCCGACGCCAGTCGCCAGACTGCGAACTCCCTCCTGCTCACGGAACTGGAGAAGGGGACGAGAAATGAAGCCTTGAACAAAGGAGATCTCAGTGGCGGTAGTGAGTTTGAGAGCCAACGCTTTGAGCACTTCGATCCGGACTCTGGTTGACTGAGTTACAGAGTTTGAAAAGAACAGTGAAGAGAACTCTGCGTGCTCGGCCTGAGCAAGTTTGACTCCCTCGCGACGAAACAACTGAGCGCCGGACACGGATGAGAAACGGGCCTCAACAAGAGGTTGACCCTGGTTCTTGCGAATGTTGAGATAAATATCAACAAGCTGAGGTACTGGATCTGAGGAAGAGCAAGCAATGGCGACCAGGCGATTGATGACGGCGGTGAAATGTATCTTCTTCTCAGTATGGGAAGACAAGGCACTTGGAGGCGGTTGGAATCCGGAAATCACCACACGATCCTCCCGGGACCTGTTAAAGTCGGTATCGGATTCCTCCTTGAGGCGGGCAAAGATGAGATCATCAGCTTTGAAGCGACGAAGGGCAAACGACTCAAAATCAGACGTAGATCGGGTGAGATTGGATACGGCCTCCCCAAGATCACCAATTGAGGAGAGCTGCGACGAACTCTGGTTGACCACGTTGAGGATCTGGGATTGACGGGCGCTGGACTCGCTAGGACCTGGAGCCGGGGCGGGAGCTTCTACAAGCATTGACTCGAGCTGACCGTTAACGTGAGCAAGAAACTGATCGGCTCCGGGAACGTTGAGATGGACTCCGTCTGCCTCCAGCATTGAAGGCACGACGATGAACGGCTGGCAGACTCCGAGTCGGCTTGAACTGATACGGGACACTTCAGCCAGAAGGAAAGCGTGGAAGTCGGACATATAAGGACCAAACCAAGCAGGAGCTGAACGATAGATGGGCGGACAGATGAGGGCAGTCATAGTTGGCAATCGGCTCACCAGGGCGAACAGGCTCTCCACGTGAGCGGTTATCTGCTGATGAGCAAAAAGCTGGACTTCGTTATCGGAAACTCCGGTGCAGGCGTCAGTGATGAAGTTCTCGAGGACCGACGTCACGATGAGGCTGGCGGCCGGGAGGGACACAAGGCTGGAATCCAAAACGGCCTTCTTGGTACAGCGCACTAGTTGAAAGTTCTTGCCGGTGAAAAGGCCAGAAGTCAGAGCACGATCAAAGTTACGATACACATTGGACGAACCGTAAAAAAGATTAGCCATTTTTGAGACCAAATAAATGTACTATTTGCTGGTGTTTCAATCTGGGAATGAGAGTACAAGGCTGATAGAGGTATAACAACACGTTGGGAGGAAATAGAGGATAAGGAAAAGATCAAGGTTCAAAGTAAAATAGGTTGTAAATCATTGGTTACTATGCTTAATAACTTTCTCAAAGGGTGCTGGGGTAGAACAATTCGGATCAATTGTACAATATTAGAAATATCAATAGTTATTGGTTAAATATTAATAGCGAAGCTAAGTCTGTGGTCACATTAGGATGATAATGTACATATAATGAGACGGTGCCATTTGGCAATTAATATCTGGGAACGTAGTCCGATACGGACTGTTCTCTTAAACACTTACGGTGCCAGTTGGCAATTAACAACCAGAAGAGTAGTCCGATCTGGACTACTCTCTTAAATTTATGGTGCCAGTTGGCAGATAAAACGCCCGCCCAAGGGCGAGGGATTTTATTAACTATTGCTTGTTCAATGTGTTGATCGTTCAAATACTTAAAGGGGTAATTAGGAATGAGGGGTAAAATATGATAAGAATATTATTTACAGCGACAAATATAAAGGATGGTGGGATAAGTGTGGCACAATTAGTACAAAACCAATCACCACTACCTCATAGAAAGATTATTAGGATACAAATGTAAAGTTTTGAAAGTTAGAGGGGAACCAACAGCATAATTAATATGAACATATATTAATTGTAATACGGTTTCAAAGCAAAAAGCTCAGACTATGACCGTGGAAGTCTTTCATAGGCTTCCAGGTACATGGTCAGCATGGTGGTACGTAACTCAGCCCTCCCCAGGCTGAGGGAGTCCCATGCTTCGGTGCTCCCTGTCTGGAGTATCGAAATGCGAGCAACAGGGGTGAAAAAAAAAAAAAAAAAAAAAAAAAAAAA
>JAIYDG010000317.1 GCA_027487625.1 Bacteroidota bacterium
CGATGACTCCGACACCAGCGAAGATAAGGGCACCAACCAACATGACAATGAATCAAGACCACATTCAAGCCCACCGAATGAAGATGATGAACCAAAAGAATCTGGCAACGGAAATAACGAACAAACACGAAAACAACACCCAGCAATCATCTGCCTCACAATCCCAGGAGGAATGGAAAGAGATAGTGACAGTGATGTCTCATCTGAAGATGAAGTTCAGCCAAAATATGCCAAAATAAATATCAAGAAAGATTTCGGCATTGTCAGACCTCGGAACATGGAGCAAGCAATCAGACTCCGACAAAGATTCACAGGGGAAGCACTGCCAAGAACAAAGCAAAACACCATGGCATCCTTACCACCAAAGAGGAATGAAAATGAACCTCCATACCCAGATGGTTATGACATAAATTATGGCCTCATCGGTATTGACAACTACGCAACCAAGACCCGTGCAGCAGATGATGTGTCACACCAAGCAAGACAGACAGCTGACACTCCGTACACCTTCGACATTGGAATCACCCGTCACTACGGAGAAAATCAAAAGAAAAACCATGCATGTCCAAACCAAATCGAATGGACAAAAATTACCCAAAATCCTATCTTGAGGACAGCTGAGGTCAAGACAAAAGAAAAACTCCTCCTCCATGTCACTCCAGACGGATCAGAAGAAGACAATGGAGTCTCAGCAGTTCATCTTGCCACCGCCCCGTTCAACAAATGGAACAAAATAGTACTCTCCAACAAAAAAGGAGTTGTAGCCACACTTTGGGCCTGTGACACGAAAACAAGATGGGAAAAATACATGCAGACCCACTACTGCCAGAAGCCTTGCTGCCTGGATCAAAATTCAAGAAAACAAAGGAAACAAATCCACAGGAATGAAGATCGTATCAGACTCAACCGAAGATGGGGTGGTGACATCCTCCGTTACCCCCAAAGCTCACCTGTCATCCCTGAATGGTTCTTTGATGAAGAAGCAGAACAAAGCATGATGACATGGGTTGTCCCTGCAGAAGACCTGAATGATGCTATCATTCGTGGAATGGACGAATCAAGCAACGAGTGCTGCCCGGATTTCATCAGCAGTGAAAGCCAATACTCAAGAATTGTGCCTCAGCAAACAGTGGAGAAAACATTCATCAACCACTGGGCAAAATCCATTGAATCAAGCATCAAATGGGAAACAACAATTCATGACAAACCAAGCAACAACATATCTGTGCTTGGACATGGATTCCGAATTGAACTGAAACAACCCAACACAATCTTTGAGGATGAAGACATCAATGAAGCAAATTCGATATGCGCAATCAAGAGGATCTATTCCAAAGACAAGGAATGGGATCAGATCCTGATCGAAAACAAACAAGGCCCTGTGGCTGTTTTGTCAGTCATCAACAGCCATCTCCTTGAACATGGCGTCGCAGGATACCGGAAGATAAACAAATCCCACATATACCGCCCAACAAACCCCAAAGATATCCTTGAGAAAGATTTGGGGGTGGCCATCCAACAAAGTGAAGCACTTGTTGAACAAATCAAAAACATGCATTCCTTTTTCAGAGTGCTCTTCCCATCTCATAAGCCATACATTGGTCAAGTCAACGCAATCAGACGAATCCATGGCCTTGTTGAAAGTATAGGGAAAGACTTCAACCGTTTTGAAAACATCTACTGGAGAAACTACTGCAAGCATCTCGATGGAACGAAGATCCACTTCAGATCAGAAATCCGAAAACTACTGACCTCAGAACCCGAGCAGGACGAATCCAACCCACAAAAATACGAAGAAGACAAAGAAATTCTTGAATGGAAACTAAGACATGGCCTTGGGAGGAAATCACTACTCACCCTAGGAATACAGGATCCGTCGTCACCAAGTGAAGACAACTTCGAATCCCAGTGGACCAGCCAGTTGTCAAACTCAGAAACCTTCACAACAGGGATGGTTGCAGGTGCACTTGTAGGCAGGATTCTTGAATATATCTTTTCATAAAGATCATATTTTTAGACAAAAAAGGGTCAACTAATTAACAACTTAAAGTAAAATTTCAAAGTCAAGGCTAACATCCTGGTTGATGCATAGCAATTTGACAAGTAAAAATTCAAAATGACCCTCCTGCTTAGATACTTCATTTACATTTGCATATTGTTGGTAGCAGCTTTGACGAAATCAAGTCAAGCTGAAGAGAGAGAAAATGACATCTGTGCCTACTATGCAATTCTAACGAAAATAGATGAATTTCACTTGACACAGCAAATCAATCAAACAATTGGCATTGATCTTTCAAACATGATCAGTGAAATGGAATCAGTTGAGTCGGCAAGCAATGCCTTTAAAATGATAGCTGAACAAAGTTACAGTTCAGAAGAAAAACTAAAAGAGACTGAGCCTGAACTACTGATCCCATTTACACCTGATTACAATCTGATCAAGGTCACAGGTCCTAATCCAAATTTTGCAAACCTCTGCAAAATGAAAGGAGGCAAAGTCCTCGAATTTGAACCTGAAACTAAAAGCAAATTAACATCAATTCTGACAAATCTGGCAATTGGGAGCACCCCATTCAAAGCTTACCCGGATAAGAGTTACTTAGTTTCAGGCAAAGGTTCTGTTTTAGATGCACCCACATCACCTGAAGCAAAATTAATCCATTTGAAATCCGCATATGCACAAATAAGGGGCGATGGGCAGATTGAATACCCAGGGGAAAACACACTAGCTTCAATTGCAACTACACCAGTCACTGGACTGTGTCTCAAACCAAACAATTATTGGGACTTGCAAAGTTCATCTAGAAATAAATGGTTGAAAGCAGTTAAAATAATTGTAAACTCAATCCGTTCCATACCTACGTGGAAGGAATCAGCAATGCAACTCATTTCAAAAATTCCAGTGGGAGCTAGAACTCAAGCTCAAGCAGCAGTCCAAAAGGTTGTACTGCAGGCACCACCCCAACTTAAAAACATGATTTCATTCTTTAACAAATATCAATACAAAGAGAACTGGGAGAATTCTTCACCCAGTGATGGTTCTGATTTTTTCACGTACATCGACAATTTCAAGGCAATGGCCAAATTTTTTAAGAAAATCCTAAACCTGCACCCCAAGAAAGGACTTCTTACACTTCCGGCTAAAGACTTGAACATAAAAGAGCACATGGCAGTACGAGGGTTGTCTACGCAATCATCCAACTCAATGACAGTACGACCTCTGCACATGGTTCGACAAGAGGGTCAAGAAGAAGGAACACCACCTTCCCTGATGACAGCCCAAGTCCTTGCCGAAGGCATGGACGAAGATGACCTTGTCAGCATATACATGGTCAAACCACTTATCAGTCTGGTGCCAGAACACCAACCAACACCAATCATCGTTGATGTCACATACATCGTCCAAACGAAAAAACAATTCAGGGCGCTTCAACAACAACCACATCCATATGGATGCCAAGAAGCCAACCAAGATCATCAGAAAACATGCAAAGGGTTCCACATGCCACGCGCCACCAAGCTACATGCCAACGACGCACTCAAATGTGGAAAAGCATTGATATCATCAGTCAATTCAACTGACATCATGCACTGCCCGCTGCTAGACCCTCCGACTCGACCATTAGTGTATCAGGTCCAATGCTTAGAGATGACGGCAGCCATTAGTTCAACAAAGCCAATTGAAGTGAGGATTTACTGCAATGAGGTGCTGAAGCTTTCAAAAACGTATACAACATTCCCCGTTTACTTTAACACCCAATGCGAAATACGTGAAAAGGTTGGAACCAATGAGTTGATATTAATGCCACAAAAATATGATGAAATCTTGGATGTGCCTGTGGATGCAGACCAAATTGGAGTAACTGCACCACCTCAGCTAAACACAACATACTTAATGTCAACAGTAGACCAAATGACAGCTTTCTTTGCAACACCGTATAACATCCTAATTTTAACTGCAATTTTAGCATCCTTTGGGGTATTCGCCTGCATCTTAGCCGCAATTTCACGTTGCTTTCCAACATTGATCCCAACAATAATGAAATTTGTTTGTTGCAATTACTGGATTTTCAATAAATTATGGGCTTTGATCAGATATGTGGTCACGTGTAATGATTGCAAAAGTTGCAAAGACAAAAAGAAAAGTAAGAAAAAGAATAAAAAGAAATCTAAAAAGCAAAAGAAAGAATCAAAATCTGATTCTTCCAGCTCCAGCTCGTCATCCAGTTCCTCCTCAAGCAGTTCGAGTTCGGACAGCTCTGAGGATGAAACGGATGTTAGAATCCAGCTAAAAGAAATGAAAAGACTGTACAAACATCAGTCTCAGTCTAAACCAAATAGTCGTTGTTCATCTAGGCAGTCCAGGCAATCTAAAAATCCATCTAGGCCTGCCAGTGCAGCCTCAATGCACCAGATTCAACCAAGGGCTCCTTCGGCATCATCAATTGCCTTATGCCCGCTGCACCCTGCCATAAGCATGAGTAGCATTGATCCAAACCAACCAATACCGTCTGCACCCTCCTTGGGGGCAGAAGTCTACCCACCAAGGATGGCGCACACATTCAGGAGATAGATAGTCATACAAACAATGTGCAAATGCAAATGAAGTATGTGTGGATTTAGAAAGCCATACTAGATGCACCTACAAACATTCCGAACTTGCACTTTTACGGAATGATCAAAAGTTAGATTAGAATGATTGTATGAATGTGGTATAGAAATAACAAAAAGAAAAAGATAAAAACACAAAAACAAAAATAATTTGAAAAATTAACAAATTTTTAAGTATATGGCTGTGTAATTGCACAATTTTTTTGAAAAAGCACTAAAATATTTCTCTTCGAGTTTTTGATTCCAGGATTTCTAACCTGAGGTTTCGGACTCCCGGAACTAAAAAACTTATAGCGATTGAAGAGGGGTATTTATGTAGAGAATTTTTGTTGAAAGTAAAAGTAAAATAAATGAATGAATGTGACAGGAAGTAAATCCAATTAAGGTAGGAAGTGAGAAAACAAGAAAAGGAGTATGGGGCAAATTCGATATCTAAAACGAGACTGTGTACCTGGGTAGGGTCTTGTTTTACTAATATCTGATATGCAACTTACTCACCAAAAATAAATAGTATTAAGGTTAATAAAAATACATGCACCCCCCTGACCCGGACGGAGAAAGGACACCTGGACCCTGATGGTGACTCTGGGCCTGAAAAACAGGCAACTGCACCCTGTGATACTGCGAATGTCAAAAGCCAAGGCCGATAAAACATGGACAGTCTTTAGTTTTAAGCGGTGATCGCAAGATGCCAACAAGTCTACAAAAGTCATAAACATTGCAACAACTCAAACTGGAAGTGGAGAGAACAAATGAACATTTTTTACAAATGTATTTGGTTCTGATGAATTGAACCTGGCCAGTCTGAAAGTGCATGACTCAAATAGAAAACAGAAAAATGAAGAAAAAGAAAATAAAAAACAGAAAACCATTTTGTACCTGTAAATAGAAATAGAAAACTGATTTTTAATACCTGACTAACATAAAGCACCTATGCAACTATACCTGCATACCTGTGTGTATGAGTGAGAGAACAAACTAATTTTTGACCATTCCAGGATATTTCACCTTTGAGTAAACAACACATATTTCACCCTTGTGTAAAACACCATCTAGCAACTCATTTTTTTGTTAAAAGTAAATACAAAACCCACCCCATTGATAACAGAAAATACTTAGAGAATTTCTGAGTAAATTATTGAGAAACATTTAACAGTAAAGACTGAAGTAAATTTGTAATTCCATTTTTGAACGAACTTACCTGTAAAAGATAAAAAGAACATTGTAAATTGCACTGAAATTAACAAATTGAAATATTTTGAGAATCAAACCATCGAACATTGAAATTGTAAATAATAAAAAGAAAGTGAAAAATTGTAAAAAGTGTTAATCATTTAAAGTGTAGTCTAAAAATAAGAGACAGTGTGAAAAGAGATTGGTGATATTTAATTGCTTTCGAGATAGACAAATTAGAAGGTTATTACCATCATCAATGGAATCAATTAAAAATCTGAATTCGATAAAAAGGGTTAACGGTGCGTAAGACTTTCATTGGTCCGACCCCCTCCCCCCTTTGCAAATAAAACAAACATTTGAACGGATAGATTTTGAAGTACAGTAGCAACTAAATTAAAACAAATTTCGTAATTAATATATGACAACCAATTCCCTTATTTAAATTGAAGACTTGATTTCGGGTTCCTCCTGAGGGGAGGGGTCAACATTCGTGTTTGCCCTTTTATACAGTCCGCCTGAAGTCAGGGTCGTAAATCTGGGGTCCCCCGGGGGTTAGAGCAGTCAATCGCTTCGCCCTTTTGAGACCTTTGATTGGGGAGTCGCTGTGCATAAAGAGTGGTCCTTCGATTGTGTTTCGAGCCGTTTGGGCAAAAATTAGATAGATAATTTTTGTCTACCCTGATTTGAGCCCTAAAAACCGACTAGGGATTTACCAAAAATTCCAGAAAAACTCTGAAAAATTCCAAAAAGCCAACAGAGCTATCGAAGCAAAGAAACAAAAAACAAAACAAAAAACTGAAATTAATTGATTCCAAGATCGAAAAATACGATCAAAATTTGTTAATTGAGAAAGCAAAAAATTGAGCCATCTCTGTTTTCGGTTCGACAAACGAGTCCGAGAAATTAAAAGTGAACAAGAAGAATAAAACCTGAAAAGTCAGGTTTTGACCCTAAAAATTCAGGGTCGAAGAATTCGGGTGACGAGATACCGTGCAACCTGTTCCGTTCGGACCAAGTCAGATTCAAGTGCACTTCTGACCAAGGTAGGCCTGACATTTGTTCAGATTTCAACTATATGTCTTTGAGTCATTGCCGCGGTTGTAAAATTGTGCTAAAGAAGGAAAATTAAGGTCAGCTTACGGAAAGGGATATTTTGCAAAAACAGGTTAAATCTTGAAACCAAAATTGTTACTTTTCTCTCTCAAAATAAGAAAATTATTGAGATCAAAACTCGATTTGTCTTACGATCACTGATTGTTTTTGGAAGTTCACTTGATTGTTGACTTTCTACAAAATTGAAACTAAAACTGAAACCAAAACAGAGGAAATTTAGAAACGAAAAATTTATAAGAGTGTAAGGTAGAAACACCCACCCACAAAACTCTTTGAAATTAATTGTAACTGAATAAGAACATCTAAATAAAACAGTCATCAGCAGCAATGGATCCTAACGCTGATCTGATTCAACTTGACCAACTCAAACAAGAACGGTACCAATGGGGGTTCTTCCCACCCAAAGAAGATGGTGTGCACAGTCAAGCAGTGCCAATCCCACCCCCCACCAAAGCAACAAAACAGATGAGAATCATCAAGGATTTCACAGACGGAATCCAGCAGTTTTTGATGCAGAACTTTGACAAAACAGTCTCAGTGATTGCAAGTGACAAGTTCACGAAACTGTGCCTTCTTCATGGGCCTGATCGAGCATTGCGAGCAATGTTCCGTCAAGATGAACTCTGGATGAGAGGGGATGTCTCTGACATGGAAGACCTCCACTTTTGGACAGAGGATGAGAACATGGACGCAGCCATCCAGGTGTTGAGGTATGACTATCTGGAGAAAGTCCATGGGGTTGTTCAGCTTGTGGACCTCACAGCACTGTACGACTCAGACGATGATGCAGACCAACAACCACGCTCACCAGCCATCCCTGCTGGAGCAGGCAACCCAGATGAAGGAAACCAAGGAGATGTCCCAGATGAAATCTCCAAGTACTTCCAAATGGAAGGGAAAACAACAAAAAAATTCTTTGACGACCTCAGACGATTCATGAAAGTCGACAAACCAGTCCCAGCAATAGCCGAAGCAGCCATGCCAGCACTACATCCCATCCTTCAAGGGCTTGGATACCCCGACCACAGGCCAACAGTGCCCCAGCCAAAAGGCATATTGAAGCCACAAGGACCTGGGGGAGTCGACTATTCCAACCCTCAGCCATCGACTTCATCCGCATCGCAGGCAACACCAGAGAAAATGGTATACGAAGTTCGATTCCTTGCACCAGGCGAATGGGAATACACAGGCAGGATCATCCCGATCTCCAAACAAAAGCCAGAGCCGGTATCACCGACAACATATCAGGCAACCAAGAGCCACAACAAAACAGAATTCCCACCAAAACAACCAATCTTGAGCCACCTGGGCCAAATCGCAGGTACTAAGGTAGCCAAGACAACGGAAACAGCCGAGCCAGCCATCTACAAAGCAGTGGATGCGGTAGCTAGGACGATGGAGGGTGCAAACATCCCACCTGACAGCCCCTACTCGGCATTGACGATGGTGATGACAGCAGCTGTCATAGAAGGAATCAAGACAGCCAAAGAAGAGAAAAAGAAGGCCAAGGAGGATAAACTCAAGAAAGAAGGAGTGAAATTTGAAGTCCTCAAGCCAACACTGGATGATCTCTCAGTTGATTCATTCGACTACAACATCAACGGAACCAACCCAGAAAGCATCCTTGGACCTCGATTCAAGAACACTGTCTTCAAAAATGAAGAGACGCGATTTGCAGTAATGAGGGGCATCCTCCAACGAGTCATTGATGACCCTGTCACACCAAGGAAGACCAAGGAAGAGGCCCTCCAGATCATGGGCCAGTGTGACATCCCTCGAATGGTCGATCAAATGAACAAACGAGCATCCATCAGTGTTCTGGAGGCAATGTCAAGACCCGTGGCAGTTCCCGAAACGAAGTATCCACGACATGACAGTGACAGTTCAGATGAGGATGAAGACGAAGACCAAGATTTGATCTCACCACCGACGTTGGGGTCAAATGACAACTTTGGACCTCATCTGGTCAAAAGTCTACGAGCATCATTAGGCATCAATGAACATGACAAATACGATGTCGAAAAGGAAGGCAAGAGTTTGAAATACTACTTGCCTATGCTGAAGTCACAAATCACAGCAAATCGTCTAAACAGGGAATGTGCTTTCTCACTATTCCTGTCAGTCCTGGGAGGAGACTCTGAACAAGATGTCCGCAACAGGCTGAGCAGTGGGGAAAGCTTCGAACATGTGTGGATGCACATGCAGAAAATGGCCTCTGAACGGTTATCTCAAGAAGGTGCCTTCAGGGAGATCCAGAAAATCTGCAAAGATAAGCCTGCAAACCCAGAAGCTGCATTCACGAAGATTCGCAATCTTCGACTTAGAATGTATGCACACATCAAGAAGCCAGCAATCCGAAAAGCCCAATTCGAGCGAACAGTTCAAGAGGACATGATTCGGATGATGACACTTCACTACAGCATGCTGTACCCTCTGGTCATGGCACAATTCAAGGCCAAGAAAGATGCCCACCGCATGACACGAAAATTGAAGAAACAACAAGGAGTCCCCAAAGATCAGATTGAGGAGTTCAATGACATCGACGTACTCATGGAAATCATCTGCACAAACATCAAGAAGACAGCAGGATCCATGGATGGAAGTGGGCCAAGACCAGCCTATGTCGATGAAGTGTCTGTGACTGCCCAGCCAGGAACAAGCTCTGCTCAGAGTATCGGGTCAAGCCGGTCTTCTCAAAAGACAGGCAAGAAACAAGGAAGCTCCCCACGCATCCAAGGACAACAGCAGCAACAGCAACAAATGCCAGTTCAACAACAACAAATGTACCAACCACAGATGCAACAAATGCAACCACAACAACAGATGGTGCAAATGCAACAACAGCCACAACAACAGATGCAACCAATGGTGCAAACATCGAATGCAACCAAGCAACTGTTCGACCCATACCCAGAAAGGACAACTGGCGAACGAGAGCAGATGGCAAAATACATCCAGGCTCTTGGAGAAAATCGATGCATCCTGTGTGGACGACCTGGCCATTTCGCAAAATTCTGCAAGGCCTATGCCGGGCAGCGAGCAGGAGACAACCAATGTGCATCATGCGACGGATTCCATACCGGAGGTTGCATGAAACAAATGCTCCAGGCTAAGTACCAGGAAATGGTAGCAAATGGACAAGTGGCCCCACGAGGCAACGGAAATGGTAGGCAGAACCGAAACAACGGATTCCGTAAACAGCAAAACAACAACCAATACGGACAACAGCAGAACTACTACCCGCAACAACAACAGATGATGCAACAGCAACCTGTACAATACATGACAACAGGACAGCCCATGATGATGCCTCAACAGCAAGTAGCAGCAAACTACTACCACGTCCCTCAACCACAAAATGTGCAAATGATGCCACAGGGGCAGGTCATGAACAACAACATGAAAGCAGGAGCTGTCTTGGGAAACAACGGCACCCAGGCTGTCCCTGAAACTGCAGTTATGAACGTAATGACTGCAATGCCGCAGCAAGTCCAGCAGGCCCAGATGAGTGCAACCCCCACCCAGGGATCACCTTCAATGGCCTACACCTACGAAGCCCCAGTCAACATGTGACTATCAGAAGAGGGCTCTGGACTAACACAAAATATTGTACAGAAAAAGCAAACACTAAAAAATACTAACCAGCAATTGCTCCAGACCCTCAACCCAAAAGACCCAATGATGGGATTTAACACTTTGGAGGGAGGCAATCCCGAATACCATTTTCAAACAAAACCAATACTGCAGGACGCAGTCGATGAGGCAAGACTCATCAAAGCTGAAATTGAACAAGCAAAAACAGAAATCTATGTGAAAATCAAAGAAAAGATGCAAACAGATCGGAGACGAAAGAAAAAACACGAAGACTCCGACAACGAGATCACTGACTTCACAGACTACGCAGAATTAGATTTTGAAGGATACGAAGATAAGAAAGAAAAAG
The DNA here is from genome assembly GCA_027487625.1 of Bacteroidota bacterium. Taxonomy (GTDB): domain Bacteria; phylum Bacteroidota; class Bacteroidia; order UKL13-3; family UKL13-3; genus CAISCU01. The sequence continues at coordinate 10,844 of JAIYDG010000317.1, forward strand.
AAGAAGCAGCCAAGTATCCCTTCAGTGGCCCAGCGAAAATCAAAGCAAGGCCTCCTACCAGACAAAGAGCAGTCATCTCGACCATCAGAATAAGAAACAAAAGGAGCAAACCAACCTATGACGAAATGACAGAAAATAAACTCTCAATGTATATGTCAGATGAAGACCCGTGTGGTGATTTCGACAACATGAGTGGATTTTGTGATTGGAACTTCGACGACCTCGAAGATATGGAAGGTGACCAGTCACAACAAATGTTCATCCCACAAGCACCCTCCTTGCGATATAGCATTCATCAGAAGAACATGAGGAAGAATGTTACTGACCAATGGGGTGAAGACTCTGAATCAGAAAGCGATTATGATTCATTTTCGGATGACGAACTTGTCAGAATGGCTGAACAAGTTGAGAGACAAGATCAACTGAAAAGAAAAATCCATTTCAAACAAAATGACCTCCACAATCAAGAAAATGAAGAGAGGGTCACAAACAACAACCAAGATCTGGGAGACGATTGGCCTTTTGAAACTGTCTCATGGGCATCAGGAGACGATATTCAAACCATCATCCCCAATCAGGAGAACAAGACGAAATATCACCAAGACAATCAGAATAACCAGCAAAACCAAGGAAATCACTTCACAACAGAAGATAATAGATTACGATACCTTGAGAATGTGAAGAAAAACAAACAAAAGTCAAAGAATCAAGACCAGAAACCAAAGAAGACAAAACAACAGGATGTTAGGCAAGAAGAGCCTGCCCTGAGGATGCCATGGAATCTCTTATGGTGGACAGGATTGGTCACAGGTCCGGAAGAACTTAACCTGCTGACTGAAAGCATGGACACCGGCATTGGAACTCGCATCGTGGCTACCATCTTCATGATACTCACGACAATAATGGGTCATTTCATTGAAATACCTGTGATTGCAATGGTCGCATTGTGCAGTTTCATGTTCCATTACATCTACTTGGTTACTGGATCAATCCGTGACACATGGAGACTGTATCAGACCAAGAAAAGATATCACAAGAAACTGAAAGAAAGCCGAATTGATCTCAGACAGTGGATCGAACAAGTCAAGCCAGAACCAAGTATGGCAAGAACAATGAAAGAAAGTGTCAAATCCTTCTTCAAACCAATTGGAAAACTGATGGGATCCAAAGAATATGACCCAACACGGGAACATAGTTATTTCCCACCAATTTATGAAATGGACGGGTTGATTAAACCAACAAATGGATATAAATTGGAAAGAAATACTGAAGATAGGAGAATTAACACCAAAGTGCGGAAGATTAAGAAAGAAAAAGCAAAAATCTCAGAAGTAATGGTCAAGCTCGTTGAGAAGAGACCATACATTGCAATCTTCATGGCAGATCATCGCAAAAGAATGGCACTTTATGACACAGGAGCTACTACCAGTACGATTGGACAGAAAACACTGGAAGAATACGAGAAAATCGTACCAGTGGCAAGACACTTTGACCATCACCTCAGTGTCTCAGGCATTGTACCTGGAGCTAAGACCGATGGTACTGAAGTAGTATACCTTTCATTTTCATTCGACACTGGATACATCCTGAAGAATGTGCCCATGCTAGTCATACCTGAAGCAAAAGGTATCATCCTAGGATCAAACCTAGCAGTGGCGTATCGATGGTCAAGCATCTGGAAAGGAGACGAATTCTTCATAGACATGCATCAGAACGAGGGGCCTGTGAAAGCAGTCTTCCTCCCCGATTCATCAGCCAGTGCTGTGTCGGTCTCATGCATCAATCTACAACCAAAGGAGAAAGCATTCATCCCGTTACAAATACCAATCTTAGACGGGTTGACGGGAACTAACTTCCACACCAGTGATCTGCTGGCAACAGCAATTGACGAAGACGGAATCTTGAAAATAACTCCATCAGTCACGAAACTGAACAAAGAAACAATCATGGTTCAGGTCCAGAATACATCCGAACATCCATTTGCAATTACAGAGCCGATGGAGATTGCAAAAGTGGAGATCATCCAGGATTCAAATACATCAAAGTCAAACTCAAACTTAGTGGACATCACACCAATAAGGCAGATAAAACATAAATTTGACCAAATCACAGTTGTGGAAACTGAAGACTGCTTTTGTAAAATTGTCCAAAGTCCCACCGACCCTTCGCTGATCCAACTAGCTGATCGGTACGGACTCACTTCCACAGTATACAACCCTGTGGATGTTGAGGGAGGATTTTTACAAGAATATGCACCAGGAATTCATCTGCATTGCAGTTATAACAGCTCACACTATTCAAAACCTTGTTTAACACCCAGGGTAAATCTATTGATAGTTCCAGATGAAGATGGATCATACTCGAGCATCACACGAGATGACATGGATGATGCAAAACAAGAGCTAGAATGCATCATGAAGAAAGGAGCTGAAGATCCCAATGAACCACAAAAATATTTCTTTCCAGACCCTCTTTTGAATCTCTCATTGGAAACTATGGAAATAATGGTTCTCCTTCATGAAGTTTTCAACTACAAGTTCCTACAGCTAGGTGGTAACACTCATCCAGAATGTGTCCACATTGCAGCCCAATCATTCCCAGGTGAAGTTCTAGCCGGAACCATGGAGACAAGACTCCATATTCAGACATGTTCAGACACCACACCTCCTGAATTACAACACCGTGACAAAGGAACCCCAATCTTCAAAACCAAAATCAACCAAGGAGTGGTTAGCATTTTCAGACTGGGGATTGTCCTGAACTGCATTGTCTATTTTTCACCAACAAGGGCTTACAATGAACAACAAATCCAAACACAGCTCAAACAAACACTCTACATCACAATGAGTGAGTTACGAACACTTCGCGTGCCAACCAATTTCAGAATCACCATGGATATTGGAGACTCCCGCCTAGCAGGTGATTTTGATAACTGTGAGTACCATTGGAGGAAAGCAATCATCAACACATTCCCCATGATTAAGCCATTTATGAAACCCAACTCCAGGTGTGATGTTTTGGTTCAAAACTTTGAAACAGAACAGATGCCCGACATAAACGGCCAGAAACAGGCAGAATCAAAAGTGGACTCCAACTCAGTGATTGAGCTATTCAAAGGAGATGTATCCGAATTGACTAACCCAGGTCGGATTCCAAGGAAACAAAAGTTCAGCCAACTCAGGGCGATCATTTCAAACATGACTGCAGTGGATGAAACTGAATTCGACACACCAGTCGATCCCCTTGGACTAGTTGATGAGGAAGCTTTGGATTTATTCATGAACACACACCCAGGTTGTGAATACGACATGTCAGAAGAAGAGATGGAAGGAATCAAAGAGGAAGTTGAGATTGACAAATCAGGGAGACCTCCTCCCATTCCACTTGCCATCCCTAAGGATCCTCCAATTGGAATTCCAGACACATTCAAACCAGGAGAGTGGAGAGATTACATCAACCCAACAACTCTTCCAATATCATCGGAAGCTCAAAAGAAATTCGCAGATATGATGGACGAACATGTGAACTTGCTTTCATGCAACAACAATGATTGCAGGCCTCTCATTTTCGATGGCAAACCAGCAGTAGTGGACATACAACTTACCACTGACAAGCCAATCCACACCAAGCCATACCCGATGAATCCGAAGATGGTTGAAGTCCTGGAGAAAATGATAGACGACCTGTTAGCACGAGACGAAATAGTTGAAGTCACAAGCCCATACAACATGCCAGTGTTGTTAACTCACCACAACTCAAGCAACAAACACATCCCATTCGAGAAACGAAAATGGAGAATGTGTCTTGACGTCAGGGCTTTGAACAGTATCATACTTCACAAGAATTTCTTCTCAAACATGGTAAAAGGAGTTGAATGCTTGCTGCCCAAGATCAAAAATGCAAAATTCATCACAATTGCAGACATGCGAAAAGCATATCGATCACTTGTCTCGTCATTTCTTTTAAGAATGGCAACGGCATTTAGGGTCCCGAGCTCAACCAAATATCCATACCATGTCTTCGCATACAGGTCAACACCTGATGGCATTGCTAGTCTTCCTGGAACTTATTCATATTTGGTCCAGAAAGCACTATCCGAGAAATCACGTAGAGTTGTTGTTCAGCATTTGGACGATCTGTTGATATTCACCAAAACAAATGAAATGGATCACATTGAGGACATACGATCAGTCTTCTCAGACTTATTGCAACACAACTTTATGGTTTCAATGCCTAAACTCAGAGTTTTCCAAACGGAAGTTCAATTCTTAGGACATATCGTGTCAGGAACAACGATCAGCATCCCAGAAGAAAGAAAAAGCTACTTTGACGGACTGAAAGCACCAACAACCAAGAAAGAACTTCAGAGCCTCCTGGGGGTTGCAGGATACATGGCCACCTTTGTTGACAGTTACCATCTGAAAACAGGGCCCTTGTTTGAAGCACTCAGGGGCAAGAATGACAAACAAACATTTGAACTAAACAAGATTCAGATGAAATCATTCGAAGAACTGAAAAAGTCCATAAAAGAAGCAGAATGCTTACACATGGTTGACTTCAACAAACCAATATACATGGAAGTAGATGCATCCTTAACAGGAGTGGGTTCAGTCTTATACCAGTCTGAATTTCACGAAGATGGAACTGAAACACGAAAAATCATCAGATACGGTTCCAAGAGATTCACAGTTACTGAGTCTCTGCATCACACTTCATTGGAACGAGAAGCAATGGCAATTTTAATAGGAGCTCACACTCACTATTATTACCTGTTCAATTGCACAGAAGCAATCATCAAAACAGATCTGAAAAGCCTCATCAATCTTCTGAGCTGCTACCACAATCCGGATAATGCACGAATGGCTCGGATATCACACCGAATCTACTCACTACCATTCAAGTGGACTCTTGTACACACTGCTGGAGTATCCCTCCCATTGGCTGATGCTCTATCAAGGATTCCTGCACCATACAGGTGTGCTTTTGCAGACAAGCATCTCCGATACCCGGATCTCAAGAGAGAAAACATCCAACTTCCCGAAGAATGGAAGAAGACACCTAATCTTGTTTTGACTACAATGGACATCCTACAGGCAATGCATGAACAGATTGTCTTTGTCGAAAAATCAAGCAAGGCAGTGAAAACCAAGAGACTGAGAGCTTTGTCGGAAGAACTTATCATACTTCACGACGAACTTGAAGGAGATGTTGACGTTGATGTGGACCAGTTCACAAAGAAAGTCCAAGAAGAAATTGCAACAATGGA
>JAIYDG010000358.1 GCA_027487625.1 Bacteroidota bacterium
CCCCCCCCCCCCCCCCCCCGTTTGGTTTGATCGGGGTCCACGGGAAGCGTCCCGTGGGTGGTTTAGCGGATTATCCTTTTATGTTTTAGCTGAGGGTGCTAGAGATGAAGGGAAAGAGAAAATTTATTAGACCCTCGGGGCGCTATTGAGACCTAGCTCATTATTGTACTTTAGCCATAAATCAGGGTTAGGCGTTTAGCCTAGCAGGGGAGGGGCAGACGACTAGCATCCTAAATTTACAAAATTTATATTTTAATAAACTACACCGTCGTTGTGGGGCCCAATACTAGGTTAAAATCTGACAAACTCAATTGCCGGGGCAGGATTAGAAGTCCATAGATAAGATTTTAGTACAAGAATAAAACAGAGGTTCATTTAAAAATTTGAAATTTTTTAGTTTATTTAACTTATATTCTTAAGTTAACTCTATTCTGTCTGCTCAGTCCCTTATTCTTAAAAATTGAATGGAAATAGGTATAAACCTGTGGTTAGCTCCGCAGATTTCAGAGCATTGGCCGTAAAACACCCCTGTCGAGTTTATTTCCACTCTAAGTTGATTTAAGCGTCCTGGGACGGCGTCAACCTTTAAACCTAGGCTAGGCATAGCTCAGGCGTGAAGGACATCCCCTCTCGTGACTAAAATTCGAATAGGGATTTGGCTTGGGAGATTTACCCGGTTGTCAGTCTCTAGTAAGCGAAATTCACCACCTTTGATATCGTTAGAATTAACTATATATGAATCAAAGGTAAACAGAGAATAATCATCGCTACTACTCGAAAAATAAAATTCTGGGTACTCGTAGCTTCAGTATCACTGATGTCCTGTTGCTTTTAAAGAGACCCCTTTCTCCCTTCTGTATTCTTCTAAGGTATATAATAAAACTAACGAAGGTAGAGCAATTTGAATTAAAATTAAGGCGGGGATAAGCGTTCAAATACATTCCAAAACTTGCCCCTCTAACAAAGATTTATGAATAACCTTATTAAATATGACCCTTGCTATAATTAATCCAACGAATCTCAAAATAAAAAGTAAAATTATGTTTGTGAAATCATGAAAGTAGATAAACTCTTCTATCACGGGAGAAAAAGCATCTTGAAGTCCTAGTTGAGCTCATGTTGACATTGGTTTAATTGAGGGTGCTTATCATCAAGCTGTTGGTGTTGGCTCGCACTAGGCTAATAAGAACTGCTAGGCCTAACGTGGCCTCTCCCACCATTATTCTTATTAATACAAATATAAGATTTAAAGACGTAGATAATTTTACGTAAAACCTGGCTGCAAAAAGGCTCATCACAGATAAAAGTTCAAGAAGAAGTATTAAAGATACCAGATGGTTCTTAACTTTCTGGTACCTTAAAACTAAAAGGAATATTCAAACCCCCACCATGTTGTAAAAGTACAACTCTTTACCCGCAAAGTAAGTGAACAAGAGTACAAAAATGAAAACAAACCTTCTTATTTTATTTTTTCTCATGGTGCAGTGTCGATTTTATGGCGCCCTTGTAAGCTGAGGAGAGTTTAACTACGGCCATTAAAACGATAAACAAATATGCTGCTAGAAAAATGGTGTAGCTAGTGGCTCTCAGTATAAACATATTTGACAGGTTTAGGTCTATGTTAAGCTCATTAGGGGTAAGGAAGAACGTTAAAATAATGCACGTAATAAAAATAGAAAATTTTCTGCTAGCTTTAAAAAAAATAACTTTAATTGAGCTCACTAAGGTAAGCATGTATATAAATAAAATTATTATGCCTCCCGTGAATAATAAAATCACTGAGTACATTATTCAGGAAGACAGAATTTTTCTTAAAATTAGACCGAGGTAAAAAGTTAGGATAATTAATCACATAATTAAAAATCTAGGGCTAGGGGTTAGTAATACGGTGACAAGGGCGAGTCTTAGTAAAATAAAAAAGACAGATAGTATTATTTTAACGAGCTAATGCATTTTTTCTGTGTAAAAGAAATGTAATTGTTATACTATCTTTAAACGAATAATGTGGCTAAGTGACTTTGGTCTTGCAGCCATAAAGACATCGGGACACTGTACTTGTTGGCAGGGGCATGGGCGGGCATGGTTGGTACAGGGCTGAGAATAATTATTCGCCTGGAGCTAGGCCAGCCTGGGTCATTAATAGGAGATGATCAGATTTATAACGTGGTAGTAACAGCACATGCGTTCATTATGATTTTTTTTATAGTTATGCCAATTTTAATTGGGGGGTTTGGTAATTGGTTAGTCCCCCTAATGCTAGGTTCTCCAGATATGGCATTTCCGCGCATAAATAATATAAGCTTTTGGTTCTTGGTGCCGGCTCTTTTTATGCTTTTAACAAGGTCCTTAGTAGAGAGGGGCGCGGGGACTGGGTGAACTGTCTACCCCCCCTTAAGAAGAAATATCTCACATGGCGGGGCGTCAGTAGACTACGCAATTTTTTCTCTTCATTTAGCTGGGGTTTCTTCTATTTTAGGGGCCGTGAATTTTATTAGAACCTTAGGCAACATGCGGACTTTTGGAATGTTTTTAGACCGAATGCCCCTTTTTGCCTGAGCAGTGTTAATTACTGCTATTTTATTATTGTTATCCCTTCCTGTTTTGGCAGGGGCAATTACTATGTTATTAACAGATCGTAATTTAAATACTTCGTTCTATGACCCCAGTGGAGGGGGGGACCCTATTCTGTACCAGCACCTGTTTTGATTTTTTGGGCACCCGGAGGTTTACATTCTAATTCTCCCGGGGTTTGGGCTTGTGTCTCACATTGTGAGTCAGGAGAGAGGTAAAAAAGAGCCTTTTGGGGTCTTGGGGATAGTGTATGCTATATTGGCTATTGGGGTTCTTGGTTTTGTTGTGTGAGCCCACCACATATTTACTGTCGGGATAGATACCGACACTCGTGCTTATTTTACTACGGCTACGATAATTATTGCTATTCCTACAGGAATTAAAATTTTTAGCTGGATTGGAACTTACCATGGAAGGTGGGTCTCTTTTACTCCTTCTAGGCTTTGATCTTTTGGGTTTATTTTTTTATTTACTGTCGGTGGGCTAACAGGGGTTGTTTTAGCTAATTCTTCTCTAGATGTGGTGTTGCATGACACTTATTACGTAGTGGCCCACTTTCACTATGTTTTAAGAATGGGGGCCGTTTTTGCTTTAATGGGGGCTTTTGTTAACTGATTTCCTTTAATAAGGGGGATAACTATAAACCCCGGGTGGTTAAAAGTACAGTTTTTAATGATGTTTGTTGGGGTTAATTTAACCTTTTTCCCTATACACTATCTTGGGCTAGCTGGTATACCTCGACGGTACTCAGACTACCCTGATTTTTATACTACTTGAAATATTTTCGCTAGAATTGGGTCATTAATTTCTGTAGTGTCTGTAATTTTCATGATTTTTATTTTGTGGGAGGCTCTTGTTAGGCACCGACCTGTCTTATTCGGAAAATTTTTCAGGAGGTCCCTTGAGACGGTTCATTCCTGTCCCCCAATGGTTCATAGTTATAACTCAAGGCCTCTTGTTTTTAACATTTAAAACAAAAATAAGCTAAAAAAGCTAAAGGGCTCATAACTCTTTGATAAAGAATTTTTTTTTTGTATTTAAGGTAGTTTAAGTAAAATTCTAATTTTGGAGATTAGGGATAAAGTATTTTCCTTGTAAAACTTAGTTTAATTAAAATTTAAGCTTGTCAGGTTTAAGATCTTTTAGAGTTTTATTAAGATTGGCTATGCTAATTTGAAATTAGCTCTAAGAAATTAAGTTTTCTCAATTTTAAACTACACAACAACTAGGTCTAAAGCCAGAATTATTAAAAACCTCCATCACAGATGATTAAATACTCTTAATTGGCTCAGGGCAGTAATGGGTGAAGAAACTGTGAAAGACACCATACTTCCTTGGCTTGTAGATCTATACAAAATCAGTGAGTAAGCAGTGCCCACCAAAACAATAATAATAATAAGTGGGATATTGGCCCCGCTATTGATAGTGAGGTTTAAAATTAATAAGAGTTCTGCTATCAAGTTAAACGAGGGGGGAGTAGCTATGTTAGATATTAAAACTAAAAACCACAGTAGCGGGAGGGACGCTCTTCACCCTAGCACTCCCTTGGTGAGTAAAATACTTCGAGAGTGATTGGCCTGGTATAAAATGTAAGCTACTAAAAATATAGCTGACGAAGTTGAACCGTGTGCTAATATAAGTATTAAAGCACCTTTGGCCCCAGACATATTATTAAGCCTAAGCGCGGCTATCAGGATGCCCATATGTCTAACCGAAGAGTAAGCAATAATTATCTTTAAGTCCCTGAGCCGGAGGCATAATAGCCTTACTAAGCTTGCTCCCACTAAAGAAATAGCTAACCAGGTATTAATAATAGTGAGAGGCACGGGTATTTGGAAGAATACTCATAACCCATAACTGCCGAGTTTGAGGAGGATAGCCGCCAAAATTATGGACCCAAGTACGGGGGCCTCTACGTGCGCTTTGGGGAGCCATAGGTGGGCCCCAAACATAGGAAGCTTTACAGCAAAAGCGAGCAGAAAAAACCCTATTAGCATAGTTCTGGCTGTCCTTTGATTTTCAGAATTTAAGCTTAGTAGGTTGTCTATAGAAATAATCGAAAAGATCTGCTGTGTCGAAATTAAAGTTATTAACAAGGGCATAGATCCTGTAAGGGTGTAAAATATTATCCTAAGTCTGGCGGATAGCCGCTCGGACTGGTACCCCCATCCTAAAATAATTAAAAAAATTGGTAAAATAGAAAGTTCAAAAGCGATGTAAAAGGTTATTAATTTGCTGGTATAAAAAAATAGCAAAAGTACTACCCTTAGTATAATAACCAATAGGTGTAGTGTAGTTCCAGACTTATGAAAAGTTAAAAACCTACTATACGTAAGAGACCAGAAAAATGTGAGAAAGGTTAGCCTGGTTAGAAGAAAGGACGCGTTGTCAAGGCAAAGGCAGCTTAGGGTTTGAGGAACTCTTCTTCTTATGGCAGGGCTTGTAAAACAAACTAATAAGCTTAGGGCTAACACCCTGAGTATTATTTCTCACCTTCTTCAGCCAATAGTGAATCCTAAAAAAATTAGTAGGGATAAAGATTTTAGTATAAGCTCAAGGGAAGACCTAAGTTTAGGCCGAAACTAAATGTAAATTTTACTTTAGAGCTGACCTCAGTGGCGGACTAGCGCGTAGGCTTTAAGCGCCTAATATGATTTAAAATCTTGGGGTATTATTTGAGAATATAATTCATGTTTAGGATTACAGCCTAATGCTTGTGTCGGCCATCAAATATATTAACTGAAGGTTTCAAACTATCACTAAACTAACTTTAGTCCTAAGGGTTTGAATTTCTTTCAGCGCCCAGAGATACATTTTGTTGTGGGTGTTACTAGAGCTTAACTTTTTGTCTTTTATTGCTATTTTAAGCAAATCCGCTGTATTTAAAGTTTCTAATAAGACTTTAAATTATTTTTTAGTTCAATCCGTGGGAAGGGGGCTAATTTTAATTGTTATTTTTATGTTGCTCTTGTGTAGCTCTAATTCTACTCTTTTTACGATTTATTTTTTAGCGTTACTTTTAAAACTCGGGGGGGCCCCTTTCCATGCCTGGTATTTAAGCCTCGTTCAAAAACTTTCATGGTTTTTAATTTGAGTGTTGTCTATTTGACAGAAACTAATTCCTTTACTAATAATTAGAAAGCCGAGGTTTATTTTATTAATAGTTTCTAGGGTGGCTAGGGTGGGCGTAAGAAGTCTCGCCAGGTTGTCTCAAAAAAGCATTAAAAAAATTTTAGGTCTTTCTTCTATTTTTTCTCTGGGGTGGGTATTAGTTTCTCTTGATTTGAGAGACAGCATTTGATTTCAGTTCATGGTAGGGTATGGGGCTAGGCTTTTGGTCCTGGTTGCGAGGGTTAAAATTAGCTCTCATAGGATTAGTCAAGATTTTAATAAAAGACTAAAAAGAACAAACCTCGTTATTTTTATTTTGGGGGTTTTAATGTTAAGGGGCATTCCCCCATTTATTGGTTTTTTTTTAAAACTTTTAATTTTATTTTATTTAGTTCAAAAAAGAATTTTTCTCAGTTTGATGTTTTTAGTTTTTAGTTTGTTGTTTATTTTCGTTTACTTAAACATTGCCTTTTTGCTTTTTACTTTTGTAGCTAAAACCTTTTCTTGAAGAGGCCTTTTAGTTAGGGGGGAGGCGTGAAGATTGGACCTGGTTGTTTGAAATTTGGGGCTTAGGCTGTTATTTTTTATGGCTCAGTGTAATTTATTACATAAGTAATATAGTCTGGCTAGCAGGCCCCACACTACTCTGATTCTTAAAATTTTTTGCAAGGACAGCAGCGGGGGAGTTACTCCGCTAGCTCTGAGAATAACTTTTTCTGTCGATGTGATAAGAAAAATAAAAATTCCTCGGTCAAGAGTTTTGTTAATAGTAATACCCGAGGGAGAAGATAGAGTGGCGGGGGTTTGTGCCCTTACTATAGGTAAAGACCATATACCCCCCCTAATCCATGAGAGTTTGTGCCAGCTTCGAATACATAGCTTTTTATTTATAAAAATGCTTGCAATAATACCCAAAAAAATTAAAGAGACAACCCTTAGTTTTCAACCCCTGGGGCTGGATCTTAGCTCAGTGGTTGGGAACAAGACTAGCTGTAAAAAAGCTCCAGCCAGTATTGCTGGGCCCCTAAGAATAATTATCCTTAGAATTAGTTTTTGGTTTTCATCAGACTTGAAAATTACTTGTTCATTTTTGCTAAAATTTACTATACCTATGTACATAAACCGGGCACTATACAGAGCTGTAAGGCTAATTCCCGTCGCTATCAAAAAATAAATGAAGGTATTTAAGTTGTTTATTAAAATAAGCTCTAAGATAAGCTCTTTGGAAAAAAATGCTGATATAAAAGGCAGGCCTATAAGTCTGAGGAGCGAAACTAAAACAAATCTGCCCGTGAGGGGTATAATTTTTCTTGCTCTCCCCATTGCTCGCAAATCCTGGTGACTATTTCTGCTGTGAATAATACTCCCCGTCGATAAAAAAAGCAAAGCTTTAAAAAACGCGTGGGTTAGTAAGTGGAAAAAGCTGGCAGTGTAGGCGCCCAGCCCTAAGCTCAAGATTATAACCCCTAATTGTCTAAGGGTGGATAGAGCAACTATTTTTTTTAGGTCCATTTCAAACAATGCTCTGACTCTAGCTATTAATATTGTCAGTCTTCCAACTACTGCGCAATAAAAAGAGGTGTGCGAGGTTAGGAACAAAGAAGTGTGGCGGATTAGTAAGTAAACCCCGGCCGTTACTAGGGTCGAAGAGTGGACTAAAGAGGAAACCGGGGTTGGGGCAGCTATAGCGGCGGGCAATCAAGCTGAAAATGGGATTTGGGCTCTTTTAGTGGTTGCAGCAAGCATAATTATTAGAGTCACCCCCATATGTATTGGTTCTAAAGAGTAAAAAAAGATATGCCATGTGCCTGTTTTTAGTACGTAGGCAATTCTAACCAAAATTAAAGCGTCCCCTAGGCGGTTAGTTAGGGCTGTAATTATTCCCGAGTTGTATGCTTTGGGGCTACCGTAGTAAATTACCAGTAAGTAAGAGCTAAGTCCTAGCCCGTCTCACCCTAACAGAATACTAATAAAATTAGGGCTTAAAATCAAAAAATATATGCTAAAAATAAATGATATTAGTAGAAAATGAAACCGGTAAAAAAGGGGGTCCGCCCTTATGTACGTTTCCCTAAACTTCAAAACGGCTACCCTAATAAGGCTAACTCTAGCTATAAATCTTATTCTTGATAAGTCTCTTATAATAACAAAGTTGATTCTTATAAAATTAAAGCTAGCAAGTTGGAAGTCTATGAAAAAGACTTCTCTCATTTCACCAACTAACCAGAAACTGTATAATCTTACTAAAGAGACAATGCTCAAAAGCAATACTAGCCTGTTGATAAAAGATCTGTTAAATTTTAATATATTTACAAAAGAATGATAGCTAGAATAACTAAATTTAGTGTTAATGTAACGGGTAGTAGGCTTTTTCAAGCTAGGTTCATCAATAAGTCATATCGGTACCGGGGAAAAGTGCATCGTAGCCAAACTCAAATAAAAAGTATTATTCTCACAAATAAACCAAGAGCAAAAATTCTGCTTTGGGGAGAAAAAATATGGCCGCTAATTATACTTAAAAAGTAAATTCTTCCATACTCAGCTATAAAAATTATTGCAAATCCCCCTGCCCCGTATTCTGTGTTAAATCCTGAGACAAGTTCTCTTTCCCCCTCCGAAAAATCAAAAGGGGTTCGGTTGGTTTCGGCAACTCTAGAGACAACCCAAAAAAGAAAAATTACTGGGCTGACTATAAAAATCCTGTAAAAGGTCTTAGTTTTTGCTAAAAGGTCTAAACTAGTCGCTCTTATTAATACTAAAATAGATAGAACAATTAAAGCAAACCTGATCTCATAAGAAATAGTCTGCGCAACTCTTCGAAGTCCCCCTAGTATAGAATACTTATTGTTAGAAGCCCAGCCTATTAACAGCAGGGGGTACACGTTTATTCTCATAATCATTATTATTAGAATTGCCGAAAATAAAAAAAACCTGGTGTCAAAAAAAAGGGGGGTGGTTAACCATACCCATAAGACAAGAGACAAGCTGAGTCTTGGGCCTATAAAAAAAATTAACTTATGTGTCCTGCCTGGAGAAAAATGAGTCTTTAGAAACAGTTTTACCGCGTCTGCTATGGGTTGGAGGAGGCCTGTAAATGCGGGCTTATTTGGCCCCAAGCGACTTTGGGAGTAGCCTAAAATTTTTCGTTCAAGTAGTGTGATGAAAGCAATATTTACTAGTACTGCTACAAGAAACAGCGTATAGTCGACGATAATTAGGGTAATTCTGATTGTTCTTAAATTAATTCCTTCGCAGCTTCAAGGCGATGCTCTAGTTATAAGCTATAAAAACTTACACATCTTAAATTTTTAAGCATAAAAAGTTCAAAGCTTTTCATATGTTGTGTATCAGAAACGTTATTTATTCTAGAAATAAAACTAACCCTCTTTTAAAGATCTTTAGTAGTTCCCTAGTTGACCTGCCCACGCCCAGCAGGATTAGCACTATGTGAAATTTTGGTTCATTGTTAGGGGTGTGTCTTGGGGCACAGTTAGTAACTGGCCTATTCTTGGCAATACACTACTCTAGGGACACATCTTTAGCTTTTAATTCCGTTAGGCATATTATGCGAGACGTAAACTACGGCTGATCTCTGCGTATTTTCCATGCAAATGGGGCTAGAATATTTTTTATTTGTATCTATTTGCATATTAGGCGAGGGATATATTTTTCATCTTACAGGCAAGGCCCTGTCTGAATAAGAGGTGTCACTATTTTATTTTTATTAATGGCAACTGCTTTTTTAGGTTATGTTCTGCCCTGGGGGCAAATGTCTTTTTGGGGGGCAACAGTTATTACTAATTTATTTTCTGCCATTCCTTACTTAGGCGAAGAAATTGTTTATTGACTATGGGGGGGTTTCGCCGTCGGGCAGCCTACCCTAAGCCGATTTTTTGCTCTACATTTTTTTCTACCTTTTACTATTATAGGCATAGTGGGGGTTCATTTATTGTTCCTCCATCAAAAAGGGTCTAGAAATCCTTTAGGGGTGAGGAGTAATTATGATAAATTGCTTTTTCACCCATATTTTTCTTTAAAGGATCTTCTGGGGGTTTTTATCTTTTTGTTTTTTTATTTTTATCTGTGTATAGTAAAGCCTTGGGATTTAGGGGACCCTGAAAATTTTATTCCTGCCAATCCGCTGGTGACGCCCCTGCATATCCAGCCAGAGTGGTATTTTTTGTTTGCTTATGCTATTTTGCGATCAATCCCGAATAAACTAGGCGGGGTGCTAGCGTTAGTTTTGTCTGTGGCTGTTTTGTATGTTTTGCCATTAATAAAGCTCTCAAGATTTAAGTCTCTCTCTTTTTCTCCTTTGTTTAAAAAATTAATTTGGGGGTTGTTTAGCTTGCTTCTATTGCTCACCTGGATTGGGGCGCGTCCAGTAGAAGCACCTTACGTTATTTTTGGTCAGGTGTTTACTGTTCTTTATTTTTTTATTTTCGTAATTTGACCGTTTAGCTTAAAATAAAATTTTAGAAGTTTTATAATATTAATTTGTGGAATTAAAGAAGCAGAGATGCCTAAAATAACTCAGGGCTTTAGTCAATTATGATATTTGATTTGCAGTCAAAAGGTTAAAAAGCCTTAGGTCGGATTTAGAGTTAAGTGCCTGAAAAAGGTTTATTTTGATAGAATAACTTATGCGTCATACGCGCCTTAACTAGGGTTTAACTTAATAGTATATAAAGTACGTCGGATTGCAAATCTTAAAGTTTTTAAGTTTCAATTTTTATAAATCTAGCTATTTTAGTTTCGGGTTTAATTCTTGGGGTAATTATCATGGTGGCTGTCTTAGGGTTAACGAAAAAATTCTCTTTAGATCGAGAGCTTCTTAGCCCATTTGAGTGCGGGTTTAACTCTGCAGATCCGGGTACCTTGCCTTTTAGTTTGCGCTTCTTTTTGTTAGCTATTATTTTTTTGATCTTTGACGTTGAGCTTGTAATTCTTTTTCCTTTTTTAGTGAAAATAGTTTATGTTAGGGTTTGGTCTTTAGTCTTATTTTTTGTATTTTTTTTAATATTTTTATCAATTGGGTTATTTCATGAATGGAACCAAAAAATACTCGAGTGAATTAAATAGGGTTATTTAAAGCTTAGCGCGCGTGATTGTTAATCACGAGAAAGATTTTTTTGTCTATAAATAAAATTCATGTCCAATTTTTTACGCCACCCTTTTCATTTAGTTGATGAGTCTCCTTGGCCCCTGCTAGCCGCGTTTAGAGCTATGGGGCTAACCTCGGGGCTTTTAAAATGGTTTCATTATTCAGAGGTGGGTCTTTTTATCGTTAGATTATTTATATTATTTTTAGTCTCTTTTCAATGGTGACGAGACGTTGTCCGGGAGTCAAGACTTATAGGTCAGCACACCTCGATGGTTGAACTAGGCCTTCGGTGGGGAATAATTTTATTTATTATTTCAGAAGTATTTTTTTTTCTTAGGTTTTTTTGAGCCTTTTTTCATAGGAGGCTGGCCGTTAATGTGGAGCTGGGTAATCAGTGGCCACCTCTCGGAGTTTTGGCGTTTAGTCCTTTTGGGGTCCCCTTGTTAAACACGGTGGTGCTATTGTCTTCCGGGGTTAGAGTCACTTGGGCCCATCATAGAATTATGAGAAATAATCATGGTCAGACAAGGGGGGCCTTGTTATTAACTATTTGTTTAGGGTTGTATTTTAGGGTATTACAAGGGGCTGAGTATCTGGAGGCGAGGTTTACTTTTGCTGATTCAGTTTACGGGGCCAGGTTTTTCTTAGCGACGGGGTTTCACGGGCTTCATGTGCTAATTGGTACTGCTTTCTTATCTGTTTGTTTATTTCGGCTAGGAAAATTTAATTTAAATAAGCTTCATCATTTTGGGTTCGAGGCAGCTGCCTGGTATTGACATTTTGTGGATGTCGTTTGATTGTTTTTATTTGTTGTTATTTATTGGTGGGGAGGGGCTTAAGTTAAACAATGGCTTATATATAATAATAATTTCTTTTTTAATACACCTGGTTGATTATTTGTAGTGAAACTATTTATTTCTAAACAAATTTTGAAGAAATTTTAAGCTTGGTTAATAAAGTGCCAGCATCCGCGGTTATACTTTTAAGCTACTTTTATTTACCTATGAGTAAAAACAAAGTTTTACTGGTGCAGTTATATGAATTAATAAAATAATTTTGTTGAGTGTGCTTTTTAAGTTAGCAAGCAAAGCCGGATTAGAGCCCGAGTATGTAAAAAATTAAAGGTATTTAAACTAAACCTAAATTGTGTGGCAGTTATTTATTCTTTTTAGAGAATTTTGGTTAATGATTTGATACCCCTCAATTTTATTTATTAGATTTTTTTGCTTACGTGTGGTTGTTAAAAAATAAAACTGATTTTAAATTTCTCCCAAATAACATGTAGTTTAGTCTAGGAAAAACTGAAATGCGCTATCATTAAATTTTAATAAATATAAGTATTTAATAGTAGGAGATTAAATTGTTCGAACCAGTTATAAATAAGGTTCATATTGTCCGTCACTCTCTGTAGAGATAAGTCGTAGCAAAGTTAAAGTTATAGAAATAGCTTTTATTTACTTTTTTAGTATAACTTATTATTTTTAATTTCCAATTAAACGATCTTTAGAAAAAGTAAGGTCTTTTTTGGCAGACTAGTGCATTGAATTTAGACTTCAAAAATAATTAATAATTAAAAAGTTTTGTGAAATCTAAAAATTCTAAGTTTTTACCTTAGAAAAGGCATTAAGCCCATAAAAAATCCCCCAGCTATCTCCTATACTGTGACTTGTTATATTGTTTAGCTTTAGTTTCTGTCTAGCAATTTCTTGGGTTAAAATTTATTATTTAAAATAGATGGGAAATTTGTTCTCTATTTTTGACCCCTCGGTTTTATGGCTTGGGTTAAGGCTTAATTGATTTAGGGCCGTGGTTACTATAAGACTTCTCCCCAGTGTATACTGACTATGTAAGCCCGGGGTCTCCCTGGTGTGGTGGCAGCTACTGTCAACCTTGGCCGCAGAGTTTAAATTAAATTTTAGTCCTGTGCCTAGGCCAGGCCACGCTCATTGAGCCCTGGCTCTCTTTGCTTTTATCTTAGTCAATAATTTAGGAGGCCTAAGGCCCTACACATTTACTGCCTCAAGACACCTGTCTTTTTCCGTAAGTCTGGCTTTAGTCAGGTGATTGAGGTATTTTGTTTGTCATATAGTTTTAAACTCGGGAGAGTTTTTAGCTCATTTAGTACCTCTTGGAACCCCCTACCCCCTGATGCCAGCAATAGTATTAATTGAATTAGTCAGAAATGTAATTCGTCCCCTGACACTCTCGGTCCGGCTGGCTGCAAATTTAGTCGCGGGGCACTTGCTGATAACTTTGCTTAGGTCTCCCCTGGTTAGTTCTTCAGCGAGAGTGGGTATCTTTTTGATGGCGGGGTTGGTTGTGTTGCTTGTATTGGAAAGAGCAGTCGCTTTTATTCAAGCTTACGTTTTTAGTATGCTGAGCACTTTATATTTAAGGGAAACTAACAGGCTAAAATTCCATTACTTGTGTAATGGCTTGCATTCTTTGGGGGCGACCTTTTAATTTAAGTTTATTTAATAAAAGCAACAAGCAATGTACCTTTAGCATCATGGGTTTTCAATAATAACTTAAAAACTATCTCGATAAACTATTGCTCCCTAAAATCAGTTCTTGTGGCATAAAGTTCAAAAAATTTTAGGGGTGTCTCCACATGAGTTAAATAGTATTATTTAGTTAGAATAAAAAATTTGTGGGAAAGTTACAAATTGTCGGGTAGCCTTTTAACCTTATTCAATAATATGATTAACATTCTCTAATTATTTTATTTTATAGTGGAAATTTTATAGATTTTTATGCTTAGATCGCTAGAAACTGTAATTTTTAATTAATGAAAATATCAGTAATTAAATTTGATAACTTTAGTTTAAACATTATTTAACAGTTAAATTTTTATTAATAAGTAGTTTATTCACAAAAAGAGAAAAACTGTTTATTAAATACATCGTAATTTGTAAATTATAAAGTTTGCCCCATGCTTAATATGTAAATGGCCGCGCAAGTGCTAAGGTAGCATAATCAATAGTTTATTAATTGTAAACTAGAATGAATAACTAAATTTTTTCTAGGGTAATTTTTATCCCCGGTTAACTTGATCTTTAAATGAGAAAGTTTAACTGAGTTTTTTAGACGAGAAGACCCTAAAACTTTGATATTTTTAATTGGGATAATTTTATTTTTAAATAAATAGTGATCTCCCTGCAGGAAAGACCCTAAAAAGCTAAATAAAAGTACTTTAGGGATAACAGCACAACTTATACCAGAAGTTCTAATTTGAGTATAAATTTATGACCTCGATGTTGAATTAAGAAATGATTTTTAAGAAGAGTTAAAAATTCTTAGACTGTTCGTCTAATTATATCTTACATGATTTGAGTTAAGGTCGACGCAAGTCAGATTGGTTTCTATCTAAAAATTAAAGCTTATTTGTCAGTACGAAAGGAAAACTAATAATTTTATTATTAGTTTCTTTAGAAAATTATCAGAGATTTTACTCTGCGATCTCTGTCTTGAAAAAACAATGTAATGGTTTATACTATAAAATCTTTTTTAACCCTGAGTTAAGTTGTTTATTCAAGTTTGCGCCTGTAGTGGGTGTTTGGGTCAACTTTAAGCTTTATAGAGTTTTGCCTCGGCTACTGGTTTTGTGCTTACATTATTTTGGTGTGGTTAATTTCAAGATTTTTATTAGGCAAGTTAAAGAAGCTCGCATTAGTAAATACTGGATTAGCTTTTAGTGCGTTGTTAGTCTATTTTATTTTAGGGTTAGAGCTTTTATAGGAAGCCCGCGGGCCCCAGGGTTAACCCTTTCTTATTTATCCTAAAGTTATGTGTTAGCGTATTAATATATTGGCGGGTGCGGATACTTGCACGCCCCATTGTCGTTATTAAGTGAAGCTTGCCAACTCTTTTATTTTGGAGGCAGGGGGTTGTCGGCAAATAATAGAAATTTGGATCCGAGATGCCCGTGGCAGGTCTGAGAGGTCACTCAGCCTGTCCTGATTTAGAGTGTGTGGCCGAGTAATAATTTAAGCGGGCTACTTTGTAAACAATAAGCTTCTAAAGTTTCATTTACTGACCGCGGGCATGGCAGCTTTATCTATAATTAATTATCCTGGTGGACAGTTAGGAATTTTTTTTTTGATCGGTTAGTTACCGGTGATTGTCGTTTATTTTTCTTAACTTAGAGTGTGGGCTTTTATTTAGCAATGGTATCCGTCGTGTGGTTAAATGATAATTTTGAGTGTGCTATTGTACAAACAATAAGCCTCTTAAAGTTCTGTTTTACCGAGCCAGGGGAAATTTAGTCCTCAGTAGTGGGCTGGTTTAAATATTTTGACGGGTTATTTACGTTTGCTATTCTAGTTTCTATGATTAAGTCTTTCTAGTGACCTAAATAATGTTCTCTCAGTGCTTGGCGACTGCGGCTAGGCCACATTCCTTGGGTAGTTTGTTTAAACTTTAGTTTAAATAATAGCAAATTTTTATTAAATAGTTTTTAGGCCCACTCTTTCATTGTGTGTCACCATGTTAAATTTTAAATGCCGTAAAATGTTTGCAAGGCACCCCTTCTTTTAAATCTAGGTAACAGGTTAGCATGTTAAAATTTTTGTATTTAACGGCTAAGCAATAGCTTGGGTGTAGTCTGGCGAGCCTTCGTCTTGTCTGGGCGTACGTTCTTGATGTGTAAAAAGATGGTTTACTTATAGCCAATTGTCTGGTGGTCTACCTACGCTTGTTACTAAGCCGTAAATTAGAGCTGGGCAGCCTTCTCAGATAAAGCTGAGGTATAAAACATGAAATCCCGGGACTTTGCTTTACCCGCGGGTATTTGAGCTTTCTTTAAGCAAACCCCGGCTTCATCAGTTTTCTTTTCTCGCTCAGCGCCTGATTAAACTAACTCAGTTAGAAACACTTTTTACGGTAACGCTAACAGGGTAAAGTTTGTCGAATTAAATATCAAAATATTGGTAAAGCCTGGGTAGGTGTATAAGAATTGGGAATAACCCGGGTGCCCGATGATTTGTTTTTCTATACAATAAACTAAACTAGGATAGAGGTCAACTAGTAGTTATTGCGACGATCCACTTCTCGATCACTAAACAAATTGGGTCTGTTTAGCGCTTGTCCTTTCTTAAAAGCTACTGTAATATTTACTCCCGGGTACAAATAAATTAAATATTTTTTTATTTTTCTGTTAAATAGGCGGCATTCTTCGGTTAAATAAGATCTAGCATCACGGGTAAGTAAGCACACTGGCTCATATGCGTGCGTGTCCTCTATATAAAGTTTCCTGGGTTAACAACAAATCAAACCTAAAATATCTCTTAGTTTTTAAAGTGATGAATTAGTATACTAGCATTTTTGTATTTTACGGCTAAGTAATAAGTTTGGGTGTAGTTTGGCAAGCATGGGCTTATCGGGGCTCATTTTCTTGATGCACAAAGAAGGTGTTTTATCTAGTATCTAACTATTTTGGTGGCTTTGTTTATCGCTAATCCGGAGATTGTAGCTGAGCAGCTCTCAGCTATAGCTGATGTGTAAACACTAAATACCTGGGCCCCCTGCTAGTCGGTCTCGAGCTTGCTTTAAAACAAAGTCCCACCATGGCTATATTTTCTTTAGTTCAAAAAGGGGCAGAACTTTATTAAATAAATTGCTTGATCTTTTTACTTATTATTTAGTTTTTAAGTTAGTCCCGGTAGTGACATTTTTTTAGGATAACACTAACCAAGTAAAGCCTGCTTAGTTAATTATCAGAATATTGGTATAGCTCTAGGTAGAAGTATGGATTAGGTGCACGAAAATAAAGAGTGGGGGTGTCACCCCCCCCCCCCTTTTTTTTTTTGCTTTAGAGTTGCAATGGGGTCTGTCCTTGGGTGTAAATAAGATTGAATTTATTCTGTTATAAAAGATCTTTCACTTTGTTATAAAAGATTTTTCACTTTGTTATAAAAGATCTTTCACTTTGTTATAAAAGATCTTTCACTTTGTTATAAAAG
>JAIYDG010000594.1 GCA_027487625.1 Bacteroidota bacterium
AAGGTTCATAAGGGCGGCAATTTAGAATTTTT
Source organism: Bacteroidota bacterium (assembly GCA_027487625.1). GTDB lineage: Bacteria > Bacteroidota > Bacteroidia > UKL13-3 > UKL13-3 > CAISCU01. The sequence goes on from JAIYDG010000594.1 coordinate 33, forward strand.
CTAAATAAGGAAAAAATGATTATGGTCAATTTATACGCTCTTTTTCAAGATTTCTTTCCAGAGTTTTTTGCTTGTAACAGAGGCAATTGGCATTTTTTCTTCCCAATCGTATATGGGTTTATCCAAATTAGGGTAAATGGCTGCTACTTTTTCAAAGCTTTTTGGATAAGGGAAAAATCGTCCATATCTGTTTCCATTTACAACTACATAAACCGGTGTTTTTTGTAAGGCGCATAAATGTGCTGCTGATGTATCGTTACTAAAAGCAAATGAAGCATTTTTACAGATTTCTGCTAGCTCAATCAAATTGGTTTTGCCAATTAAATTAATGGTATTTGTTGAATGAATTCCTTCATTGATTTCCTTTGATATTTTTTCATCACCAAGACCACCAACCAAAACACAAGTTAAATCTGGATTTTTATCTAAAACCAAATTAGCTATTTCTGCATATTTATTAGCAGGCCATTGTTTACTTTTTTGGTTTCCTCCAGGACAAATTATAAAATATGTTTGTTCTATTTTTCTTTTGTTTGATGGGAAATTCAGGTAAAAGTCGGTTTCAATTTTTCCTTTGTTGATGTCTTCAAAAAATGCTAAATTATTTTGAGTTTCATGTAAGCCAATGATTCTTTTTTTCAAAAAACTGAACCCTGAATTTAATTCCTGAGAGAATGGTCCTGGCTTAGTTTCCCAAGCTAAATGTTTTGAAGCTGAAAGACATTTTTTTATTATTCCTTCTAGTAACAAAACCCTTGTATATGAAGCATAAATAACCTCTTCGGGTGATATAGAAACAAGTTGTTCAATGATAGATTTTCTATATTCAAAGGATGAAAACCATTCATTTTTATCCAGCCAAATACACTCAATTTTTGAAGTTTGGATTAAAACATCGAAATAAGGTTTCCAAGCTTTATTGGCCAACATAAATAGGTGTTGGTTTTGATCTTGAATCCATGCAGATAAAACAGGAGCTAACAACAAGAAATCACCAATATCATCAAGCCTAATGATTAATGAATTTTTTAGATTTGTTTGTTTTGATTCAGGAAGATTTTTACTCAATTCAACATACCTTTTCCATTCTTTTTTTTGGTCTTTACCTTGTCGTAATCGATTGGAAACCCTAGAGAAAAAATGAATGATTTTGTATTTCATTATCCTTCCAAAGTTTGTTGCATATTGTGTAATTGTTTGTACAAACCTTCTTGTGAAATAAGCTCGTTATGACTTCCAGTTTGTACGATTTTACCTTTTTCTAAAACAACAATTAAATCGGCTTTATGAATAGTGCTTAATCTATGCGCAATAACAATAGTTGTTCTATTTTGCATAACATTGTTAAGCGCTTCTTGAACCAATCTTTCACTGGCAGTATCCAATGCCGATGTAGCTTCATCAAGAATCAAAATATCGGGATTGGTATTAACAGCACGTGCAATACTTAAACGCTGGCGCTGCCCACCACTTAATTTATTTCCTCTATCACCAATATTGGTTTGGTATGATTTTTCTGTTTGAACAATAAACTCGTGAGCATTGGCAACTTTAGCAGCTTGTTCAACCTGATCGATTGAAATATTGGTTTTGCCAAAAGCTATATTATTATAAATACTATCATTAAACAAAATCGATTCCTGGGCAACAATTCCCATCAGTGATCTTAATTCAAGTATCTTTAAATCTTTGATGTTAACGCCATCAATAATTACTTCACCATCAATTGGGTCGTAAAATCTTGGAATTAAATCGGTTAATGTTGATTTTCCGCTTCCAGATGGTCCAACTAATGCAACAGTTTTTCCTTTTTCTATTTTTAGGTTGATATTTTGTAGTACATACTCATCAGCATATTTAAAACTTACATTTTTAAATTCGATATATGATTTTAAATGACTTACTGATTTAGCATCGTGTTTCTGAGTAATTACTTCTTCACTTTGTAAAACTTCATTTACTCTACTTAATGAAGCCATTCCTTTTTGCATGTTTGAATAAGCAGTAGAAAATGCTTTAAATGGTGGAAGTAACTGAGAGAAAACAGCTATAAAGGCGATAAAGATTTCAGCATTAACTCCTGAAGTACCCGATAGAACCAATTTTCCTCCAAACCATAAAATAAAGGCCAAAACCATCACACTTAAAGTTTCTGAAATAGGTGAAGCTGAATCTCCTGTTCTGTTTGAAACTACGTTAATTCTTGTATATAAAGCGTTTTCGTTTTTGAATCTTCTCATAAAAAACTCCTGAGAATTAAATGCTTTGATGATTCTGATACCCATTAATGTTTCTTCATACAATGAAACCAAATCCCCAAATTTAGATTGGCCTCTTTGTGAATAGGTTTTGAGTAAACGACCAACTTTACCAATTAAAAAGCCCATGATTGGCAGCGTGATAAATACAATTAAAGTTAAAATCGGACTTAACCAAATCAGAAATCCCAAATAGATGATAATGGTTAGAGGCTCTTTAAATAAGGCTTCCAATGAACTCATGATAGCAACTTCAATCTGCAAAATATCACTAGTCATTCTACTAATTAAATCTCCTTTTTTCTCTTCACTGAAATAAGAAAGGGGTAAAATAAGAATATGTCTGTATAAAGATTCCCTCAAATCACTCACCACATTATTTCTAAGGGAAACCATAAAATAGAGTGCTAAGTACCTAAAAAGGTTCTTTAGCACAATTGTTAGTACAAGAATTATACAAATAAAAATTAGGGCAGATTCGGGTCCTTCCATTCGTATTAATTCAGATAGGTAATAGTTAAAAACATCATTGATGTTTTTGAAGTCCATGCTTAATGTTGGTTTTTCCTTAACTAATTGTTCCTGAGCGAATAATAACTTCAAAAAGGGCATAATAACCGCTATGGAAAACAGACTAAAAACGATGGAAAGTATATTGAAAAACACATTTAAAGCGGCCAAAACTTTGTATGGTTTTACATATATAAGAAGCTTGATATAACCTTTCATTTAAAAAAATACTAAGGAGCAAATATCTAAAATATTGCCATAATAGTTTGGTGCTTTACTTTTATAGCGAAAAAAAGAATGAATTTATGTTGATTAGAACTTTTGGAAGTGCAGTTTATGGCGTAAGTGCTGTTACAATTACTATAGAAGTTAATGCTTCTCCAGGTGCTGGAGTAGGTTATTTTTTGGTTGGATTGCCCGACAGTGCAGTTAAAGAGAGTCAGCAAAGAATTGAAAGCGCAATTCGTATCAATGGTTATTTAATGCCACGACAAAAAGTTGTAATTAATATGGCGCCAGCTGATATAAGAAAAGAGGGAAGTGCTTATGATTTGCCACTTGCAGCCGGTTTTTTGGCAGCCACAGGTCAGCTGAATACTGATAAAATTGAAAAATACATCATGATGGGGGAATTGGCTTTGGATGGAACTTTGAAGCCAATAAAAGGTGCTTTACCCATGGCCATTCAAGCCAGAAAAGAAGGTTATGAGGGATTAATTCTTCCTGCTGAAAATGCCAGAGAAGCAGCAATCGTTAATAATTTAAAGGTTTATGCGGCTCCATCATTAAAAGAAGTTGTTCAGTTTTTTAATGGAATGGAAGAGGCTTTAGAGCAAGTAATTATAGATACTAGAAAAGAATTTGAACAAAATCAGGTTTATTTAACAGATGATTTTGCAGATGTGCGAGGTCAGGAAAATATTAAACGTGCATTAGAAATTGCCGCGGCTGGTGGACACAACGTAATTTTAATTGGTCCTCCTGGCGCTGGTAAAACGATGTTAGCAAAAAGGTTACCCGGAATTTTACCTCCTTTAACTTTACAAGAAGCATTAGAAACTACCAAAATACATTCAGTGGCTGGCAAATTACCTAAGCAAGCATCATTGGTTTATTCAAGGCCATTTCGTTCACCGCATCATACCATCAGTGATGTAGCTTTAGTTGGTGGTGGAAATAATCCCCAGCCCGGTGAAATTTCTTTGTCTCATAATGGAGTTCTATTTTTAGATGAATTACCCGAATTCAAAAGGACAGTTTTAGAAGTGATGCGCCAACCTTTGGAGGAAAGAAAGGTAACCATTTCAAGAGCACGTTTTTCTATTGAATATCCTTCTAGTTTTATGTTGGTTGCAAGCATGAATCCTTGTCCCTGCGGTTATTTTAATCACCCAGAAAAAAAATGTACTTGCGGACCAGGAGTAGTACAGCGCTATTTAAGTAAAGTTTCAGGACCTTTATTAGATAGAATAGATATTCACATAGAAGTAACTCCTGTTAATTTCGAACAATTAAGCGAATCAAGAAAGGCGGAAAGAAGCGCATTGGTTAGAGAAAGGGTAATCAATGCTAGAAAAATTCAGGAGGAACGCTATTCTGAATCAGAGGGAATTTATTGTAATGCACAAATTAGCAGTACTCAAGCAAGAGAATATTGTGCCTTGAATTCAATTGGTCAAACTTTACTAAAGACTGCCATGAATAGGTTACAATTATCGGCAAGGGCTTATGATAGAATTTTAAAAGTAGCGAGAACAATTGCCGATTTAGCAGCAAGTGATGAAATCAAACCCGAACACCTTGCAGAAGCCATTCAATACAGAAGTTTGGATAGAGATAATTGGGGTGGTGGTGTTTAGTCGGATTTTTTGATACAGTTAATAACAATAAAACATTTTCTGCACCAGTAACTTTTTAAACTTAAAAAGAATAGAATATATTTTGGAGTAAAAGGCCTTTGAACCCTTTCAAGGTCCCATGAGCCGCAATTCGGGCATGTTTTTCCTAGTTTTATTCTATATACGTTTCTTTTCATGTGGTTTGGCCTGCAAACGTAAATTTAATAATTTGATAATTCAAACTTCAATATCTTAAAATTATTAAGTGGTATAAAACATAAATCAGAATAATTAAATTTTCAATGCTATTTTAGCCCACAAAAAACAGCAGTGCTTTTTAAAGATATAATTGGACATCAAGAGCTAAAAGATAAGTTAATTAGTTTATCTAAAACAGGTAGAATCAGCCATACTCAGCTTTTTCTTGGATCGGAGGGTTCGGGAAATCTGGCAATGGCTATCGCTTTTTCTCAATACGTAAATTGTTTAAATCCCGGAGAAAAAGATAGTTGTGGAACTTGTACTTCCTGTCTGAAATTTGACAAATACACGCATCCTGATTTGCATTTTACTTTTCCTATAACCTCTCCAAACAAACTTTCAAAGGAAGTAATGGAAAATTGGCGCTCAGCTTTATTGGAGAATCCATATTTAAGTGATTTTGATTGGTTGCAAAAGCTTAATTCAGAGGCTAATAAACAAGGAAATATTACTTCTGAAGAATGTCGTGATATAATCTCAGGATTGGGTTTGAAAAGTTATGAAGCTAAATACAAAACACAAATTATTTGGCAACCTGAATATTTATTGAATTCTGGAAACATCCTTCTAAAATTATTGGAAGAGCCACCAGTTGGAACCTTAATTATTTTAGTAGGAAACAATACCGAAAAAATATTGGCAACTATTCTTTCAAGAGCACAATTGGTAAAAGTGCCTAGAATAAACGATGTTGATATGACACGTGCACTTATGGAGCGTCATGAATGTGACCAACAGAAAGCAAGTGATATAGCTCGTTTGGCAGATGGAAATTACAATATGGCAATGGCATTATTGCACATAGAGCAAGATGGTTATTTTGATTTATTTAGTCGTTGGATG
>JAIYDG010000729.1 GCA_027487625.1 Bacteroidota bacterium
ATGAGTTGTTTGCCTTGTAAATCCACCAATTGAATTGTTGTTAGTTTACCAAATTCACCACTGATATTTAGGAAATCAGTAGTTGGGTTAGGGTAAATCTGAAGATTAGAAATTCCGGTAAAATCGTATAATCCCGTTGCTATTACATTGATAAAGCCGGTTTTAAGAGTATCATCTGAACCTGCAGAATATTGTGCAGTAAGTTTGATATCATAGGCTCCTAATTCAGAAAATATAATTTTTGGAGCTGCTGAACTTGCTGAAGTTCCACCTACAAAAGCATATTTAGCTGATTTAGGAAAAACTTCCCAATTATAAGATTCAGGGGTAGCAACACTACGATTGATTAAAAAGCAAGTATCACCAACAACCACATTTCTGTTTGAAGCTGTGAAATTTGCGTGACTAATAAAAACTTCTGGTCTGTAAATATCTTTAAATTTGATTGTTGTTCCTCCTGCTAAAGGATTTGAAGGAACAACAACTTCTAAAATTGGAATTTTTTGTCCTTTTGCCAACCATCTGTATTCAGTTCTGTTGTTTTGTAAGGGTAATTGAGTTGGTCCAAAAACAATACTATCAGTTTCTTCAATTACCGATTTTACTCTTAAGCATTCAAAAGTCCCAAAAGGAGTAGTTAAACTTCCCCAAGCATCAACAGTATTTGTTCTAACACCATTCTGACTAATTGAACCAAAACTTGCTAAGCCAGCAGTACCAGAAAAATTGCCTCCAAATTCTTTTCCATAAGTTAAAGGAAGAGAATACAAAGTATCTTTTGGTGAATAAACTAAACCTAATGGTAAATTCTGTGCAGTTGCACCTCTACCTGTAATAACATAAGCAGAATTTGTTTTTCTTATAAATGTGTAAGGATTATCAATAAATCCAGCCGGAACAGGTAATCCGGTTTCAGGATAACCAAAAGTTGAATTCGTTAAAAATTGCAATAAATAAGGGGTTTGTAAAGGAGCTGAAAACTTTATTAATTCCTGATTTGTAGCTTTTAATTTAGAAAAATCCCAAGTTAAATCAGCACCAGTTGCATTTAGGTTGATTGAACCGCTACCAACTGAATATCGAATTTCATCATTTACAGCAGGTAAATCATTGGCTGTAATTGTTATTTGGGCATTCATTTGAATATATCCAATTAAACTGAAAGAAATTAGTAGTATAAACTTTCTCATAGAGATAATTTTAAATTTTATCCATGCAATTTAAGTTTAAATCATTTAATAAATTCGAAATAAACGACGAATACGCTTAATTTTTTCAAATAATAATGTCGCATTCTTAAATTAAATCGATTCTTTGTCAGCTTTTTGGAAATTTCCATATTGGAGATTTGTTCGATTTGTTTATACTTACAAACATTTTACCTGTGGAAAGCTTGTGGAAACAGACATCTTTACATAGTCGTAATTTGTATTAAAGAATTTAGAATCATTGACTTCAAACAAAACACATACATTTGATTTGGTTGCTCATTACCTGAAGCAAAACCATTCTTGTAAATTACAGGGATTTGGTGATTTTCAGGTACATGTGGTTTCATCTCATGTCGATCCGGTTGCCCAATTATTTCATCCAATGAATTTAGTTTTAGAATTTGTTCAGAATTCTGATTCTACTTCATTAGATTTTATAGAATTTTGTGCTCATATTTGGGATACAACAATTGAAAATGCAGAGGGTATTATCAAAACTCAAATAGTAGAATCAAATAATTACCTTTCAAACGAAGGCACCTTTTTTATTTCGGGATTAGGTTTGTTCACCAAATCAAAAGATGGTTCTGTTCATTTTAAATTAGATAATGAAAATTGGGTTTCAGGTGTTTCATTTGGATTACCTGATTTAAGGTTTGTTCCGGGTGCAAATAAGGTAAAAACTATAACTGTTGATCGTTCGGCTAAACCGGGTGATATGGAGGAAATTAGTTATGCCAGAGAACAGGCATTGAAGGAATTAAGGCAAATGTTGGATCAGGCTAATATTGCTGAAAGCGGTAAATCAAGCAAGAAAATCGGTGCTTTTCCAATTATCGCTACTATTTTAACCTTAATTCTGTTAATTAATGTAATTCTGTTTTTGAAGAAAAATCCTACTTCTACCATTCAATCAGAAATTGCTAGAATGGATTTGGCATCTGAAACAGGTAAATTAATTAAGGATTCAGTAAATCCTGTTGAACTATCAAATTCTATTGAAGTAAAAAACGATACCAAATCATTTAACTATAATCCGGGATTTGCCATTAAAAGAGGTTTTATTGAATTCGATTCAAATGATTATTTTCCAATTATTAGTCTGGATGTAATTCCAGGCATGAATGAAGTTCATGAGCAACTAAAACCAGAACCAGTTCAAGCTGAAACTCCAGAAATTGAGGAAGAAGAAGTTGAACCTATAAAGGAAACAAAATCTGTAATCAAAAATAACTCATCTGCTCCACTGATTGGTAAAATCAAAGAAAATACTTCAAGTAAAGCGGGTTTCTCATTGGTTGCAGGAGCGTTTAAAAGTATTGGAAATGCTCAGAAATTAGAAAAAGAACTAAAATCCTTAGGTTATAAAAATGCTTCTGTAATAAAACCTAAAAATCATATTTACTTCCTTGTGTTTTATGAAAGTTTCTCTAAAAGAGAAGATGCCATGAAACTTCAACTTCAAATGGAATCAAAAGGAGAAGAGCCTTGGATTTTCGAAGCTGAATAAAGCAGCGTATATCTACTTTTATCCAATTTTGATTTCTAAAAAGCCAGATTAGTTATTATATACTATCAAAAAATAGTTTGGTTTTTAATTGCCCTATTTTATGAAATTTAAGACCCCGATAGGCGGTCGAATGTTTTTAGAAAAATGCTCTATATATATTCTTCCCCTAAAACAAAACAACGCAGACCAAAGGTCTGCGTTGTTTTGTTTTAAGGGTGTTTTTTTAAGACACTTTATTTTCTAGAATCTTGTCATCTCTTCTTGATTTAGAAGCAAATAACATGTATTTAGTTTTTAATTTTATCTAATAAGAGTGTGCCTAGAGTCTTTGAAATTTTTCTAAACTTGTTATTAAGTAAAGAAACGAATAAACGTAAACAACCTTTAGAAACTTACATTCTTGGTCTCCATGCTATTTCTGTTGCATTTGCATCATGAATGATTTTTCTTGATAACACAAAAAGGTAATCACTTAATCTATTCAAATAAATAGAAACTATTTCTGGTACTTCCGATTCTGTTTTTAAATGAACTACCAATCTTTCTGCTCTTCTGCAAACACAACGAGCTACATGACAATATGATGCTGCTATATGTCCACCCGGTAAAACGAAACTGGTTAAATCAGGCAAACTTTCATTCATGTAATCAATTGCCTTTTCTAAAAGCTCAATATCTGATTCGTGTAAATCAGGAATTTTCATTTTAGATTTTTCCGGATCACTTGCTAAAACCGAACCAATTGTAAACAATCTATCTTGAATTTCCTGCAGTAAATTTGAAACTTCAGCATCATTTAAACTATCCTTAACTAAACCGATATATGAGTTTAATTCATCAACAGTTCCATAACTTTCAATACGTAAATGATATTTCGGAACCCTAACTCCACCAATTAATGATGTTTCTCCCTTATCGCCTGTTTTGGTATATATTTTAAATGTCATAATGTAACCACGTTTAAATGCTGTTTTTGTTTTAGAATGACCATTTATAAATCTTCTATTCTAAGAATTTCTATAAAGATGATTCTTTTGAGGTTATATTTTTAACTCTTATGAGTGCGAAATCATCTAAAATCAAAATTCAATTAGGTTGATTTGTCATTGACTTCAACCAGTTTCCAAATTCCATTTTCTTTTACAAATAAATAATAAACCAAAATGCCATTATCTACACCTTGAATTTCAATTTTAGCACTTAAATTGTCTTCTGCAATGATGGATTTTAGTTCCCAATTGTCGGTTTTATTATTTGTTTTTTTGATTCTAAAATCAATGAGTTCAAAATTCGATAAATCCTGAAACGATTCGCCTTTATTGTTATCAGTATCTTCCCAAGAAACCTTTAAAGGGAATTTGGTACGATTTATTTGAAATAAGGAATCTGAGCTAAATTTTTCTATAAAATCATTGAAGTTTGAGTCTACTAAATTTAAGTCAGGTGTCATAGAGTTATTATTTTCTGCAGATTTAACTTCTGATTTTTGAGATGAATTTCCACAAGAAACCAAAATTAAAATTAAAACAGAAAAGATGAGAAATTGATAAGTTTTCATAAG
>JAIYDG010000250.1 GCA_027487625.1 Bacteroidota bacterium
ATCATTATTTGGGTAGACATAGTGCTGAAATGAAGTGTTCAAGTTTGATCTTGATCTTGTCACAGGGTGAATTAAGGTCGACATTATTTTGTCCCATTATTTGGGTAGACATAGTAATAAAAGGTAGTGTTCAAGTTTGATCATGATCTTGCCAAAGGGTGAATTAAGGTCGACATCATTTTGTCCCATTATTAGGGTAGACATAGTATTAAAAGGAAGGCGTTCAAGTTTGATCATGATCTTGCCAAAGGGTTAATTAAGGTCGACAATATTTTGTCCCATTATTTGGGTAGACATAGTATTAAAAGGAAGTGTTCAAGTTTGATCTTGATCTATTCACAGGGTTAATTAAGGTCGACATTATTTTGTCCCATTATTTGGGTAGACATAGTACTGAAAGGAAGTGTTCAAGTTTGATCTTGTTATTCATTACTTAGCGTTTGCAAGTTAATATTATGCATATTAAGTTCCTTCTCTAACGCAACTTAACATATTCTCACTTGTCGTTAGTTATTTTATTATTGTTTAAGCTATTATATAACCTAATCAGTTGCTACTTAACATTTGTTTAGGAAAAGGTGTTGTTGTCAGCTGAAGGCCGCGTAATATGTATATAGTCAGTTTCTGATGCGCAGTGATAGAGCATACACCTAAAGATGGAATGCCGTGATATCAATGTAAGTTGTAATAACTAAGTTGAAGTGGATTTTTTTCTGTTCTGTAAATGCATAATGATATGACCATAATTAATGCGGATCCCATTTAATGCATTATCCTTCATGTAGGAAGAACAAGTCGTCCAAATTCCCAAAAGGAACAAAGTGCTGTGTCCACGCTGCCAGCATTTGACCAAACAACCTCTGGATGTTCACCTAAGCAGGTGTAGGCAGTGCCCGCGTTGTGGCCGGTATGTCACCCAAATCAAGACCCACCTTGGACTTTGCGATGGACCGAAACAAAGCAGACACGCAAAAGTCAAATGCCCAGGTTGTCCGGTTCTGTACCACCCACAGGGTCTGTATCGCCACATACAGAAGGAGCATCCCGACGAGTACCAGAAGACCCTGAAAGCGAAACTCAAAAGGGCAAAGAGAAGTCAACAACAGTACTCCGAGAAGGTATTTCACATTCATACTTGCGATTGATTAACTGTAAATAGAAAGTAACATATTTCAAATGCAAACTACTTACTGAACCAACATATTTAAAGACCCTTTCGTTGGCAATTTAATTAATGCGCCATGCTAATGCAAAGGAATTTATTTAAATAACACTTTATTGTGTTCTAATCTGTATAGGTTCCGTCTCAGGATGAAGGAGAGGGAGACGATTATCTTCAGCATGATTCTGACGATGGCCAAGGTGATGCCATTGAAGTCAAAGTTGAATTTGCCGATGCCGAGGACGATTCCTACGAGCCAATAATCAAGGCAATTCCCCTCTTCAAAAGTTTTGTCACTAAACCGCTGCCACAACTTGCCAATCACGAACTGTCGAAAATGACACAGTTACCACTAACCCTGATGGAAGAGATTCGTACTGGGATAACCGAACTTCATCCAGACAGTAGGGATGACCTCTTTCCAGCATACTTTGCTTACCGAATGGGCAAAATTTCAGGTTAATATTATTACGAACCCAATTTTTTTAACTGTTCTTTCTAACACAAAGTCAATGTATGTATTGTTCACTTAAAGAAGCATTTTTGCTAGTCATTCACCATTCTTTCATTTACAGAGGCAACGTACAAAGAGGTTTCTGCATGTGTGTCAAAGAAGAGCACAGGATCGGCAACGCATTACAAAGTCTTGTGGATAACTACGTTGATCCGTCAGTTAATGGATGAGTGCTAAAAACCTGCCAAACAGCGATCCGTGAAATGGGGAAACTTGGAAAGAAAAAGAGTTTTTTTTTTTTTTTTTTAAAATGCCCGGTACTAAAATGCTTAATATGTAGTGTATGTAGCCTGTACCACTTACACTTGTACTAATAAATGATCACATTGTGCTCAGCTTTTTTTCTTATTAACAGAAATGCTAAGGTGTTATTAATGTCGACTCAAAAATTATTACTCAAGTAGTGTCGACCCTAATATTTATACTTATGATAGTTTGCAAAGGAGTGGGAAAATGTTGATAGTGAATTACTTTAAGCTTTAAATGAGTTTTACAAATGTCGACTCTAGAATTCGCATAGCAATATCGTCGACCTAAACAATGGACCTTAGCACTTGCAAAGTAATTAATGGATGTTAGAAAAGTGAAGGACAGTACATGTTTTACAAATATTTATTCACTTTTAGCATGAACATGGAATGAACATTAATCAGCAACATAGGTTACTGAATGCAAATGCTAGGCTTAGAAGTGAGGGTCGTGGAGGTGAAATCCAGATATTTCGCCGATGAGATGCCGGCGATCCACAGTCAGACGGAGCTTAGCGTTGCAACCTGGGTGCCTGCAACGAACGTACAGCCATCCACCTCTCCTGGTGGTGGCCGTATAGATGTGCCCCTCATAGACGTAGTAGATGGTGTCGTGTTCTCCCGGAGACAACATCAGGAAGACAGGTCCAAGGATGGGTGGCGTGAATTCAGGCATCTTGTAGTTTGCGTTGGAAATGTGACCAAGTACAGGAATAATGATGTTGCTGGTACAAGTGTTGCAAGTGGAGTGATAGAATTTAATTAACCTCCCAATTGCATCATATCTTAGTTCTTAGTGGCAAACGCAATTTAATAAATGTAAGTAATCAAAACGCAATTTAATAAATGTAACTAATCAAAACGCAATTTAATAAATGTAACTAATCAAAACGCAATTTAATAAATGTAACTAATCAAAACGCAA
>JAIYDG010000201.1 GCA_027487625.1 Bacteroidota bacterium
AATTCATCTGAATAAAAGTCACCAGTGTTAAAAATAGAAGTATCTAAAATGAAGTATGTTTCTGGATTTTTATAGGCACTAAGAGGACTTATATTAATTTGAGCCATCGAAACTAATGGCAAAAGAATTAGTAGGGTGATGTAAATTTTTTTCATAATGGTGTTTTTTTATGGTTTTTAAATGATTTTTAAACTTTGTTTTGAATGATTTATTCGGACCATTCAGACATAAGAATTCCCTCGAAAAATTTTATGATTTTTCGTAAGTAGAATTCCTATGAATGATTAAAAGATTAGAAAAACGTCAAAGGAAAAGTTTTTCTGCAATGATCTTTTTAATTGGTTTTTACAATTTTTGCTTGAGTAGTTCCTAAGTCAGATTTAGCTTTTAAGAGATAAACTCCAGTTGTCAACTCACTCAAATCAATTTGTTCAATTCTATTTTCCTCTTTAAACAAAACGCGTTTTCCGTTTAAATCGAAAACTTCAATTTGTTTGATATTTTCTTTGCTATCAATAAAGATTTTATCACTTGTAGGATTAGGATATAGTTTCAGAACGAAAGCCTGGTTTAATTCTTCAGGTATAGAATTGCTTAGATTTAAAAATTCTAAACTATCGTATAATATCCCTATACCTGTAGTATTTATAAGATATGTATTTATATAAGATACTTTGTTTTTATTGTTATATACGAACAGTTTATTGCTAATAGATTCGTCCTTGAAATTATAAGTTATAATTGAATCAATTTGATTTGAATTGTTTCTGTAAACAACTCTTGAATTTTCGAATGGAATTATTTTTCTTTCTTGATTTATACTGTCAAATCTAGAGATTATTCTGTTTAGAGAATCATATTGAAAGTGAATTTTTTTATAGGTTGAAATTATATCTGCGCTATCTTTATAAATATATAACACCTTTGGTAAATTGAAGGCTTGGAATTCCTTTACTTCAAAAAATACAATGGTTTGAGAAGGATTATCGCGATAACTTATTCTTTCACCTTTTAATCCAAAATTTGAGTCATAAATATTTTCAATTCCATATTTAGAATTAAGGTAGACATTATTTCTATGAATGAATTTCAATTGGCTATTTTCATAAATAAATGAATCTATCATATAATTTCTTTCAAATTCATCCAGCCCAATTTTCATAAACTCTATTCTTTTACTAGGTCTATTATTTTCATAGAAAAATGTTTTTCTGAAATAATCGATAAAACTGCCAGGTTCTGATAACATATTACTCATGCTAAATCTATTATCTGCAGCAATATAAGTGTAAGTTAAAATTTTTCTAAAGATTCCATCATAATCAACGCCATAATATTCTGTCCGACATTCGCCATTTTGATACATGGAAGTATCTATATAGTATAAACTCTCATAATTGTTGTAGTCCTTAAATAAATTAGGAATAACTTGTTGTGCTTGAATGAAAAGTGGCACATACATCAATAATAATAAATAGAACTTTTTCATAATGGTATTTTATTGTTTTTAGTTTTATTAAATCATTTTTAAACTTTCTTATGAATGATTTTTTCGTACCAATCAGATATGAGAATTCCAACGAAAAATTTTATGATTTTTCGTAAATTTAATTCCGATAAATGATTGAACGATTTGGTATAAATCAAAGCAGAACTAAATTCTGCAATGATTTTTTTAGTTGGTTTTTACAATTTTTGCTTGAGCAGTTCCTAAGTCAGATTTAGCTTTTAAGAGATATACTCCTGTTGTCAATTCACTCATATCTATTTGTTCAATTCTATTTTCCTCTTTAAACAACAAACGTTTTCCGTTTAAATCGAAAACTTCAATTTGTTTGATATTTTCTTTGCTATCAATAAAGATTACATCTTTAGTAGGGTTGGGGAAAAGGCTAATTTTGATTGTTTCAATTCCGATAGTATTTAAACCTGTTATTCCACTTGAAAATTCATACCGATTAACAAGTTTAAATGGCTCATTGTTGTCTCTTGATAATTTAAAAATTGTTTTTACTTTTCCATTTTTTCCATACTCTAGTTTTGATATATCAGTAAATTTGAAATATAAATGAGTGAAAATTATGGAGTCGATTTGAGTGCTATTGCCTTTATATACAATTCTATATTGTTGGGCTGGTTGAAAAACACCGCCATAAAAAGAACTATCTAATGAACTGGTTAATCTATCTTTATCATCATAGGAAAAATGAGAGACAACAAACAATTCTTTTTCCCCATTCATATCAGAATAAACATGCATTTTTTGGGGTAAGTTAGGTTTGTGAAAGCTTAAAACTTCAAACAAAGCATAGTTATTAGTGCCGGGAGTTCTCTGAGTTATTTGAGTCTTTTTAAGTCCATTAATTGAGTCGTAAATAAATTCTTTAATTGAAAACAATTCGTTTATGTCGTTAAAATGAAACTGATATTTTAGCGAATTATTTTCATGAATAAATGAATCTTTATAGTTAATGGCTATATTAGGATCATTAAGGCTTTTAAGGCTATATTGATTTGTATTTAGCTTTTCAGAAATATAAGTGCATTTATTCTCAATATATTCAAGAACCCTACTGTTGAGAAAATTGGTTTTTATTGAAATTATTTTGTTTCCTTGCATTCTAAAAAATTCGTTTCTTTCTTTAGATACAGATGCAACATTTTTATATTCATAATGAGTAATTGTAAAATCACCACTAACAAACATTGAAGTGTCAACTAAAAATTGAGTAGCGGGATTTTTGTAATACTTAAATGGGTTATCTAAAATTTGTGCTTTAGACAATAATGGATAGCAGAATAAAAGGATGATGTAGAGCTTTTTCATAATGTTTTTTTTTATTGGTTTAACATGAGATACATAGTTTATTTTTTTTCTTTTTTGACATAATTTTTGAACTTTTAGAACATGACGAATCCATCGTAAATTTTTTCAAATTTTCGTTTTGAGAATCTTAGTAAAAAAAGTAACAGTTTAAACAGATAACAGAAGTTTATCTGTTATGAATGGGATCATTAATCTAAGATTATTGGCTCAAGTAATTCCCCATTTTGATTTTGTTTTCCTGAGGTAATTGTAGCTAGCAAATGTTCTTAAATTTAAGTGTTCAATACTTCCATTCACTCTATACAACAAGCTTGATTGTTACAGAGAGAACTTCAGATTATTGGATTTACAAAAAGTTTCAATTAGAATCTTATGCCGTTTCCGTTTTAAGTTGAAAATTATAAATACCAAATAGTCTCATTAAAATCTGTCCCTTTAAAATAAAAGGTAAATTAAATAATAGGTATAGCTTTTTCATAGTTGTAGGGATTTAACTAATAGTCAAAAGCTATTTTAAGAAGGTTGCAATTGTTTTTATTTCGTCAATTTTGGTTTGATGAATACAATTAAAGTAAAGATAACCATTAACGGAAACCCTACCTCGAAACGGAATTAATGCGTTTTCAAACAATGATTATGTTAATTGATTTAAACATCAAATGCCAAATCATTTACCAAT
>JAIYDG010000098.1 GCA_027487625.1 Bacteroidota bacterium
CCAGAGAGAATATCATGTGAGCGATCTTTTGCAGAGCATAACAGCAAACAAAGGCAACTTTTTCGGATGAAAATAATGATATGAAGAAGCAATTTATTCGTATAAAAGGCACAATTGACAGGAAGCTACATACGAAGCAAATGATGATATGCAAAAGGACATATCATACTGCATTTACTCACTCTATTGGGTCCCAATACCGAAAAAACATGCTGGTTGGTTCCCATCACAACATCCTCGGTGATCCGCGGCCCCATAGGTTTTTCGTTCAGCTTGTAGCACGCCTCTCCTACCTCTTCGGCAATCCTTAACAACTCTTGCACATCCTCGTCGCATAACCCATTCTCGATGCATCTCTGCTTCATCATGGGCTGGGCTTGACTGGTCATCAGGGATGGATTCGGGATACATGCCTCAGCAAGTTTCCTCATTTTGATGTATTCCCGCACACGCGAGTTGATCAAGTCATTCACATGTCTTTTGCGTTCTGAGGCGACAGTCTCGTTTTCGTTCGGGCGCCGGTCGGTGATGGACCTGACTCGAGGATGGTTTCGCACCTCACGCGACACATATTCAGGATCGTGCAAATGTGACATATTCTCACTTGACATCACCATTCCATGCGTGACGATGGATTCAAAGATTTGCGACGTGCAACGATGTCCTGGCTTCAGCTTTCGGATCAGAGAAATGATCGCCGGAGAAACAGGCCGTAGACTGCTAATATATTTCTCTAATGAGGAGCTCATTGATACGGCATTCTGAGCAAAGTTGATTCCCACATTCAGACCCTTTGAGTGGCACGGAGGAAGCATGTTTCGTCGATGAGCAAACTGTTGTCGATGAGTTTGCACAAACAACTCGGGGCAGTCGATACCTTTCGGACAATTTAGTCGAACATCCACATATCCACTGTGGGCTTGCATATCCACGTGCTCTTCATCGAGAAGGAGTGTACAATTTTCACCAGCATCACACGGTGGTTTTGACACGTGGATGAAGCGGCGTAAATGTTTGGGTTCACGAATGTTGCCACAGGAGCGACCCTTTGGACAAATATGTGAAAATGCCTCCATATGCGCTTCACTTTTGTCTCCACAACGAAACGGACTAAGAGGACAAACTGGCAAGAAAACATGCAGAAAGCTGCGGATGTGGCCAGCATTATTGAAATCCTTGCAGTATGTCCCATGCAAACACATCGGCAGACGATGTCGAAATGAAGAGCTATGCTTTGGATCATCTCGATGTCCGCACTGTGCACCCCGCTCGCAAAGGGGCTCGTGTGTGAAAGAGACAAGATGATCTTTGCTGAAATCCGAGCAAAGTCCACGTTTGCTGCATGGCTTAGGGTGACTGAATGAACGTGAATGTGCAGGGTTTCTCCACTCTGGGCAATCACCTGCCTTTGGACAAACCTGAACGTGGCACCAGAGCTCTCGGTGAACGTCACTGTCTATTGATCGGCATTGATGCAGATCAGGACACATGGCTGGATGTGAGAATGAAGAATTGTGATGACTGTCATTGATTTCTTGACAAAAGCAACCACTCATGCAAAGCGGAGCGTTTGTGAGATGATAACCCGATCCGTAGGCAACCAAAGAGCCTGTATTCATGGTATCCTTGAATATTTGAAGGGTGTCATCGTCTGCAGCACGAGGATAGATGCAAAACAGTATGATTCGGAAATGGAATCCAAATGCTCGGAGAGCTTCTTTGAAAATGCCAGCCACCAGCTCCGGATATGGGCTTTTCCTGTCTTCCAAAAACCCATCCAGGATGATCGAGTCGTGGCGCCTCTCGAGCGCCGTAAAGAATACTGTCTCAAGCTTGCGTCTCATGTTTAGAATATAGGCGCGACGGTGCTCATCCTCCAAAATTGATGTATCGGTTTGGTAAGGAGCGGCCGCAATAAATGACATTGGCAGAGGTTGTTCCAGCAACTTGAAGCCTTTATTGATGCCCTCGCGGAAAACAGTGACTCTGTCTGCGTAAATAACTGTATTGTCTGGTATGGGATAGAGCATGCTGGCAGCTGTGAAGCCCAACGACTGGTCCAGAGTCATGTAGTAGTTGGAACGGAGGAATAGGAGCTCTTCCTGGTTGTGGCCACCTGTTTTGTAGTTTCCTCCTGGATAATCCGCCGAGGTTGTGTGGAGAATGACTGGATTGTGGCCTGCTTGCACAAGACTGAGGGCCTCGTCGAGACAATCACCGTTCGAAAACTCTACATTGAGGGTTGATCGCTGATGAGGGACCATCGGAAGAGAGCTCGGCAGCACCTTGGAGACTGATTGGTTGGGCGGACTCACAGACACAAGACGACCTGATGGAGCCACATAGCTGCGGCTTTGGCAGATGCCGATTGTATTGAGCATGACAGTGATAAAAAGGCCTTTGAACCTTTGCAGGTATGAATTGTAGAGTTCTTGATCCATGCGGGATCCAAGGGTTGCGCGATAACTTGTGAAGCACACTTTCCATGCCTCGGTGTCAAACTGCTTGGCAAGCACATCAGGAGATCTCATGAGCTCATCGACAGACTCAACATTGACCAGAGACTCGTACCATGTGTGGTCAAAAGTTGAGCTGCGATAAATACCAGGTTTTGCAACTTGGAAGGCATCAGCTCCGAGACGAAACTCGGTGTGTGTCTCAAAGTATGATGTTGCTGAACTTGAGCTGGTGGATATGAAGGTTTGACGATCATGGTAGTAAATGACCAACTCGCGAAGGCGGCAGCTGGCAATCCGGCACAGTTCGTGTCGAAGTGCATCTATCGACCAGTTTTGAATAGTTGCCGAGTAGAGGACAAACAGACTCGGTGTTTGCGTGGCAACAAGCGCTTGTGTTTGTCCGATGAAGATAGTCTCAGAGAGAAGAGTGCGAATAGCATCCTTCATGTAACGGAACATCAAGATTGCTGAGCTGTGCGAAGGCTTAAGCTCGACATCCAGCACAGGAGCATCGCATGAGTTGAATGGATTTGCGATATGTTGGGCTGTTACGCGCGGATCGAGTCCATGCAATAGAACAATTCCAGGATCAGCATAAGCAGCAAGAATACCATCGTCATTTGAAGCCTGTGATTCTGGATGTTTGACGAGAAACTCCTCTGCCAGGTCTGGTGTATGAAAGTAGAGAGAATAGAACTGTGTAGATATAGTTTTGACATCAGCAAGGTTGTGCCGACTGCGAA
>JAIYDG010000140.1 GCA_027487625.1 Bacteroidota bacterium
GAAGATGATCCACAAATGGATGAAGATCAAGATCCACTAATGCAACAACAAGATGATCCACTGATACAAGTTGAAGATGAATCATCGTCAGGAAACATTGGAGAACCATCAAAAATAACAACAGTCAGTTCTGCAGACAAGTCAAACTACAGACCCTACAGTATTACTATTGATATGTACCAAAAATCTGAAAAGCTCATGAATAAACGGATAAGGGACGTCACAAAATTTTTAGTGCAAAGGTGTGACGATCCTAGCACAATCCAGAAAGACATTTTGACACCTATTCAAGAAGGAAAATCGTACTTAAGTGAAGTAGTAGCATCATGCGATACAACAAAAAAGATAAAGTATGTAGGCGAACTTATGAACCTAATGGATTTTCATCTTTCTGAACTGGAGGATATCCAAGTCACAAAGTTCAGAAAACCAAAACTCAGTGGTGCTGAAATTATAAAGGAAATTGGAGATGTGGCTCAAAATTTTTTGCCAAGAGACTTCATTCATTTTAATATGATCAATTCTTGTATACAAGAATACACTGACATTCCAAGCAAGTATTTCAAACAGACTATGTTCAGTTCAGACTTTATTGACTACTACGAATTTTGTCAAAACAAAGTAGCAGTTAAATCAATTACAATGGGAAAGCCAGATAGCTACAAAAAGTTTGTCAAAGCACGCAAAAACCCAACATTAAGAGATGAAACACAGACTAGAAAAGCTGTAATTAAAATTATAGAAGATTACGTCAAACCAGAAACTCAACTACCATTTTACAGGTTGGAAGCACAACAAGGTTTGCTTTTCTTAATGGACCTATATGAAGACTTTGAAAACAACTATCCAAAAGCCCTACGTACTCAATTGATTGGACCGACAGTAATTTCGCTTTCAGAAGCTAATCCACCTGTTTCTGCTGATGATGACCCTGATAATTTGTTATCACTGGAAGATCTTCCAAATACAAATGAACTTATGGCTGCTTTTGCTACATTGGATCCAAACTTATTTCCAGACCTTGACGTAAAAAAGGAAGATTTTGAACCCGAAGAGTTACCTGATTTCATCCCATTTGATTCAGTGTATGATAATGATGATATAAATGAGAATGATGATAAATTGGAAATAAAACACAATTTGGATGAGGACATGAACAATGAGAAAGAGAAAGTTGAAGAAAATACAGCAACAAATGTGACTAACACAGATCAAACAGACTCGATTAATGAGGAAGAAGGAACTGAAATGTCGGCGTCACCAACATACGTCACTGGAAATGGAGAAGAAAAGAATGACGAATCAAACAGTGGTGAAACAGGCAACAAATCACCTGTGAAAGATGTCAATTCAGAAACTGATGGACTCAAAGACCTTGACACTGCCGCACCGCCAACTATTCCACCAAAACCGACATCTGATGAATCTGAATCTGAAGAAGCTGAAAATCTTTACCTTAAACAACGCGAGAAAGAGAGAAGATTAGCAAGGAAACGTACAACCAAAGACATTATAGCTGGAACATCAAAACCAAAAAAATTAAATGTTGATTTAAATAAAGTTGCCGGCGGGAAGGCAGACAAAGGTTTGAAACTGCCTGCAAAAACTGTGAGGTTTATGACTGATGTCATAAGTAAGGTGAAAGGCATCATTTCAACATCACCAAAACCAAATAAATCAGATAGTGATAAAGATCTAACTTCTGATTCAGATAATGATAAGTCCTATGCTCCTAGTAAGAAAGAACTTAAAGCAGCTGAAAATGATTCTTCAGACAGTGGAAGCAAATCAGATGTTGATAAGAAAATGAAGGATAAAAGTGGGAAAAAATCAGATGATTCCAAAAAAGATTCTCCAACCAAAAAAACCAAAAAATCGGTAACATTTAAAACAGATGACAAAGAACATTTAGAGGTTGATGAGGAACTTGGTGGTGAAAGTAAGAAACGATCACGCAATCAAATTACATATGCAACCGACTTCGAAGACCTTGGTTACAAATTAGCTACTCCTATTAAGACAAAAATTTCTCGCCAATTAGAATGGGCCGAAGTTGAAAGATTTGTCAATGATGAGTCATTATCAAGTGGAGATTCACAGTCTTACTTTCAACCAGAAAGCAATAACATATATGTCATCAGAGATTTCACGGTCAATTCGGATAACATTAAAACAATCAACGACAGAGATGACTTCTTCACAAGACAAAATGCAAAGCAGCCACATCCGGTAAGAAAAGAGAAAGATCACAGATACAGATACAGAACTAGGAAAAAGGGAGAAAAAGAAATGACTATGGATGTCAAGAAGTTCATTTTCACTTGCGAGGCTGATAAAGCAATTGTTGTCCACTATCTGGGAGACGTAGACCAATTGGAAAGGAAAGCAAAGAAACCAGAACACACAGATGACGACGAATTAGAGCCAAAAGAGAAAAAACGTCGTAGGGAGAAAGAACACCCAGGAAAAGTTGATCCAATAGAAGAAGTTGATGATGTGACCGAGGCAGAGTACGATGAAAGGTTAAAAGAAAGAGAAGAGAGAAAAATTGAGAAACGTAGAAATGCCTTGTCCAATTTCATAAGAACAATGCGTTCCACTGCTGTCCTAACACCTGATGATGTAGAGAACAAAAGACCTAAAAGGGTCAAAATGAATGAACGTACCGAAGCTGAAGAAGCATTGATTTTAGATGACGAAAATGATAAGTTAACACACAAAGAAATTCAGAAAGTCATTGATGAAGCTTTGCGTTTAGGAGAAGGCATAGAAGATGGTAGCACAAAATTCATCAGTGTTCCTGAAGGTGGAAAACTGTACTTGTTCTCATGCAAAAACATGCCAAAGCCCTGGAACAAGGTACTTTTGAATGACAGTTATCGCTATGTAATGAAATCACACA
>JAIYDG010000085.1 GCA_027487625.1 Bacteroidota bacterium
AACAATGACAATAACGACCCTAGCAATAATAAAATTTATCGCAAAAGACCTCGAGATCGTCGATCAACTAAAGAAAATTGCACAATTGTCCCGTACTATACTATAACTTATTTATCCGAACTAGCAGAACCCGAATTGGCCCCCGGTATTTATATTTTTGATGATAAGAATGTCCGTTTGGCCGAAAAAATTGAGTATTTGACAAATGTGTACACAATGATTAAGAAAACCCTTCACGCCTGGCATAACAGTTGGTTTTATAGTAATTTGCACGACAAAATGAACTCAGCCTTTCTCGAGTTTACTGCTGTACTTAAAAATAAAGAATTTTCCACCTACAAGAAAAAAATTATGGCTATTGACAATGTTATTTCTCATTTGGTTAAATTTATGGACGAGCATTACAAATGGTATTCCGATCCTGAAGATGTTCCATTTTCAATTACAACTGTACTTCACAATGTTCAGAATAGTCTTTAAATGTAAACAAGACCAATGAATAAAAACAATTAACCTTTAACTTTATAATTCAAAAATTTAAAATATAATTTGAAATTAAATTTTGATTAATACTTTTACCATAACCAACATTTTATGATTACTATTTTTAAATTGAGGTCAAATTGATAAGAATAAATATAAAATTTGAAACATCCTGTTTTTATTCAAAGCGTGTACCAATTAGTTAAGTTTAATTGAGTTCATCCTCAAAATAAGGGGAGTTTTACAAAATAGCCATTCAAAAAATAACATAATTAACATTTTAAGATTATTATTTTTAAATTAAGGTTAAAATAAAAAATAAATATTGGATTTAAAACATTTTGCTTGTTTTAAATTAAAATGTGTAATAATTGGTTCAATCAAAATGAGTTTATCTGTAAAAGTAATAAAATTTCCTAAGTAACTATATTAGTAAATAACATGAAATTTTAAAAATTAAATAGCTTATTTTATTTATTTTGTTGTATTTACTTTATATTAAAAAACAGTTAAACGGTCTAAGATAAAAAACAGCAAGTATTTAATTGAATGATTTCTTTCGGACGTACGCTTAATGGCAATAGAAAATATCACATTTCATTCAACGTCTATTATCATAACAAAACAAGATGGGTGTTAATTTTACCAATTTAAATGTAATTATTACAATTAAAAAAGTTTATTTAAAAAGTACTTTTTAATTGCATATATTACAATTAAAAACGTATAAAAGGTAATGTAAGTTATTTTAATTAGCATGTTTTATTATTGCGTTTTTTTATTGGTAAAATTAACTTTAACTTTTGATCTCTTATAAATAGCGAGGGGTGGAACTTGCAAAATTATCAGTTTATTTTACAGCTTATACAACGGAACGTTATGAAGATTGCTAGCCTTTTTCTTTTCTTTACTTTGGCCATGGCCATTGATATTGAGGACGATTGCATGATGGCATGTAAGAATGCCATCTGCTTTCGGTTCTACCCCCAACAATATCAAAGCTGCCTCAACCGAATTCATCCTTATTACGACCACGTAAGTAATATTTTTCTATGTTAAATATTAAATCTCGCTCAATTTTAAAAAAGTTTAAATTTCGCTCAATTTTTAAGAGGTTAAAATTTTGCTCAATTTTAAGTGGTTTAAATCCCGCTCAAGTTTTAAAAAGGTTTAAATCCCGCTCAAATTTCAAAGTGGTTTGAATCCCGAAAAAAAAAAAAAAAAGATTTTAAAGTGGTTTAATCCCGCTTAAATTTAAAAAAAGATTTCAAAGTGGTTTAAATCTTGTTTAAATTTAAAAAAAGATTTCAAAATGGTTTGAATCCCGTTTAAATTTAAAAAAAGGTTTCAAAGTGGTTTAAATCCCGCTCAATTTTAAAAGGTTTAAATCCCGCTCAAATTTAAAAAAAGGTTTCAAAGTGGTTTAAATCCCGCTCAATTTCAGATGGGTTTAAATCCCGCTCAATTTTAGAAACGGTTTGAATTTTACTCAATTTTAATGTTGCTTTTTAACTTAAAAACTTAAAAACAAGAATAGATTTTTAATCTTGATCTTTTCTATAGTGTAAAAACAAAGTAAAAATAAAAATTGTATTGTAGATTACATTACAGGTGTGTCAATCTAAGGAGTACTCTGAAAACTGCGTGGTTGTTGTCGACATTTGTGGCAACTACCGAGAAGTTCTTGTCTATGCACCCGGCTATCCCACGGTAATTTCAATTAAAATGATGCATGTCAAATTTATAACAAAACATGTAAAAACTTTAAAACATATTAAAATTTAATTTACGTTTTGACATGTCAACATTTTATTTAAAAATTGAATAATAAAGGACAAAGAGTATTACTTGTGGCCGCCAGAGCTGTTTTTTTTCGGAATCGGCTTGGTGGTTTTCGGTACGATTCAACTCTTTGCCGCGGGAGGGACCTTTTGTTGGCTAAGGTCAAAGTACTCTGAGCGCCAACAAACTCCCGACGAAACTATCGACAACGACCGTGCAAGACGTCCCATTGTCCGGGCCCGACAACAAGAACAACAACAACAACAACAACAGCCTCCCGCCTACGAAGAACTCATTCCTCGGAGAAACTGGAGAAACGCAGTTTTTGATTTCTGCAATTGCGGTTGTCTCGGCCGTCAAACCGAAGATCACAGGTAAACTTTTAAAAGCACTATGATTAAGACCAATCTTTTTACCAGTACTATGTACTTATAAATTTATTCCAATTTTTTAAAGACCTCTTCTTGGAAACGAAAATTGCGACAAGTAAGAAATAATTTGCGTAATATTTGAATACTATAAAGTACGTAACACGTGTAACCGTTTTTGTCTGCTTGTTTTTACATTTATTACTGTCGTCACTTAAAAAATCTTTTTTCTATTTTTGTTTCTTACATTACCTATTTAATGAAAAGGGGGCTTTTTTACATTTATCTTTGTCAATCATTTTTTGTGTACTTCTTTATCTTTTTGTTTCCTTAAATTTAAAACACACTTTAACTTTGCCAACTATTTTAGTTCGCCCGTTGCCCCCCCTCGTGCTCGTAGAGGACAAGGACAGGAACAAGATCAACGCCAACCGCAAAGTTTGGGAGGGTTCATAAGCCAAAATCTGAGGCCTCCCATTCCGCCGCCGCCGCCGCCGCCAGCGGGCAACTTTTCCCCTCCACCTGCCTACAACAGGGTCCCTCCTCCTCTACTCGAGGACGTCGGGGTTGAGTAAGTTATTTTACAAACACTAGTCGTTTCATCAAAAAGCTTAAAAACACTTTGATGCCTTTTCTCTTTAAAAGACGTGCTTAAAAAAGCTTTATTTTTTTCAGCCGTCAAGACCCCTTTTTTGAAATTGACTTGAGTGTAAGCCTTTTCAATTTTTTAAAAATGTAAACGTCCAAATTACAAAACCAATAGTATTTATTTTGTTATATTTTTCAACGATTGAAATTAAATTGACACCATCATATAAAGCAAGCACAATTTTAAAATGTATCTATTTTTTTCAGCAATGAAGCAGATGCGGGGCTCTAAGACAAAGATCTCACGGCAAATCAAAACTTTTCTACATTTTTTAATTTTTTTAATTTTTCGGCAATAAATCAAACAAAATTCATTTGTTCATGTTGGTAATTTACAGAGCAGGTTAATGAGGGGCAACATGTGTTTCAAATGCCTTTTAATTCTCATTGCTTCAATTTGACAATGTAGTTGAAAAAAATCTAGCACATTAGAAAGGGCATAGCCTTGCAACTGTTTTTCCATCATGGCACACTCTCTTTGTATTCTAATAATTAATTTTTTTAATCCGTCAACATCGTAATTCTGACAACATTTTAATCTCTGACATTCGTAAAATTTTAAAATTTTGAGCACTCTTTTTTCTAGTCTTTTTGTTTGATAAGAAATCATAATCTTACTTTGCGCTGAGTCTGTCACTGTACGCTCGACCTTGATTCTGTCCAAAAGTATGTCACTGGAGCAAAGCGCAGAGCAGCACAAGAGTCAATCCTATAAAATAAAACACAATGGTTGTAGACAAAGGGTGTAATATTTAATGTTTAAGATGGTTAACATAGTATAAGAAAAATAGACCCATTTTTGTTAATTTTGTCGGAACCAGAAATTAACAATATTATAACAAAATATAGTATTGTTTCTTTTACTGCATGGGCAAACAAACACACAAGAGTCAATCTTATAAACGATATAAATCTAAAAAATTGAATATGCGTTTAACTTGTGCAACTAAAATAAACAAATGGTACGTTACATGTACATGTCTTAAAAATAATTATAGTATTTTAAAAATAATGAAGACGTTAATAAAATATAGCATTACCTTTTATCGACGGAGCAGGCGACGGTGTACGAAAAAAGCTGTTGAATGCGTCGTTGATGCTAGACTAAAAATACAATACACGTTTGAGATATCGACACTTTGCATCCGAGTTTTTAAATAATATCGCAAAATGTTCAAGTGTAAAAAAATACAAAGACTTACCCAGAGGTTTTGACTTTACACGACAAGTGCAAATCTGCAAATGACAAACTTTTGGGGATGCTGGACGAATGGTTTTTTGGGATTTCACTACTCCCCCTCAATATAGCATACTTTTAATCTTTGCTAGCTTTTCCAAATGACATTTTTAGAGACACAAATTGACACTGTAATAAAAATACCTTTGTTTATGTCAATATTAAAAAACTTAAAAAAAATACCTAAATAACTGTTTAATAACTAGTTCACAATCAGTCTATTAATTTTTTTTTCATTACGTTATTACTATTCTTTTAGTTTCAATAAGAAGAAAATAACTTACAACAGTGTAATTTATTTTTTCAATAGAGAAAGCAACTCGGTCACACATTCATAATGGAATTTTTGTCCCAAATTGCAATTTTCCTAACGAGAAACTTCTCTTGGGGGTCATTGACAATGATGGAACATCCCGTATGTTTCTAATGGTATGAATAAAGAAAGCAATCGAAATGGCCGTACAATAAAATTGCTTACACAATAAAACAAAAAGCACTTACACCTTAAATTTGTATTTTTAAAAATGAACTATCGACCTTAAAAACAAATAAAGACAAACGTTACCCTAAACACACACACACACACAAATGACACAAATTTTTGTTACTGACGCATGAGCCTTTGACATTCTTCATTCTTTTCATTAATTCTTTGCTCCAGATTGCGAATCTCTCTGTTCATTTCCGTGAGCCGGTTCAAAAAGAATCCAACGTCGATTTGCATCTCTCTCTCTAGTTGTCTCATCAAGTTGACTGCATCAGGATGATCCGCAAGTTCCCTCATTCTTTGGCTTTTCCTATCACTCTTTGCCATTTGAGTTCGCTTAAGATCCTCTCGCTGCTGTTCCAGTTGTCGAACCTGGTTTCTGTCTTGCTCGATTTCTCTTTGAAGAGCAACAATGTTATTGGCAAACAACATCTTGAAACTTTTACATCTTTTGTACACACCTTACCTTTTATACTCTAAAAACAATAAAAACATAATTTAGTACACGCATAATTTAATAAAATCAAACCTCAGCAACTATGACTTTGTTTTTAACTTCCTCAAACAAGTCGTATATTGACTACTTGACTTGCCTTGTCAAAAGATGAACGACAACCAAGTTAACCGCTACACTAATTATTATCTTTAATATTTACATTTTTGTACTTGACTAAACTTGTATCTTTGAAAATAAAAGTATTGTTATAAAAAACAACAACAACAATAACAAAACCAAATAAAGTCTCTTTTTCCTAACGACGTTTGATGACTCAGCATGCTTTTAATCTTCATTTTTTGTTCTTGTTAATGTCACAACCGTAAATTACATTTTTCTTAATTGAAAGTTTCGTATGTTTTTTGAGATTACAAAATTACGACTAATTATAGTGTAAATCTAAAAATGCAACAAAATACAAATAGATAAAGAAATCCAACTGCCATAATTTTATTTAGACATTTTTTTGCCTTTTTTCTTTTTCTTTTACATTGGGTGTGTAAGAAATACGAGTATTTTTAACGACTTGACATTTGCCCCTTTGAATTCTTTATACATTTTTCGGAACAATTTATTTTTAATCACAAAACTTTTCAAGAAAATTACATAATTTAATCGTATAATTAAAGTTTTTCTTATGCATTTTATTTTAATAAAACTAAAAGCAACCAAACGACATCAAATTTCATTCGTCTCGCATTATACGT
>JAIYDG010000709.1 GCA_027487625.1 Bacteroidota bacterium
AGTGCATCGGTAATCCCGGCAATCGCGGTGAGGGCCACAAAGGTATTTCCCCGGTATGCTGGCCCATAGTTGCAACTTGCATTGAGAATGTCTAGCTCGTTTTTTTCGCCAAATCCCACCACATTGGGCATGCGAGAGGTAAATGCGGAATTGCTGAGGTTGTACCCACAGGTGTTGCCTGCGCCTTCAAAGCTGCCGTTGAGAATGCGTTGGGCGAGGCCGGAATGGGGCGAAGCCAGGGCAATGGCAAGGAGGAGGAGGGCCAATCGCTTCATGGTGTGGTGCTTGTGATCTTGGGGGGAAGGTACGGGAAGTTTGGGGAAATGTTTTGAAAAAAAGGGGAGGTGATTGTCTTAGATTACACTAGTGGACATTTTTATTTTTTGCCACAAAGGCTCAAAGTGCAATTTTTTTGATTACCGTGAATTTTGAAATAACCGTGCAAAATGTGCGACTTCTACGAAGTCGTAAAATCATAACAATAACCATTTTCTACTACTACAAATGTGTGACCTCTCCGAGGTCATAAGATCGACTTCGGAGAAGTCGTACATTTGTAGAAAATGTTGCAATGGTTTTTTTACGACTTCGGAGAAGTCGCACATTATTCATTGTTAGTGCAATTAATTTAAAATTCATGGTAATTGACAGAACTTTGTGTCTTTTTGTTGGACTATTGAACCTTACGGATGTATTTTTGGAAATCACCTAAACCTGGAATCGCACCATACCTGCCTTCGAAATAGCGCTTTTCTTTATCCGTATCCGGGCGCTCTTTTTCCGATTTAAAGGTGCCGTTTTTTTCGCCGAAATAAACAAAATCGGAGAGGGCATAAACTTCGGTACTCTCCCACTGGTTTTTTTCCGCAAAACAAATTTGATCCCTTCTCAGGTTGGAGTAGCTGAGCAGGTTGGTATCATGTGTGGCAAAAATCAATTGGGCATTGTGGGGATTGCTTTTTTTGTCTAAAAATGCATCAATGGTATTCAAAGTCATGATGGGATGCAATTGTGCCTCAATTTCATCAATGATTAGCACTCCTCCATTGGCCAAAGTCCACAGGATGGGGCCGCTCAATTGAAACGCCTTTTTGGCACCCGAAGACTCCCGTTCTTCCCATGGCCAGGTATGGGTTTTGTCCAGAGGTAAAGCATTGGCGTCGTACATGCGGTGTTTGGCAAATACGGTATAACTCTGTTGACCTTTGAGCGATTTTGCCAATTGGGATTTGATTCGTCGGGGCAACTCATCCGGCAGCTCGGATTCTTCAAACTCCTTGGTGCTGATGTCTACGTCCACAATATTGAGGCTCAAGGAGGCCAGGTAGGTTTTTATTTTTTCTCTAAACTCTTTGTCTTGCCAAAGTTCAACGGTTTGAATTTCTTCAAATTCGGTGTTCAGCCCGTCCACCATGCTGAAATGCTGAAACCACTGCATGATACTTTTGGCTTCTTCCACATTTAAAATATCACAGGTAGAAAGGAACAGCGCATTGGGGCGGGTAGCTTCAATGGCCGCATCAATAATCCGCTTGGAACCATTCATTCCGGAACTGACATCGATGACCTCGCCCTCCCGTTCAAACAGGTTCACCTCGCGGCCCGCCGACTTGCGAAACAACCACTCTTCCACAACCTGGCTTGCATTAAAGGCCAACCCATAGCGGTAGCGGCTTTCCTCGATAACAAAGGTGATTTCAAAACGGGTGGGTTTTTCTTCCCAGCCTTCCCGCAATAAAAATGGATCGTAAGGCAAACGACTGGTCGAGGCCGTGCGGGCCGAAGTATGCACCAACCTGTCCAGCAGACTCATGGCCCGCAAGATATTGGACTTCCCACTGCCATTGGGCCCGTACAGCGAAATGGCATTCAGGGCTTGGTAACGACCCTGAGTAAAGATGTTCTGCAAATGGTCTTTTTGCTTCGGGGCAGGCACAAGACTGATGGTCTGTGTTTCCCCGATTGACCGATAGTTGGTGATTGAAAACTCAAGCAACATGTATTATTTTGAATTTTTTCTGCAAAATAGTGGAAGTTGAGGTAAAAATCAAGGATAAGAAGATGTTTTTGAATTTCAGACTTGCTGTAATGTAGAGTGATAGTGATTTTTTGTTTGATACGATTTTAGTAACTTTAAGCGCCGTGCAATTAAATATAGTTTTAGCAGGGTGTTGGATGATTACTAGTATTAGTGGATATTTTAAAAGACAGGCGGTTTTATGGAAAAAAGAATAAGAAATTTTGATGACTCCTCACTTTATGAGGATTTTGAGATGCTGGTTAAGAAAATTCTCGAGCGGAATGGTTTTAAGGTAGAAAATATGCTCCAAAATGAAGGCTACGACTTTTTAGCAAAAATAGGGAATACAGCCACTTATGTTGAAGTGAAACTTTATAAAAGAAAATTGCCAAAACTCGATTTGCTAAGACAAGCATATCGCAGACTGTTAGCACAAAAAGATGATGATTATACTAAGTTGGTTTTAGTGATTTCAAGCTATGTAACACCTAGTTTAAAGGCAGAAATTTTAAAGGAAAGTGGTGTAGTTGTTTGGGATGCAAAAACATTATTTGCATTAGCTTTCGACTTCTCTATCCTTTACTATGAGCTCGAAAGTATTTTAACAAGAGCGTTCAACGAGCAATTAGATGATTTAATCCTTATTGATGATAAGTTCAAATCGGAAATAATTCCTTCTCTAAAAAATTTATCAGCGCCCATTAAACAAAAACAGATTGATAATGAAGGTGAAAAACTATGTAGAGAACTAAATTCTTTGCAGCCAGGAACAAAAGACGCAACTAATTATGAACGTAAGTGCACCGAAATTTTGAAATACTTGTTCGATAACAATACGGATTTAACCTTGTGGGAAGAGCAACCTACAACAGAAGACGGTTTGCATCGCTTCGACTTGTTATGCCGGATTATTTCTTCCCATCACAACACATTCTGGACAGAGCTTGCACATGATTTTCATACAAGATATGTGTTATTTGAGTTTAAAAATTATACTGAAGAAATCAAACAAGGACAAATCTATACAACCGAAAAGTATCTTTTTTTGACAGCTTTGCGTTCTGTTAGTTTTATGATAACAAGAAAAGGTGCAGATGCTAATGCAATTAAGGCAGCAAAAGGAGCATTAAAAGAAGCAGGAAAATTGATTATAATTTTGACCAATGAGGATATTTGTGGAATGCTTAAGATGAAAAGTGAAGGCGATGAACCAGCAATAATTTTAAGGGAAAAAATTGATGAAATGCTGCGAACTCTCACGAGATGATACTTTCGATAATTCCTCAAACCAACTCCCCCACCTTCAGCCACTCCTCCTCTTCAAACAACTTCTTCACATCCTCCACAAACCTTACCCCATCAAAATGAGGAATCTTTTTCTTCGGCAGCCAATCCTCCATGGTTTGCAAGTATTTCGCAGCCATCATTTGTAAGGTTTCAGGTACAGTGGCATTTTTGACCTCAGTGAAGGGCAAGCGCATTTGAATGTAAAGCTCTTTCTTTTTGCGGCTGTAGCTGAAACACTCCTCATGGATTTCATC
>JAIYDG010000710.1 GCA_027487625.1 Bacteroidota bacterium
AATTTTTTAAATTTATTTATTGTTTGGGAAGAAATAAATTAAGACCTTGATTAAAAACATCCTGATAAATATGAATAAGAAACTAATAATATTTTTAATACTAATTGTAATTATGGGACTATTTAGCTTCTTCAGGAAGGATAAAAATGAAGATCCAAAAAAAAATGAAATTATTCTAGGTATGGTTTTGCTTGAAGACTCAAAATCAATGGATATAACGGCAATAGTTTCTGAATTAAAAAACAAATGGAAATTAAAAATTGGAGATTCCGAAATCAGCAATGATGTTTCAGTTTTGACAATTGACAAATATCAAGTAGGAATTAGTAGTATGAATATGCCAATTCCAGGTAAGGAGGTAGAAGAAGCTTCTTCATATAACTATTATTGGGAGAATGGGAAAACAGAATCTGCTAAGCACAAAGGACATGTTATTGTCTCCATTTTAAACGGAGGAACTGATCTTATCAAGGAGAATTTACTGTTTAACAAAATCATATCCTCAATCTTAAATAATAGTAAATCAATTGGGGTTTATATTGGTGGAAGATCTTTACTTTTAAGTAAAGAGTTTTATCAAAGAAATTTAGATGATTTTTCGGAAAACGATTTACCCATCAACAACTTAATCTATTTTGGAATAAGAAAAGAAGCTAACAAAAATTCAGTCTATACTTATGGCCTAAAAGATTTCAGAAAAACCGAAATGGAAATTATAGAATCAAGTCACAACCTCGACGAGCTAATAGAAATGATGTACAATTTAACAAGTTATGTTCTAGAAAATGATGTGAATCTAAAAGATGGTGAAACTATCGGAATGTCGGAAACTCAAAAGCTTAGTATAAAACTATCACCTGGGAAATTTTTAGAGGGAAAAACTTTAAAGATTGAATATTAACAATTAATACCTAAAAATGTGGAATATCGAAACTGACCAACTAACAGTGATATCGAAAGATGTAATTAACAAAATCAACGAGGCTCAAAAAAAGAGAAACAAAAAAAAGGAAGAAGAATAGATAAAGAGAAAAAGCATTAAAAGATGCATAAACTTAAGAATTAGTCAATTTAAATATTTACTGAAAAAGTGGAATTATATGCTATAAAACTTTAAAAAACACCTTTGGTCTTTTCGACTAAAACAAGCTTATTTAAACATCATGAAAACACTTTATGGCATACTTTTATTTTTATTAATTGGTTGTGGTGATTATAAAAGTGCAATAAATCAACAAAATACAGACACAGAAAATACCAATAATATCTATGAAAGTTATAAAAGCCTAATAAAATTGGACTCCTTGAAAATGGCAAAAAGAAACATTGAAATGGGTGTTGTTTTCAATTCCATAGAATTATGCGATGATCTACATGGGATATTTTTGGACCAAAAGAAAATTGAAAAATTTGGCACAAACTCCGCATATAAAGTAAACAAGTCTATAGTTAAAGATTCTATTATTTACACTTTTGAAATCATATCTGAATGTTGTTATAATTTCTTAGGCGGAATTGAATTAAATAATGATACTTTATATCTGAATTATATTAAATACAATTTCCCCTGCGATTGTTTCTGTGATTATAAATTAAGCTATTGTTTTAAGTCAGACAATAGAAGTTGGAAAACCGTTATAACAAGAGAAATTATCAGATAATTAAAGTAACAAATCAAAATTGCAAACCAATGAAGATTTACATTTTTAAACCCTTGATTTATTAGTATTGCATCAAAAAAGTATGAGTTTATATTTTAAAATTGTTAATTGAGATAAATTCCATGTTGTCATCTATAAAATTCATCCTAAAACTTGCATTCATCTTCACATTTATAACTGGTTGTGTTATGAATGAAAAATCGAATCAAAAGCAGACTCATTCTGATGAAAGGGAATTAATTACTATTGGAGATTTTTCAGAATATTCAGAAATGAACACTACTGAAACCAGGCAAATTGAACAACATATTTTATCCTCTAAAAACAGAGAAACAAATGATACTTTATTACTTGAAAATTTAGAAGATTTGGTTGGAGACCCGCAGATTTTTACAATAATAAAATTCAAAGACGAACACAAAATAATAGAATTGAAAAATGTTGCAGGAGCTAAAATTGACCCAAAAACAAAAATTGATTTTGAGAACTTGATTCATTCCGATTTAATTTATTTGATTGAATATAAGAAAAAGGAAAAAATCATGTTTATCTGGGACTTCCAATATCCTGACTGCTCTACATTGTTTGAAATATATAAAATTACAGAACTAGGTATAAAGAAAGTCTTTTCAGACGAAGTAGTTGTTAAAGAAATTAAATCAGGTAAGACAGACAAATCCATTACCTTAAAAGTGACAAAGAATTGTGGCGAAATAGAAGCTGAAATTGAAGTAAAAATCGAGTAAAGACAACAAACAATCACGCAAAATTATGAAGTGTGATTAAGCTGATTAAATAATTAAATGGATTTTCTTGAGAGGTTTAAGAATTTAGGAATTCCTTAAATTAAAGTATTTTTTAGTGGTTATATTGAAATACAACATGGAAATTTTCTATGTCAAATAAGAATTCAAAAGAAACACTACTATCTTATTAAAGCTTGATTATGAAATGAATGAAATCAAAAAAATCACAAAAATCAACTTAATCTGTGGTCCAGATGGTGTTTTAGTACAATTCCCTTGCTATGAACAATTGCATTCATTTAAATTAGCGGTAAATCAATTGTATGGAATCAAATGCATCCCTCGCAATAAAACTAGCCCTGAAGGGGCGTGATATTTTAACGATGGGTGAAGCCATCGATGAACGATGGGTGCAGCCCATCGATGTATGATGGGTGCAGCCCATCGAAGTATGATGAGTGCAGCCCATCGATGTATGATGGGTGAAGCCCATGAGCGTATGATGGGTGCAGCCCATCGAAGTATGATGGGTGCAGCCCATCGAAGTATGATGGGTGCAGCCCATTAGCGTATGATGGGTGCAGCCCATCAGCGTATGATGATATAAATGGGACAATCACTAGTAAAAAACTACATACACATCGTGTTCAGCACGAAAAACCGTCAACCACTGATAGATGATTCAGTGGAAGCAGAACTTCATGCCTACCTGGGAGGCATCTGTAATAGATTAGAATGCACAGTAATTAAAGTCGGTGGCTATACCGACCACATTCATATACTTTGTTTGTTATCAAAAAAGATAACACTCATGATTTGCTTGAGGAAGTAAAATCGCATTCATCAAAATGGATAAAAACAAAAGCTGCCTCTTACCAAAACTTTTATTGGCAAGATGGGTATGGAGCATTTTCTGTAAATCCAAGAGAAGTTAATAAAGTGATCGATTATATCTCCAATCAGCATGAACACCATGATAAAAAGAAAACTTTTCAGGATGAACACCGTGATTTTTTAGAGAGGTACCAAGTTGAATACGATGAGAGGTATGTTTGGGATTAAGTGATATGGATGGCGCCCTTTCATAAGGTATGACGCTCTTTCAGGGCTAAGGGCATTGTCGGTTTTAATTAGGATAGGGCGATGCCCTATCCTAGATTATGTCGCCCCTTTAGGGCTAATTGCTGACTTGTCCTAAAATAGGTTTACACAAAAAGGTGTAAAATACACTTCTAGTAAATTTGATTCAAGTAACTAATTATTCTGTTTAATTAAATTTAAAATAGCAATTTTGATTTTCGACATTTCTATAAACTTAGTGCAATTTAAAACTAAGTATACTAAAATGCGGTATAAATCACATGACAACAGCATATTTAATAAAAGGATTAATTATTGGATTTTCTATTGCAGCACCAGTTGGTCCAATTGGTGTACTGACTATTAAACGAACATTAACTGAAGGACGAAGTGCAGGCTTTGCTACCGGAATGGGCGCTGCTTTAGCTGATTCAGTTTATGGCATGATTGCTGGTTTCGGATTAACAGCAATTTCTTCATTTCTATTAACACAAGAATTTTGGATTAAGTTAATTGGTGGTTCATTTCTACTTTATTTAGGTGTAAAATCCTTTATCTCTAAGCCAGCATCAAAAGCTGCAAATGTTGATAGCAAAGGACTATTTAGTAACTTTATTTCAACTTTCTTCTTAACAATTACTAGTCCAGCAACCATAATTTCATTCCTGGCCATATTTGCAAGTCTGGGCTTGGGAACAACAAAAACAGATTATGCATCATCAATGACACTCGTATTAGGTATATTTTTGGGTTCAGCTTTGTGGTGGTTAATACTAAGCTCTATTGTAAGCTATTTTCAAGCTAAAATTACTCCAGATAAACTCATTTGGATTCATCGATTTTCAGGCTTAATCATCATTTCATTTGGACTCTTTGCCTTGTATTCATGTTTTATTCCGAAAAATTAAAGTGGATTTTTCTAAACAACATATAGGCAAAGGACCTATAATTCTTCAATACTTATTAGACTTAAGTACTTATAAAACGATATTTCTAAGTTATTTTCGAGTTAAATTTCTTACCAATTAAGCAGCTAATATTCAGCCATGAAATTCATACAAACATTTATTTTTAGCATATTGATAAGTTCGATGTTTTTCGCTTGTAACTATTTGCCAAATAATAACCAAGTTATATTGCAGGATAGTATTGTAAATGATAGTATTTGTAGACCCTATTTTGAGTTTGATGAAATTGAATTTTATACTATAAATGTATTAAGTGATACCTTAATGACTATTGCATTAAAAGAAAACAGAATTCCTCAGGATACCTTGTTTGAAAACGTTTTAACTTTGGGGTATTTAACCTCTTTACAAGATTCGATTATTGTAAATCCACTTGAAAAATTAGGCTTCAAAAAACTAATTATGCCTGATTCTACTCATCAACAAATGAGAGAAATATTCTGTGAAAGAAAACATGATAGCTCTTTCGCATATTCATGCATTCCCTTGTATAGAGATATATTCGTATTTCGTAAAAATGGACAAATTTCAGGAATTGCTAAAATTTGTTTCGGTTGTAAACAAAGTACTATAACAGGCACAAACTGTAATACAGAGGATTTCGGTCAATCTGGTGATTTTGATAAATTAAAAGAAATTGTTCGTCCTTTTTGGCGATTATGGTATGGCACACGATAACAAAAAATGTTCAATCCTTTCATCTACATGGTTTCTATCCTAAAACTACGCGCATGAACTACAAAATTTTTAGAATAATATTTATCGCCCTTTTTTCGACATTACTAATTCAATGTAACAAAAGCAATATTTCCAATACAGTTAAATTACACCCTAACGACCCCTATAAAAATTCAATAGTTCAAAGTCAGACATTTGACATTAAGGCCAATCAAGACAATGTAATTGAAGGAAAAAACGGAACAATAATAGTTTGTCCCAAAGCCTGTTTTATTAATTCTAAAGGAGAAATCGTAGAGGACAATGTAAAAATTGAACTCGCTGAAGCACTATCTTTAGAGGATATGTTACTTTCTAATTTAACTACTAGCTCTGATGGAAATCCACTAGAAACCGATGGAATGATTTATTTTAATGCTACTTCAAAAGGAGAACAACTTAGCATCAATGAAGACAATCCAATTCATATTGATATTCCAACGTCAAATAAAAAAGCAGGAATGATGGCCTATCATGGTATGAGGGATGAAAAGGGAAACATGAATTGGATTGAGCCAAAAGAACTTGATAATTTCCTTGTCACGATTGACCTCAACAATCTTGATTTTTTGCCTGAAGGTTTTCAATTAGAAGTTGAAAAAGGCATGCCTTATAAAAGCTATGAAAGCGCAACTCAAGGATTAACAGACAGCTTGTATTATCAACTTTCTTTAACGGATGGTAGCTTTTTAACAAACAATTTTGTTGAAACAAATTCCAACGAACCTTATGAAAACAGAAGTGAAGATGGTGAAAACAAATCAAACCCAACTGATTCTTTTCATGAATCTTCAAATGATAAGAAAGAAAAACCAAATGAAAGCCCCAAAACAAAATCAAATTGTGGAATAGATCCTGCAATTATAAAAGTCATCAAATCTGATAAATACCAAAACACATTTATTGCAACAAGAGAATTTGAAGCAAGACTAAAAGTAATCTTTAAAACTTGCAACAATTCAGTATTAGAAACTTATATCAGGAACCTTGATAAAAATCTTTATGAAGTAGACAAATTAGCTGCAGACCTACTTGGAGAAAATCAATATAGTCAAACCTTTATAAACTTCTCAGAGCAGCGATTAACAAAGGTAAAAGAAGCTAATAAGTATGCTCAAATTTTAAAAGGATTCTATGAAAAACAATTGGCTAAAGTAAAATCCGACTTATTGAATGAAAAAGAAAAGTTGATTAAAGAACTAAGGAAAAAAAATGAAGCTGCAAAAGAAGTAGTTGATGAATATAAAAAGCATCTATTTAAAAGAGAGAAATACAGGATGGAAACTTACGGTTTCACTTGGAATAAAACAGGCTGGATAAATATTGATATAGGGATAGAAGTAAAAAGTTGGGGCCCAAAATCAACTGAAGGAATTTTTGTAAAAAATGGAAAAGAGTTTGACAGGGTTTATTCCTATATCATTTTCAGTTCATTAAAAAGTTTATATCGACTCAATAGCACTGATAATGTAGAATTTTATGTTGGTAATGAGCAGGAAAAACAAATGCTCATGCCAAAGAATGGAAAGGCT
This sequence comes from Bacteroidota bacterium, assembly GCA_027487625.1. Classification (GTDB taxonomy): domain Bacteria; phylum Bacteroidota; class Bacteroidia; order UKL13-3; family UKL13-3; genus CAISCU01. Next base: position 6,705 of record JAIYDG010000710.1, read on the forward strand.
ATACTGATTTCAATTGGCTATAAAGGGGAAGTTCCAGCTATCGCGATTCAGGAGTTTGAACTTAGTCAGATGTTAAAAGCTAATCTAATTTTAGAAGCTACAAACATGGATAAAGTTAGAGAAGTTATTAGAAAATACGAATCGCTTAACAATGAAAATGATATCAATAAAGATTTAGAATTCATGTTGAAATTATTCAAGGAAAATAAGCGTCAAAAGGAATTGAAGAAAGAAAGTGAATTCCTCAATCGGCTTTGGAATATTGCATTTCCATGTTGTAAGGATAACTTAAATGGTGAAAAATTATTTTTTCGAAATTGTTCATCTTGTCACGAGCCAAACAATAATTTAGTGGTTGGACCTGGCTTGGAATATTCAACAAAAAATCATTCAAAAATCTGGTTATATAAATGGACCACCAATGCCGAATCATTTATAAGAAGTGGTGATAAGGAAGCCATCAAAGTCTTTAACGAATACAATCAATCTGTGCAACCTAAATTTGATTTATCACAACAAGAAGTATTGGCAATTTATGATTACATAGATAATTATAATAGAAGGGCAAAATAACTCAATTGCAATACTGAAACTTTTAAGGAAACTTATATTAGTAATAAAAAAATCAGAAAATGTTTAAGTGTTTAAGCTGGTAAATTCAAATGAACTAATTTTTTAATTTTTCTAATTACAAAGCTAGGAATCTAAATGAAAAATAAACGTGGATTAAAAAGATATTACCGGTCTTTGGAAACAAGGCAGTTAAAAATTCAAGAAAATTGGATGAAGGATAGCTATTTTTCTTATGATAAAATATGGATTGACTATTATGGATTTCGAGGTATCAACAAAAGAAAACCACATTTGGATTGTTTATTTAGAAACTTCGACCAAATAGCAGATCAAGCAAGCAGTAATACAACTAAATTTCAAATCTGGATATGGCTTAATGAAAATAATAGCAAAGATGATTGCATCATCATACATTCTCCAAATCCAATAAATTCATTTCCACATAAGTATGAGAACTTCTCTGAAACAAGTAATTTCAAAAATTCAGAATTAATAAATTACATAAATCAATATTCTGGTTTTAAAAAGTTATTTCTTAGTGGTTATTATGAGGATGATAATGGCAAACAGGTTAAAGAAAACTTTTGTATTTTATTCAAAGAAAATCTAGGAGAATCAATTATTTAATCGCTCAAGTTTGATAAGTAACTAAGCCACTATCCGCAAGTTTACCAATTGAAAAATTATTTTGAAAGCTGATGCTTTATTGTTAATTTTTTAAAACTATAACCAAGGTTTTTCCTTATATGTTTTTATGAATATCCTTCTCTTTACCAGTAAATTTAACAAATCAACTTCACCCAAAAACAGACGCGAAACTTTGGTTCGCGTCCGTTTTTGGGTCAGGTATATTCATTCATTTTTGTTTACTACTATAATGTCATCCCTATAGGATTTTAGGAAATTTCATAATAAACAGGATTCTATTTTTAACTCATATTGCCTTAATTCAATTCATAATTCAATTTCAAAACTTTTAGAGTTTTACTAATATAAATTATTGTCAAACATCTGGATATTCGTATATTTTTTTAACCAAAATCAAAAACATTTAAATTTTACCCAAAATTTAATATTTTGCATTTTTATAATAGCCATGAAAAAATATCTAACCCTAGCAATTCTTTTGTTGCTTACCATTGGTTTGAAACAATCTGCTGCCCAAATCTTGCATTACAATTCAATAGGAATCACCTCTTTTGCTATTTCGAATTCGGCTTATTCAGGACTTGGACATACCGCTACAATTTCATCAAGGTTAAATTTGTTAACTATTTCTGATGAAGTTAACATTTCGGCCGGTACACATTTTTCGGTTGGATTTGCTAAAAATTCAAGCTCAAATGGAACCAATTTATTATTAGATATCCCAGCACTTGGTGAAGTTAATTTTGGCCATGCTGCTACTAATGAATCGGCATTGGATTACGGAGGATTTTTTGGTGCAGGATTTGGAAACAATATGATGTTCTATAATAGAGCTGATGGCTCGTTTGATGAAAATAGTGTAGAAGGTCTTTATATCAATGGGGGCGTAAAATTCTATTTCAAGGATAGTAGTTTTGGTGTGAGATTTTCATACCTACAAGGTTCTGATAGTGAAGATAAAATCTATGGCTTAGGATTGATGTATAATTTAGGAATATTCTAAGATCATCAAATCTATTCAAACCAGTTACCACTCACACTCATTCATTCAAATCCAAAAAACTCTTTAAACTATTATTAGGCTGGATTTAAAGAAACAATCATTTTATTGTTCAAATACTATTTTCATTCAAAAATAACTTGTACTAAAAATAATAAACGCTTCAAAATATTAGACTAAAATCCTTTAAAATTTATAAAGATTAAAAACAAAAAATCAATTCAAACAATTATTTAAAATTTAAATTAGCTATGAAAAAAACAATTAAACTAGCAATCGTTGTATTACTAACTGTATGTTTAAAACATACAAACGCCCAGGTTGAATTTATGCATTCAGTAGGTTTGACAGCTTATTCATTTAGCAATACCACTGAAGCAGGTAGCGGATATGGAATTAACTATTCTCCTAGATTAAATTTTCTTGAATTAGGTAACGACTTAAACTTATCAATTGGTTCTCATTTAGGTGGTGGATTTTCACTAAATTCAAGAACTGGAGGCACTGCCTTACTTGATATTCCACTTACTTGCGAACTAAATTTTGGTCATGCAGCTAATAGCGATGCTTCTTCAGATTTTGGAGGATTCGTAGGTGGTGGCTTTGGCTATAATTATATGGCATACGAAAGTACTTGGGGTGGCGGAACTTCATCTACAGCTGGAATTTATGTTGATGGTGGCGTGAAATTCATGTTTAGAGAGCAAAGTTATGGAGTAAAAGTTTCATACTTAAAAGGACTAAGTGGATCGAATGCCGTATTTGGTTTAGGTCTCATGTATAATATCGGAGATTTTTAAAAAATAGAAAAGCGGCCAAGGCCGCTTTTTTTTATATTCCCAATATCACTTTTAATTTCTGATATCCTGTTTTACTTATAGGGATTTTTTCTCCGTTTTTTAACAAGCAATAATCATGTCCATCAAAACCGTTTAAGAAACTTAGGTTCAACATATGTGAACGATGAACTCTTATAAATTTATTTTCAGGAAGCAATTTCTCATAATGTGACAAAGTACTTTTTTTTACATAAGTATGTTCCTCAACCCTGATTTTTACATAATCATCATATGCCTCTAAACGTATAACCTGTTCAATCGGAATAATTTTAACCTGTGTTCCTTGTTTTACTATAATTCTATCGTGATTCTCCTTTTGTGCCGATGCTTCTTCTAACAGTTCATCAAGTTTCATTTTAGGTGAATTGTCAGGTAACATGAGTTTGAATTTTTTAATTGCAGCATCAAACCTTTGCAAGCTGATTGGTTTGAGTAAATAATCTATCGCATGAGCTTCAAAAGCCTTCAAGGCAAAAGAAT
>JAIYDG010000603.1 GCA_027487625.1 Bacteroidota bacterium
GCCGAGGAAAACGCATCTGCGCTGGCGCTTTCCCCCATGATGAAACACATCTTCTCTTGATACTTTTTCAAGTCATCTGTCTTTACTACGACTGTGTATATTTCTAACTAATTGCTAGATCCTAAATTAAATGGAGAGGAAAGTCAATACAAGGAATGTTTCAAGTCCTATCCGTTCATCTAAATATCGTTTTCTTTCGTTGATCTTTGGTATCATTCGCCACTGGGGAACACCTGAAACATATTCGAGCAGAGCACATATTATACACATGCGTCATACTTTCGAAAGAAATCTTTTTAACATTATAAAAATTCATCTCATAGAATCGTGTAAATGGTTAAATTACAGGAGTGTGCTGATGCTCACATGCAAATCATGGGGCGACAGTGGGATTCGAATGATCATTGGCCTTTTAATGATGGATCTTGTATCATAATTTCGAAAAAAAAAACATCAAATACGACAAATACGCACCAGACCAGATATATTCAATCGACCTGTTGTATTGCGCATATACTGATAATATATAATGATACACCCAAATACCCTTTCATTTGCAAGTTGACAATAAATTGGAGTCACATACCAGCATTTCCATAATATCTCGTCGCTTGCTCGTATGCTACGCGCTGCGCTCTTGAACGGATCAGATCCCTCTAAAGCTCATAGCGCCAGCATTTCCCAATTGAGGGCACAAAGCGCACTGTTTCTTATCAAATCGCATCAAAGATTCAACACCATGTCAAAGACCAGAGTTTTTGATCAAACCACCACATCACGACTCTTTTCCATATTTCTTTCTACAAACGACATATATACGTTGTTCCTGCATCGTATAATCTAATTAATTGTAAATGAACTATCCAGGGTTTGTATATACTCTTAATTCATGAATTGGCTACTCTCATGATCTTTTCTTGAACAGATCTCACATATCCACATGATCTCGTGGTTATATAACATCCCTTTCATCAAAAAAAAGCTTTCATGATCAGCAACGCTAAATTTGTTTGTAAAGCTTTGTTTTATTGACAGTAGGCGAGAGGAAAAAGAAAGATTTTTTAATTGTTTTTTTAGTTGATCATAGTTTACTTCCTTGTCTCCATACTCGAGAAAGCCATGGCCCAAGCAAATCCTTCCTTCGCTCATGATCCACGTAGAAGGAAATTCAACCTACAAGACTGAAGGGATCTGATACATAAAAATCACAAAAATATCGCACGTCCATATCCTACCATACAAACTGACGCCCCTCTCAACCAGAATAATCTATGCAATTGTATCATACGAAGGAGTCCTCCCGTCATCTATATATCGCACTAAATTGTGCATGAACAAGAGTAAAATAGAATGGAGAACAGATTGTCGAATTCAGGGTACAGCGTAACAGGCACACATCAGACGGATGAGCGAAGGTATGTATGTTATGAAGTAAAAGAAACAACAATGGCTGTGAACGATTAACAAATCTTTTCTATTCACTCTATGCTACTACAAACATCATACATCCAAGCCAAGCTATTGAAGGCTTGATACCTGGAAATATATAGATATATATATATATATATCAAGATGTCAAACGATCAATGAGTGGAAACGGAAAATCAGTACATACCTCGTGCAATAGCACCGATATAAGCCTTGATGGGGAGGGAAAGAAAATCGAACATCTCGAAAGAAAAAATCATCTTTTTATGAAACAAACAATAAAAATGAAAGAATATCATGCACACAGTTCAGATATGGTTTATTTTCAAGGATGGGTACATAATACTTATGCATCAGGCCCTTTGAAGATGTATAATTCTCGTCCTGTACCTAACTTCAATAGCTTTGCATTCACAAACACTTTTCATATTCAAAGTCACAGCAATCCCAAGTAATAAGCACACCAACAATCAACTCATCCATGGGAACTATTTACGTCCCTCAAAGGTAAAATAATCCTATAATCACTATTTCCAATCATATTACCTAGATATAGCATCCATCGTTATACTTTGCTATAGTTCATCATATATGGGGGGCTATATTTTTTCAAGGAGGGTTTAACAAATGATGACACAAGGGTGAAATATTTATGTCTCATACATTTCAAATAGCGGAATACACTGGTGCTAATTAACAGTATGGAAACAAAATGACACCAGAGATATCTAAAATATTCAACTTTACAAATAGAAGCTCTAATAATACTTCAATTGTTTCCTCATAGTAGTGTATGTATTCAAACAGAAGCAATCATAAATAAAATCGACTTACAGCAAGGGATAAGGTAAATATGACTCTGGCGTATATTCAGTCTAACTATTTCTGATGTAAGACATGAATTATCTATTTAAACGATAACTAATTGAACCAACAGCCACACAACAAATATGCACATCATGTGAACGATACTATGTAAATCATGTATTCATTCATTGTTTGAACAAAAAGATTACTTCCAAGCATCCATCTATTTCATCATACATTTTATCATCTCACCGTGCTTACAATACATTTTTATTTTTTCAATCAAGCATAACCAATGGTAAATACGATTTACACACAATTTCCTCCTGTAGTCGATTTCATGGAAATGTTAAAGTAACTCGATCAAAATGGCATATGTTGGTGCTTCAGTATCATCTATAACCGACATGAAGGTGCTTGTGCCGATTTAACTCATAATTACCACAATATTATCACAACATTTAACCATGACATGAATCTATTTAACAAAAATTAAAAATTGTAACGGACACAAAGATAACTATGGTATATTTTAAGATCAATTGTTCATCCATGCGGTACATCCTAAATTTTGAAGTTTTATTTGCCATTGTGGATATCATTGTCAAGAAGTGAAAGTCCTTAGCAATGTATATTGAAAGTATGCCAACGAATGAAATACTCTCAATAAGTAATATCATGATAAAAGTTTCTTATCGAATGCTAAAACGAAAATAAAATATTGATCACAGACCTTGTCAATTCATTCCTCTTTTTCTTTCTTTCATGCTCATGAGTAGTATTCATATCACCTCTTGATATTTCATTTAACTGAGACTACATAAAATGATCTCATGGTTTGATAAAATGTAAAACGCATTGAAATGAGACTATCTGTGTTTACAGTGCAAAAAAAAGACAGAAAACAACAACATATACGTTTGTGATTTATAAACCAGGCACTCAAGCCTGCTTTGTAATTTTTTTTGTTTAAGTAAATTAATTGAATAAAGTAATATTATATGAAGGATACAGGAGACTTGAAATGCATATGAAAATCTACACGTCTTTTACTTGTCTTGTTCATCATTTAGTTGGTGGATATGACGAATAAAGTACAAAAACTCCACTCACTCAGATTTCATTGTATATCACACTTTCCAAATCTTCAAGCCACTATAAACATACATGATAATCTCTGTTTTTTTCAATGAATCTACATAGTTTGATGTAATATATTGAATGGTTCAGTACATTAAATGAACTAATTTGCAATATCATTCCATAGGACAATAAAAGTTTACCCAATCTCGCAAGACATGTCTTCACATACAATCTTTAGCACTTTGGAAATCCAATCTCATATTGTTACCGATATTGAAAATACTGTTGATTCCAACAATACCGGTGTAATTTGGCAACAAAACGAAAGGAAGCATTCTGGAGCTAACGAAATGAAATCATGTTTCAACCAGGAAATCTCAATTCAACCAACAGGGGCAAGCAAATGTGCAGAAGGGATGGATGACTTAAGCAAGGGTATGGAAGTCGTTGTTGAAGAATATAATCCGAATGAATCTAATGAAATTATTGTTGATAACAAGCAATGGCTCTGGATAGTCGCTCCCAGCTGCTTTTCTCTCTAAATTTAGAATGACCCTAAAATTTTGATTGAATTTCGCACAATCAACACCAGCAGCCGGTGCAAGCTCCAAATATATACCTGGAACTTATCTGCAACAACACCATCACACCTCAACA
>JAIYDG010000069.1 GCA_027487625.1 Bacteroidota bacterium
CAAGTGTCCAATACATAATATTAATATTTAACTTTACGCGAATTTAAAAATTTGATTGGCTTTACCACATCTATTTTGGTAAACAAATTATTATTAGTTTAATTTATTGGTTATGAGAGGATTCAATTGTGTTTATTCTGTCCAATTTCCCGTTTTCTGTCCTAATAAATGACTTTATTCGTTTCCAGCTCTTTGGAAATGCATGTTTTTCATCAAATTTCTTCAAGTGATTTTTTAAATTTTCAAACTGCTCTTCATCAATATTTTGATTTTCTATGAGCAATATTATCTCTTGTCCTAATGCTTCACTTCTTTTCCATCCAATCATAAATTCATTCCATTTTATGTCTTGGGTATTGAGATAGTTTTGAATTCGATTTTCAATTTGTTCTGGTGAATATTTAATGCCACCAGAATTGATAACAAAATCTTTTCTGCCAATTATTCGTAATTCACCCGATTCATTCAATTCTGCGATATCATTTGTTTCTAACCAATCAATTGTAACAGCATTTTTTATACAAACACAATGGTTCTTGCTTAATTGTATTTCAGTTCCTCTAAGCGGCTTAAAATGGCTTTCATATCCAATTCTTCTTATTGCTATGTGTGATAATGTTTCCGTCATTCCATAGCTATGGTAAACTTCTAAATCATTTTCTTTAATCAATTGCTCCAATTGCAAGGATATACTATTGCCACCAAGTAGTATTTTTTTGAATCTTTTTAATTTGATGATAGCATCTGTATCTTGTTTGATACTTTCCATCATCTGTAATGGAACCATCGAACAAAAAGTATAATCATGGTTCATCTCTATGTTTATTGTTGATGCAGATTGAATAGGTAATAAGCTTAATTTGGCATCTAAAACGGCTGCCCTTAAAACCAACATCGCAGCTCCTACAAAATCAGCATTCATCAGTAAAACTAAATGGTCATTTTTTGTGAGTCCAAATGCTTCTATACTGGCTTCTGCACTTAGTTTGACTTGTTCTTTGCTAAAAACATATTCCTTTGGTTTACCTGTAGAACCAGAACTTTTGAAAACAAAATTTTCATTGCTATACCATTTCAATAACAAGGCTCTTACTTTTTCATCATTCGCACTATGTAAAGCAATTGAATTGAGCATTTCAAAATTGCTTTCATTTATGGAAACTTCCTGTTTTAATGTTTCAAATCGAACAATCATTTTTGTGATTTTTCAAATTCGTTTAAGTAAGTATCAATTCTTTCAAACAAAACTTCATTCCCATTTTGTTGATAGGAATTCAGATTGTTTTGAAAGATTTCCAAATCATATAAAAATGCTTTTAAATTGTCTTCTTTCATTTTGTTGAAATGTCTGCCATAGCCACATTTTTCTATATATGCAGCGTTCATGTATTGCTCAAATTGTCCTTCCAACGGAAAAGAATAAATTGGTTTTTTTAAATAAATGGCTTCACTGATAAATGAAAATCCTCCATTGGCAATAACTGCTTTCGATTTAGCAAAATACTCGATGAATTCAGTTTCGGAGAACTTTTTCAATAGTACATTTTCATCTTCTTCATCAACATTGTATCCGTAAACAATGAATTGTTCGTTTTTTAGTTTCTTTAGGATTTCAATCAATTTTCTTCCTGCTCCAGTTGATTGGTAAACCAGAATATGATTTCCTTTTTCCACCTTTGCTTCTTGTATGGATTGGCGAATGATTGGAGGAACTAATTGGGTATTTTCTTTGTAAATTTTTGCTTCAAAAAACGAACTAATAAAATATTGTTCTGCTCCCGGAACCTTTGCTTTTACAATGTTTTTCGCTAATCTGTAATTCGATTTTTCATCATCGTCAATTTTTATTTCCAACTTACATCTATCCATTACCTGCATATTGTCTATGCTGATAAAGGGAATGCCATGGGTTTTTGCGAAGAAATGGGTAAAAGATTCAAAATCTGATATTATGATATCAGGTTGAAAATTTTCATCCAGAAACAAAAATTGTTCAAAGTTTTTGAATAGGGTTTTGGGTAGATTTTTAAGATTCAACATAAAAGTTCCGCTTTTTGAAACTTTCCCTTTTTTGAATGCAAAATGTAATCCTTCAATTTCATAAACCCTACCAGGAAATGCTTGACTCAAAAAGCCAAAAGCTTTATCGCTAGAAACTATTTTAACATCATGTCCTTTTTCAAGCAAATGTGAAACAATTACTTTTGTTCTGGTTGCATGTCCCATGCCTTCTCCAGGCACTCCATAAAGTATTTTCATCTTATTTTTTTTGAAATATAAAAGGCCTGGTTTTGTCGAAATAAAGAAAAATACTCGCAATTATAATTCCCATAATCGAGCCTGCAGCGATATCAACAATGCTATGAGCGCCTAACATCACTCTTGATATGGAAACCAATGCAGCCCATAAAAAAGGAATCCAATAATATTTTCGAAAATGATGTTTCACTCTTAATTGCAGAATTGAATAGGATAAAACTACTGCAATCATCCATGAATTAAAACTATGTCCCGATGGAAAAGAAAAGCCCGATTCTTCAATCCAATGTGCTTTCACCAATGGATGAATGTCTTGAAAATTACTATCGTTTTTTTGTATGATTTCATTTAAAATCTTGCTTCTTTCTATTTTCGATTTTTCATAGAAATGAGCGGCTTCTATTGGCCAAACACTTTTCGAAAAAATGTAAATATGACTTGGTCTTGCTGCTGATACCAATGGTTTTGTGATGTGTTCATTGATATAAGCAAACAGGATAAAAAATAGAAGTAGTGATACAAATGATTTAAGAAATGCAAATACTTTGTTTTTGAATCCTTCTAATCGAATGCCATAAAACCATGAGCATAAAACCAATATGGCAATGGTCCCGTATTTTCCAGCACTCTCGGTGATAAAATAGGAGGGATATACCCAAATAGAATCAACTTTACTTCCTAAAAATGCCAATGAAAAAAATCCAATTGGTAATAACATCAAAGCATAAAACAATAGTGATGTTTTGAAGACTTTACCAATTGGATGTTCCATTGTTTAAGCCAATAAATTTTTCCAACTTACTGCCTCACTTACCAAGGCTTTTATTTGGTCGATTCCAATTCTTTCTTGTACCATTGTATCTCTATAACGAATGGTAACAGTATTGGTAGTTAAGCTTTCGTGATCAATGGTAATACAGAATGGAGTTCCCAAAGCATCTTGTCTTCTGTATCTTTTTCCAATTGCATCTTTTTCTTCGTAGAAACAGTTGAAATCGAATTTTAAATCATCAATAATGTTTCTAGCGATTTCAGGTAATCCATCTCTTTTAGTTAATGGGAAAACTGCCAATTTAATTGGAGCTAATGCAGGTGGTAAAGCCAATACAACACGTGTATCTTTTTTATCGCCTTCACCCACTTCTTCTTCTTTATAAGCAGCACACATAGTAGCTAAGAACAAACGGTCTAAACCAATTGATGTTTCGATTACATAAGGAATATAGTTGCCATAAGCTTTTCCGTTTTCATCTAGTTCAGCATCAAAATACTGAAGTTTTTTACCTGATAATTCACCATGGTTTCTCAAATCGAAATCGGTTCTGCTATGAATACCTTCCATTTCTTTGAATCCAAATGGGAAGTCAAATTCAATATCAACAGCTGCATCGGCATAATGAGCCAATTTCACATGGTCATGAAAACGGTATTTTTCTGGTCCAAAACCTAATTTGTGATGCCATTTCATTCTGGCTTCTTTCCAATAGGCATACCATTCTTTTTGTGTACCAGGACGAACAAAAAATTGCATTTCCATTTGTTCAAACTCACGCATACGCATGATGAACTGACGTGCTATGATTTCATTTCTGAAAGCTTTTCCTGTTTGTGCAATACCAAAAGGAACTTTCATTCTACCTGTTTTTTGCACGTTTAAGAAGTTCACAAAAATTCCTTGTGCGGTTTCAGGACGTAAATAAACTTTATCTGCTTCACCACCAGCCATAGCGCCCATTTCGGTGCTAAACATGAGGTTAAACTGACGAACATCTGTCCAAGTTCTAGTGCCACTTACAGGACAAGCGATTTCGTGTTTTTCAATCAGGTTTTTTAGCTCAGCTAAATTGTTATCTAACAAAGCTTGGTCCATAGCAGCTTGTAATTCTTCTGCTTTTTGGGTTTTGCCATCTTTGTTATAACGTTCTATTTTATCCTCCAATAATTGGTCGGCACGGTATCTTTTTTTCGAATCTTTGTTATCAATCATGGGGTCGCTAAAACCATCGATATGGCCAGAAGCTTTCCAAACTTTAGGATGCATGAAAATAGCGGCATCAATACCTACAATGTTTTCGTGCATTTGAACCATTGATTTCCACCAGTATTGGCGAAGATTATTTTTTAATTCAGCACCATTTTGTCCGTAATCATATACAGCACCTAAACCTTCATAAATTTCACTGGAAGGAAATACAAACCCATATTCCTTGGCATGGGAAACCACTTTTTTAAATACTTCTTCAGACATAGCCGCGAAAATAGTGATTTTGATTGAAAATGGCGTGTTGAATCGGTATTCCGAATGATTATATATGGCATCGTAGGGATGGACGGCTGTCCATCCCTAATTGGGACGGATGGACGGCGGTTCATCCCAAATTGTTATGGATGGACGGCGGTCCATCCCTACGATGCCATCCCCATATCAACAATCCTATCAATCCATCTCTACAATTTCGTCAGCCCCTCGCTACCATATCTTCCATCATCCCAAACTGAATAGGAATGAATCTGAATTATGATTGATTTGTTTTTTTTAAAATGTAGCTCAAACAAACCTCATTTCAAGCTCAAAAATCCAAATATTTGAGCTCAATAATGATGCTTCTTGAGCTTGAAATGATTTGATTTAGAATGAATGTACCAACTTTTAACCGGATTCACTATTTGTTTTTAATGATCAAGAAGATTGTTTTGGGTCATTGAATTAATTAAATTTGGATATACTAACAGTTTTATTCATTTATGGTTGGAGATTATTCTTTTATTCAAATGAAAACAAAGAACCAATTCACATTCATGCCAC
>JAIYDG010000723.1 GCA_027487625.1 Bacteroidota bacterium
AGTTTTATATGGGCATAATCAATTTATCCATGAGAAACCGATGTGAAACCATCATGAAAAAAATTCAAAGTCACCTCTCCGAAACCTCCTGAGCCAAGTGATTCGAAAAAAATCAACTCAGAATAATTGACTTTGAGATACAACTTCTGGTCTTGCTGGTTGATTCTGGCCACCAATCGCCTCCGGTGGATGTGAAAGAAAACCCCCAAAGCAACGACAAAAAATCCACCAATCGCAACTCCAATAGCCATTTGCGTGACTGGTGCATCTCTCTCGCTAGTAGGTTCTAAAAGGCGATTCTCATTGGATTAATTTCTTACTCTGCTTAAGTTTGATTATGATTGGAACAAAATATTTGAACAGAATAGCATACCTGGCAATATGCAAGTTCCCTACGAAACAAAAAAGCAGTCCATTTTAGTTTGACCAAACCGCTCATGTTTGGCAAAAAATACTTGAAATTTACATAAATTGGAAAACATCTCACCTCTTTTTTCTCATATCCACTCTCACACACGCATTCGATTGAACCACTGCTCAGCATCGAGTTTGGCGGACAGGCTGAAAAATAAACTTGGGATTGGTCATGAAGAATTGAAATTTCAAATAAAAATAAAAAATCACCTGCATGAACAGCCTCAAAACCTTCACATCCAGTGCATGGCTCATCTTCGAATGTGCCTCGAAGTGAAGATAAAGAATTCGAAACCTCAAAATGCAATTGGAATCCATGTTTGCTGCTAAAAAATCGGGCAGGCTCGGCTCCCTTGAAAGTATGCAGCTGCTTCAAGCTTGCATCTGCGAACACTTCAAAAACGTGCAATCTGGCCAACATGAAAGTCAGAATGTTGCTGGGAGGTCAAAATAAAATGCAGCAAATGGTTCGATACCTGTCCATGCTTCTTATTTTTGTCGCAACAGAAAGCTGATTGGATGTTGCAAGTATCCATGTGCAGTTTGTGTTGGTCAAGTAGTTTGCATCCCCGCTTCCGTCATCAAAAAGTCCTGGCGTTGAGCTACTTGTCACGGTGCTTGAATATGGATTGCAGAATCCTGGATCAAAATTCAATTCAGTACAAAAATCGAGAGAGAAATGGAAATCATGATTGAAGTGAAAGAAAAAGAGAAAGATGCAAACCTGGTTTGTAGCGGAATAACTGGTTGCTGGTCCACGACTCATCACTGCCTCCAAACATGGTAATCTCGGCTGTTTTATCGATGGTTGCAGCTGAATGGCCAAACAGGCGCTGTGGAAATGCACCATCGCTCCAAACACCAAGTGATGCCATACGCTGGAAATCTGCTTCATATCAATGAATCAAATTCTCAGATGGCACGATTGAGTTTAAGGATTTGTACAAACCGTGCTGAATCATCCACGAGATTGAATCCTTGCTTCGAAGCCCGCCGAAAAAGACGCTTGAGTTTCCGTAGCCAACAAACGCCGATTGAACAAAGTCAGGCTTCCTGTTGCCCAAAATGTCAAGCTGTGCCCAACGCATGGTTTCTGAAAATGCAACAAACTCAGTGAACCTCGAATCCTGAAGTTAAATAAGAAAAAATATGGTATCCAATAATCTTGACCCACCTGTGTTGAATACCCATGCATCGTTCAAAGGAGTTCCTGCAAAGTTTTCTCCTCCAAACACATAGAATGCAGACTGGTTCATCGCTCGCATGTGATGGTATCTGCGCTTCGTCTGTCCAGCATTTGAAGGATTGAAATAAAAAAAACCAACAACCATCGAAAAGGAATCAGATTTAGATCACATCAAAACTTACCGGACCGACGTTCAAGGGTTGTACACGCGCAACTGATTTCTGGGACAAATCAACTTCGAATACCAGCGAGTATCTCTCCACATCTTCCAGACCCATGAGCAACTGAAGTGAGATGCAAAATTTTTGGTGAATCTCCCACACAGATATCTCCTGAAGCGAATCATCAAAGTATGGAAAATTTTGAAACCTCGCCACCCCACAGATAGACTTTGTGGCCCATTTGCGCTGACCGAATCCCAGCACGGTTGAATGGTCGCTCATTGCGAGAAAGAGATGAAGCTGCAGGCAAGCTGCTCCAACTCATTGTCTCTGCATTTTTATAATTCAATGAATTAATTCATTCAAATTTCAATAATCATCATGAAAAGAAGGAATTCATCCAAAAAAGCACTCACCAAGATTGAACATCCAAATGCTCTTGTCATCACTGAAACGGACAGAAGGACGCCCACCAAAAATGAAAAGGGTGCCATCATAAATTGCACCCACAGCACCAGCACGTCCTGAAGGTCCAGTGCTCCTGCTTCCTTGAAAAAGAGCCTTCCATCGATTTTCAGCTGCAAGAAAGTTTGTGATGAATCCAAAAAGCAACAATACGCAATTAAAAAATGAAGGACAAACTAGTATTGAAGCGCCAAACGTCATTCAGCAACAACTCGCCCACAAAGCTCGATGCTCCTCCAAACACAATAAATGAGTATGCGCTCTCTGCAACAATGGTTGCTTCTGTGCGATGTAGTGGGTTTCTCAGAACAGACGAATCGGACCAAGTGCGTGTTTCTAAGATTGAAGGTGAGTGAATGGAACATCTGAAAACCACGCAAATGATTCACAGCTAAAAATCTCGATGTGTAAAAGGGGATAAAATAGCAAACCTGGGTCCCAAACCCACGCATCATTCCCAATCGTATTGCTGCTGCCCATTCCTCCCAAAATCAAGAGGCTGTTGCTCCAGTTGCTGCTTGCTGCTCCATGCTTAGGCGGCGGGTTTTTGAGAGGAAGGTCGGGCGCATACATCCCGTAGTTTTCATAATGCACAATGGTTGAATTTTCTGCATAAACATCACGATTAAATACGATGAAATGAATTGGTACATGATTGATTGTCATAAAATCCATTACCGATTGCAATCACAAGCAAATCTCCAAGGACATCCGACTGGCTTATTCCTCCAAAGATGTGCAGCTCTCCATTTTTTGCAATTGCTGACGCCTGCTGCCGATTGAAAATGCAAATGGGTCGGTCTTGTTCACAAGCAACGCAGCTGTCCAACTTTACAACGACTGAATCTCGCCAGGTGCTTGTTGCTGATGAAGCACGTTTCTGTTATTCGCGCTGAATGGATTTCACATTGAAATAAAAAAAAGTGTGTCTCACCAAAATCAAATTTGTATATTTCTTGTGTTTCTGTGGCGCCATTGTACCCTCCAAACAAAACCCAGAGTTTGCTGTCGACTCCACCAGCCGCATATGCAATCTTTGGCTTTGGACCCTTTGTGCTCAATCTGGACATGCTATTTGATGCTGATTTTCCCTTGTAAGAATCCCTGTTTCCAATGTCCAACATTATATCGAACTGATATAAAGATCTTTACCTCGTTCGTACTTCCACGTTTCGTCAGTCACGCTTCCATTCTGTGTCAAAAATGTTAAAATGTCAAAACATCAAAATAGATTGCATCAGGAAAGAAAAATTAATAAATTTCGATGGCAAATGGAGACTAAAGAAAACCGAGTCGATTTACTTACCACCAGACCGCCATGCAAGTAGACAACACCATCGTAGACAGCACAGGTTGCGCCAGCCGGAGATGTTTCAATCTGCAGCAATCGCTTCCATTTGTTGCTTGATGGATTGAATTCATAGACAAACGGATCATGCTCAATCGAATTTCCACCCAGCAACAAGCCAACTCCATCCACGCCAACAAAGCAGAATCCAGACCGCTCTTTCGGCACATCGCCTGCAGCCTTCAAACGAACCCACATCGACTCATCTACAAACAAAGTTTATTGATTCATTTCAATTATTTTTGGATTCATAAATAAGATTCACCATATTTTTTCAATTTTAAACACCGTGGCGACTTACACACAGAATCTGCTCGATGCACCACATCCATTTTCATGTATTGCGGATTTGCCGAATTTGAAAGCGAACTGATTCCTCCGACAACGTAAACATTATCTCCGATAGATGCCAATGCGCCTTGGAAAATCGGTCCGGGGTACTGAGTGAGCTCTTGCAACATCCCTTGTTTGATTGTGGCTGTATTATGGGGGATTGAGTTGTTTTTTTTTCTTGATCAAATATTGGGTGAAAATGTTGTGAATCCTGTTTCATCAAGTTTGGCATACCTTGTGCTTTTGCAGGTTGAATGGACTTTTCTGGTTTACAATACTTCTACAGGGCAGATATGAAATGATGCAGTGAGCCTTTGCTGTTGACCCATATCATAATTGATTTGCTGGCTTCAAATACCTGGTTTTCCAGTTCCTGTTTTGTTCCAACTGGACATGCCACACAATTTCCAAAGTCGTTGATGAAGCGGCCTGATTCGCATGTGCAGGAGGAATTTTTCACAATAAAACCCGCATCGCAACCTGATTTTATGAAAGCGTTTATGAGTATTGCTGATCGAAAAAATGGAGCTGTTTGATTTAAATTTACCAAAAGACTTTAACGAGAATC
>JAIYDG010000389.1 GCA_027487625.1 Bacteroidota bacterium
AAACTGTAGGACCCCCTCCCATAATTTACCTCCTAAGCGATACGGCCAAACATTGCGTCAGTTAACGCACGTTTTTCAGCTAACGAACGTTCGATAGCCAAACGGTTTTCAAACTGAGCAGCTTCTTTTGATTCGGGTGAAATACGTGCCAAGCGTTCACGTTTAGATGCCTCTGATCCAAGACCAAGTTGACGTTCAGCAAATGGGCCTTGCAACCATGACTTAGCAGCTTTTTCACGGCCAAAAGCAATGTCACCCCCTGTCCCGGCTTGGAATAGTGGTCCCCACATTGAAGAACCAAGAGCAGCTTTTGTCTGCTCACGTCCTTCAAGAATGGCTTGATTTTGAGCGGCAAGTTGTGCTTGAGCAATACTGGCAGATGTTTGGGCTTGGCCCATGCCAAAAATGCCACCAATTACACTACTGCCTAAACCAAGACCAAGAGTTAAGGGATCCATTCCACCGCCTTTAGAACTACCACTGCTCAGCTTTCCAACAGAAGAAAAATCTCCATAACCACCACCCAAAACTTTGGTAGGGTCAAAAGAAGTAAATGCCGATGGAAAACTGTAACTCACTTTATTTTACTCAAAGTATTTTTGAGGTTGAAAATTAAACGTAGCAAATTGAGCTCTTGGGTAATTAGCAAGAGTATTTGAATACGCACTGGTAATTTCACGCCCAGCCAGGGCATTCAATGCCGCCACGTTGCCGAGTGATTGAGAAATTGTCTTAGGAATATTAGCAAGCATGCCATATTTAAATGCTTCTTTAAGGCTTTCTTTTCCTATTTCTTGCGCACGACGTGCTTCTTGTTCCCTAAAACGACCTAATTCATCAAGAGTATAGGGTTGCTGATAAAGAGGAGCAAGAGCTTGACGAGTTGATTCTCCCTCAATTTGAGACTCAATAAGTCTTGTGCGCAACTTATCTTGCTGATCTTTTGGCGCTTTAGAAATCAAGGCTTCAAAATCAAATCCGGTACTAGCAGCACCGGGCTGGAACGCCCCAGCAAATTTACCTGCAAGTAACGGATTCATAATCAACCAAAGCTAATGGAAGGAGCTTGAAGAGTAGCGCCGATATAAGGGTTAGTTGCAAGTGCTTGCCGCATCGTGGCACCACGCTCTTGCTGACCAACGGTTGCAAGCTTGCCCATCATGGCTGAGCGCCCAAGCTGTTGATAAGCAGCAGTCTGGGTATTGAGCATTGCCTGAGCATTCGTTAATTGAGCGCGTTGAGCACGTTCAATAATTGGCGCCATTGATTTTGCTTGCTGTACTTCTTGGGTCATCATGTAACCAAGAAGTTCTTTATTTAAAGCAAGTTCAGCACCACCAAGTTGTTGAATATCTTGTAAAGTTTGCGTACGATCAAATTCGCGCTGCCTACGTGTAGCAGCAGTCTCTGTGAGAGGAACGCCAGCAACTTCTACATCAGGCCCACCTCCAGGACGTTGACCTGCTTCTTCTGCTTTACCCTTGAAACCGGTCACCGCTTGCTCGGCACCCATGCCACCCAAAAGACCGCCAACAATAGGAAGTGCAAACTGAGCAACTTTACCTGGAGCGCCAGGAATTAGCTTTGCGATCCCAGAGCCAAGTCCGCCGCCTGCAAGACCACCAAGCGTTCCTGCTACTGCACCAAGAGGATCGCTTTGTGCTAATTGAGATGCACCATAAAGACCGGCAGTGCCAAGCGTGCCATACATGCCTGGACGTTTTGCATATCCTTGCAACGCTTGTTGACTACCTGCCATAACTTGTTGACTCGCTTCTTGTGCGCGAGTACCAGCTTGGCGAGCACGCAGTTTCAATAACTCTTCAAACCTACTGCCACCAGGGCCTTCTTGAGGAGATCCAGGTGTTCCTACCGTGTAACCAGGATACATTAGACCGACATCTTTCGTTATTTAAATTCTACCAGCAGAAATATTTTGATACTCCGTTTGAGTCGGTAAAGTTGGTCTATTTCCAGAAGCAACAACTTCGTTTATTACATTGCCTGCCATTACACCACCAATAGAGCCAGTAACCGCTCCGGCAAGTGCACGTACAGCTTTTTGCTTAGGAGAAGAAGCTGTTTTTGCAGCGACATTTGCAAGTAGTGTGCCGCCAGCAAAACCTCCCACCATGGGAGCATTAACGGGATAACCCAACATTCTTAACTCAGGGTTGCCTTCCAGGTTTTCCATTGTTCCTTTAACAATACCAAGACCACCTAAGCCTTTTTCCTGGTAAAGAAAACGCATGTAATTCCCATAGCGTTCAGGAGTTAGATCAGGAATATCTTCTTTGGCAGTTGAGTATTTAAGAGGATCACCGGTCCTACCCAGGAAGAATCGTTCAAACAACTCTTGAACTGGTTGGCCTGTTTGCCGCCTGTCTTCCGATCCTTTTTCAGAATAAGTTTGAGCAAATCCCTTTGGCCTGAACTGTTCTTCCGGATTCGTGATGTCATAAGTACCAGCGGCCGCAATTGCTGGTGTTGCAACACCAAGAGCGACTGCAGCACGAAGAGTGGGTGAAGACAGAACATTTTTATTTACACCCATTTCCACGCCCCGCTGTGCAATGGCCAGTGGGTGGTTCCAGCGCCACCAATAAGTTCGTGTGCCATCATTGGCAACGTCAATCAGTGCCCTGGATGTGTATGCACCTAAGAATTGAACAGGCGTTTGCCTGGCGCTAATTCCTTCTTTTTTTAATTCTTTTTTAAACTCGGGGCCTAAAACACTTTCTCCATAACCAAGTCCTTTATTGCCTAGTAATTTATTTTCGCGATCTTCTTGAAGCATCCGCACTTGCAGTGCATCTGCAGTGCTAAATCCTTTTTGATAATCTTGTGCAAGTTGTTGAGCTTTTTGAAAAATATTCATAATTACCCCATCATCTCCAGCATTTCGGGGGGAAGCGTAATACCTGGATAATGAAATGCAGTCTGTTCAATTCCTTGCATCTGAAACTGTGTGCCGGGTGCAAGTGCTTGTTGCCTTAAATTATTAATGGATTGCCTTTGAAGTGTCTGCTGGTACAGTTGCTGTTCTTGGGAAATATTGGTTGGCTCAATAACTTGAGAATTTGCATACAACGCACCTTGTGTTGCTATGTCAACCAAGGGCATTGAAGCAAGTGAAGCTACTAAGTTGGCACCGCTTTCAACTCTTGAAGGCGAATAAGGAATGTCTCTTGTGACAGTCTTTCCGCCTTCTGTAACCATTGTTGCTTTGCCACCAGGGGTACCAGGGAAGTACTTACGTGCAGCAGCAACTACTGGATAGTTTAAAAGAAAATCACCAGCACCATAAGCAAGACCAGCAACAGGCCCTTGTGTCAACGCACCTACTGCAAAGTTAATGCCAGCGCCAGGGAGAGCCGCCTTGGCTGCATCAACAGATGTCTTGCTCCCTAATCTTCGCAGCAGTCCTGACAGCGCCATGGTTTTATTTTTTATTCTAAGTTAACCAACTGTTTTACCAGGGGAAATATTTTCTTCTTCTTTACTGATAACTGCGTTCCCAACACGTTCTTCTGCTGGATTTAACTTTTTATTCTGAAGAAGTTGTGCAACAGAAACGTTGCCCTCTACTTCGTTTTCGGCTCTATTTTCTGCCATTGACATAATAAACCCGTTGGGATCAGGGTTGGCCATGCGCGGCATTGGATTCTTTGCACGCTTACCAGGATTAACCGTGGGGCTTAACTTATATGCTTCTACCCACTCATCTTTAAAGTCGGGTTGTTCTTGTGGACGAGCCTTGGTTAATGCTCGACCATTTTCAAAGTCGTAATCAGAGCGTTTAAATCTGCCAAGACCCGCAAACATTTCATAGTCTTCGGGCGGTAATTGATTCTCCGTGTCCCAAAAGGGAGAATTAGGTACAAAATTAAGGCGGGGGTTAAGAGTTACCTTCCTGTTTTGGACTGCTTTAAGTAGATCTTCTGAAGTGTATCGGGATGGAATCCAGGGGGAACCACCTGTTTCAGTGTCATACTTATTTCTGAATAACTCACGAAAATTTAACTGGGATGCAATGCGTCCCTTGTTATCAAAAGGATTGGAAATATAACGATTTAATTCAAGACGTTGGTCTTTCATTCTTTACTTTTCTTTTTGCCGTGTAAACCGACAAGAGTTTGACGCAGTCTAGCCTGTTTTACTGTGCGTTCATCGTACTTTTCAGGACTTGCAAGGACGTTCTCCTGAAGTTGAGCAGAGGTAATACCTTTACGCTTGGCTTTGGCAGTAAAGGCGCCCTCTTTAATATCAGCTTTTTGAATCCACTTGTTTGGTTTCTTTTTTTCTTCAGCCATAATTAAATGCCACCTCCAAGTTGACGACGCAGGAACTCTTGAGGATCGCGTCCTTCGATTCTACCTCGACGTAATACCTCGCTTACGGCAATGCTTTCTTTGGCGCGTTGGCGACGTTCAATCTCAGATTGGATGGCAAGTGATCCGGTTTTAGTTGATTTTTCCTGGGCACGTAACAAACCTTCTGTTGAAATATTAGAGAAAGGAGTTGCTTCTTTTTTAAGAAGCCATTTAGGTACATCAGTTGGTTTGCGTTCGGCAGCAGCAGAGTATTGACCTGTAATCTTACTCATTGCGCCTGGGACATAAGCTGGCTCAACACCATAGATACCAGTACCTGCTGCACCACCTGGAATTTGAGGTGTTGGTGGGCGATTTAAAAACCCATAAGCAATTTCTTGTTTAGATAGTTTAGATTCAGGAATATCAGTAGACATTGCTGCTCTGGCTCGCATAGCGCCAGGAATGTCTTGCCCCATTTCAGTGGGAACTCCAAATGTTAAAGGATCTTTAGTTCCGTACAGTTGACGCAATTCTTCTTTGGGTGGCACTTCTTGCGAGCTAGGAGATACTCCTCGAATTGCTGTACCAGCAGCAGTTGATTCAATCTGAGCTTCTGGCCCAACATTAATTAATGTGCGTTCTGGAAGAAAGCCGGTGGGGCCTGCACCTGCACTTTCCGCTTCCACTGCTTTACGCACAATGGCTGGAAGAGAAATATTAATTTTTCCTTGAGATTGTAATTCTTGAAATTTTTGCGTGCCAGGAGTTGCACCTGGGATAGATTTATCAACCCATGCTTGAGCAAGTGCGTTTTCAAATCGTTGAGTACCAGGGCGTAACCCACGTGCAGCAACTTGCTGACGAAGGGAAATCATCTCTTCTTTTGCAAGGTCTGCAAGTTCTTGAGATGAAAGTGTACGAGCCGTTTCAATTTGATCAACAGGAAGACCATCTGAAGTTCGGCTGGCTACTACATCCATATTTCCTGTTACGTCTTCTAATGCATCAATTTGATTTAAATTAAGATCTTCATTCCGTTGAAGTTGCTGGCGCACGCGACCAGTCATTTGATCTTCACCAGATTCAACAGCGTTAATTTTTTGATCAATAACTTGCGCTTCATTTACTTGTTGAAGAGAAGTTAAATCCTCCACTGGCGCAACAGCGCCGGTCTGTTCAATATATTTACGAGGATTAAAACCTTTGGGTTGAACAGACTCTTGCTTTGCTTCCTGCCTTAATTCATCAATAACACGCATTGCCATACCCTCTTTTTGGGTAGCAATATCACGTTGAATTTTTTGTTGACGTTTGGTTTCTAACCCAGCATTGCGTACGTATTCATCTACCAATTCTTGAGCAACATCCCTTTGTGGTGTTGTTGAATATTTAAAAATATCTAATTGACCCGGTGTTTCGGAAAGAGGTACAGAAGGTGCATATTGTTCTGTAAGTCCCAGGGCTTGGCGTCTTGTCTCGGTAAGATTAGGGCCAAACTCTGAACTGCGTAATTGCATCAGGGTTGGTGACACTGGGCCACCTAACTCCATTTGATATGTACCAGGAGTTAAAGCCTTTGTTAAAGCTGCTTGTTGCTGACTAGCTTCTCTGCGGGCGGCAATAGTTTCTTCACTAATTTTTGGAAATTCAAACCTAGAAGGATAAACATCTTGGTACGTAGGCCCTTTTCTATATGGACTTACATACTCAACATCAGTTTCTGGTGCGCCAGTGGCTTGGATGCCTGCAACTTTGGAAGGTTCAACTTGAGTTTCTTGTACAGCACGACGTACAGGAGAAGTCTCCGCCGCAAATTTCTCCAGGTTTGCTTGCCTGACACCAGCATTAGCCGATTGTTTGGGACCGCGAAGCAGTTTACGTACACCTAAGCCTGCGCCGATTCCACCAGCAAGGGCCAAACCTACACCTACGCCCACCGAAAGCGGATCAAACCCTTGTTCTTGGCCCTGCTGAGGGGCTTTCAGTTGATTACGACGGAATGCAAGGACTTCCGGCGCCATTGCAGCCCGTTGGCTCGGATCTTCTGGTACAGGTGCCCCAGTAGCTTGGCTGTAAGCGTAAAAATCTGCCGGAGAAAGAGCCATCTGAAGTTATTACACTAACTTTTATGCTTTTCACATTCTATTAGTTGCTAATCCAAGAAGTAGATGGCGTATATTAAGTAGATAACAGCGTGTTTTTGTGAAATGGACGCAGGTGTGCGCCAAAAACGTGTAGAAGCCCTGGAACTTATTAAGGACAAGGCTTTGGGTATGGCAAAAGAAGGGCGTGATTCGTTAGAAGTGCGTGATTTTGTAACCGGCGCAAAGAAAGAATTGGCTTATGAGCTTCCAGATGAAGAAGCTTTTAAAAAAGCAGTGAAAGCAACACAGGCTTACCAACGTAAAAAACAAGGATAAGTAAAAATAATACTTAAAGACCAAACGCCGGGCCTAAAAACCCGGCATTTTTGTGTAAATATTTGGGATAAACAAAAGTTTTAGGTGCTTATTTGGGATTTTATATATTTTTACCAATGTGTTTTTGTTGTATGCGCCGAGGGGCGCCAACTTTTAACCCTATTTGGGTGCAGAATTACCTGACTGTTCTCCAACCACCCAACCGAGAGGGGATGTGGGAAGAAAAAAAAGAATGCGGGACCGTTTATAAGTATACCTTATATGTCAATAGGTATGAGTACGCAGCCCGCACGCTGTCGTTACATACACTTTTTCCACAACCCTGTGGAAAACTAGGTGAAACCTGTGGAAAACGAGAGCTTTTTGGGGTACCTTCCCGCGACACAATTCGCTGAAAAGACTGTCGTCGCAATGGATCTCGAGGATTGGTGCGTTGCGAAAGAGAGAAATGAATGAAGTGAATTCATCATTTATCTTTCGAATTCATCATGATTTACACTGTTCAAGTCAAAAGGAATTATTCAGAATACGAGGATTACACAACTATTGACGCGTACTTCCAAGGGAGTGAGCGTCAGTTCAATACACAAGAGCAAGCTGTTGCTTACCTCAATACATTTGAGGATTGGGAACAGGACTTGCTTTGCATTGATTTGTTTCCTTTCTGAGTACCAGGCGTGATGCCGGGGGATCAAATCCCCCACTTAGTATTGCCACTCACTGAGAGTGGCTTATAGACCCATGATTCGTAAGAATCTAGCTAACATCCTCAAGTTGACAGCTACCAAGCTGGAGACTGATACAACGAAAGAGACTATTGCATCTAAAGTGCATGAGTATCGTGTCCGCATTGCAACAGTAGTCATGCCTAAGGATGCATTCATGACCATTAAAACTCAAGCCAAATGATTATCTATCAACCTCAAACGAACTCAACCGACCGTGTCATATGGCACGGCGGTGAATCAACCCAGTTGTATTACGAACAGCAGGTCGACGGTTGGGATGGTAATCCCGACTGGATAGACCGCAATGTTCAAACTCTTGGCGGTGGTATACCCACAAGCATGAGTGAAATGCACACTCATATGCAAGAGTTTTATAACTATTGCCAGGTGTGCGAATTTGAGCAACGCATGGCAATGGCAGACTGATGTTTGC
>JAIYDG010000080.1 GCA_027487625.1 Bacteroidota bacterium
ATTGATGCTTCATAACTAATATGAAAATTGATTCAAAATTAATTTGGTGTTAAATTGTTCTGCTTTATGATATTTAAGACCCCGATAGGTGGTCACATGTTTATAGAAAAATGCTAGAAACGAATTCCCCCAACACTTCCAACGCGGACCTTTGGTCCGCGTTGGAAGTGTTGGGGGCTTGGTTTTCTTTACTTATATTTTCTATAATCATGTCATCCCTTCAGGATTCTAAAAAAAATTCAAGAAAATTTATGTTTCTGTTTCTAATTAATATTTTAAGATTAATGCTGATTATTTCGAGCAATCATCTGCATTATAGCCTTTGAAGCTTGGCAAAACTAGTTATAGGTAAAGAAGCGGATATTCGAAAAAATTTATTTAGAAAATGGATTATCAAAAGGATTAAAGCTTCCAAGCCCTTTATAAAAAATCCTAATTCGATACTTTATAACTCACCAAATCCTGGTAAACTAAATTCTCAGTTCCAACATAAAGAGACCTTTTAGTTAATTGTCCTACACCTTTTGCATAAAATTGATTTAGCACCCGAATACGTTTCCGTCCTTCGAATCTTAATTCAATTTCATTTGAATAATTAACTGCATTAAACACACCTGCTTTTAAACTAATCTTATTTAAATCAGAAATGAATTTTGACTTCATTATATATATTGTATCCTGCTCAAAGGTTAAATACTCTTTTACTTCATTGCCATTTAAACTAAATAAAACAGCCCCATATTCATTCACAATACAATTAGCTGAATCTCTCACATTAGTTATAAGTGGCTGCTGAGAAGATTGTCCCATATAATTAAAATGTTGAAGTTGGAAATACTCAATTCCATTTTTAGAAATTTTAGGTCCAATTAGAATAGAATCATTTATTGAAGCTTTACTAATAAAATTATATCCACTATCATAAAAACTGGTTTCATAAACCCAATAATTACCTGTCTTAAGTGGATAATAATCAAGAACAGATTCAGGTGGGGTTTCGGAAGTAGTTGATGTCTTTTTGCAAGAAATTAAAATCAAACCAGATAAAAAAAGAATGGCTGTAAGCGTTTTAATAGTTTTCATGTAATGGATAGAATTGTATAAAAAAAAGTAAAACGTATTTTATATCCATTTATTGCAAAGACTATCTCCAAAAGAATTACGCCCTTTCAGGGCTATGAATGCTACCAAAAACTAGGTTTTGCTAGCGAATTTTACCCTTTCAGGGCTTTAATTGCCTTTAAAACTTGGTATCACCAAACTAATTATTCCAATCCAGGCAAATATAAAAACTTGGCAATGCTTTGGTTTAATTGAAGTATAGAAATATCAATTTAAAAATTGCAAAGAATCGAATTTAGAATGATAAAGTTTGATTTAATAACGAAACTTATCTTTTTTTCAAATATGCTTTTTGCACATTTCTCTTTAGTCTTCTATTGTCAATATAGGTTTCAATTATTTTAGTTTGCTCATCGAAAATGATATATTCTTCATTTTTAACAAATGTTCTTCCATCAACTCTATATATTTTCTCGGTATCCCTTACAAGTGGAATAGATAAACATACATTCCATTCTCCTGTTGCCAAACTATTTAAACTGTTCGATGTAAACAATTCCGACTTTTTAAATGATACTCCAGAAGGAAGTAAATGTAAAGTAGTTACATTGCAATAACACCCTCCACTTTGATTTAAATCAAATAATTGAGTTCCAACTTTTAATGAATAATGGTTATAGTAAAAACAAGAATTAGTGAGATAAATTAAAGTATCCTCTGATATATTTGTTACTGAATAATGGAGGTAATAACTACTATCGGTTCCCCATTTATTTAAAATTACTTTACGCTCTATAGAGTCGAGATGAAGTTCAAATTTGGCATTATTATTACTCACTTGGGTAAATGCATTTGTGAAAGAAAATACTAGCAGAAATAGAATTAAGTTATTTTGCATATTCGTAATTTAACTGTACCAAAAGAATTTAACTAACTTATTCTAAAAACTCGGTGCAGCCTTAGTTTTATTAAAAACCGGACAAATCATTCTGCCTCTTCCATTGCCTTTCATGATGCCACCATTCATTAAACAATAGGCATCTTTAGTTCTCATGATGATTCCTAATTCAAAGGTATTTCCCGCATTGCTGAATTTACTTCCTCCTAATGAGGCTTCATAACTAATATGAAAATTAATTTGCTCTGTTAAACTCAATGCACAATGAAAAAGCGGTGCTATCAAATTGGTATTTCCTGAAACTGCACTTCTAACTCCCAAGCCCAATGAAAGTTCATCTTTAAATGCATAATCTCCTCTTACCAAAACGTGATTCGAAAACAATTGCCTGTCGTACCTGCCCGAAACTTGAAAGGATTGTGCAATAGTATTCGGATTCTTTCTATGTATCCAACTAAAATGACCTGTATACCTGCGTGGTAAAACATAATCATTAAACAATCCTATACTGGTATTATTGGTAATGTGCTGAAAGGCAAAGCCAATATTTAATGCATTTCTTGAGCCATTTTTTCCTTGGTTATAGTTTGTAAAATCGAAGCCAAATCCTATATCAGGACTCAATTTTGAGTTGATGGTCATTTGGTCATTACTACTTTGATAAATCGCTCCAAAAATAGGATGTAATTGGTCTGAAAAAACAAACTCATTCATATCTACATTTTGCTGTATCAAACCAAATGATAAACCTGCATTTGCTGTCCAACGATTACTTAAGTTTCTTCTAACACCCAATATACCTGAAACCAAATTTGTCATGTAGAAATTATTGCCTTGAGTTTCATTTGAGGCATTGAATCCCAATGCAAAAATCGAATTACAAAAACTATAATCAAATGCCGCTGATGTATTGTGAATGGGACCATACAAAGGACGAAACAAGTTTCTATGAACCATTGCAGTTCTAAGTTTACCAGCACCATCTCTGCCTATCAATGATGGATTTAAAAATGATTTATGCTCATAACTCAAGGTATAAATCGGATCTTGTGCCTGCAATAAAACAGGCAATACAATCAGCATAATATGTAACAAAATCTTTTTCATTACCTGATAAGTGTAAGTGTTCCCCTTCTATTGTATTGCTTCGACCCTGTTTCTTCTCCCTGCCAAGTTTTTCCACTAGTAAACTCTGCTTCTATCATCCAAATATAATTTCCCTGCATACAAGGATTTCCATTCAAATCCAAACCATTCCAACCTTCAGCCGGAGAGCCATTCATCAAAGCATTACTTTGCCAAACCAATTCGCCCCATTTATTAAAAATCTTGATTTCATATTTAATCAATTCTATTCCAGCTGGCTTAAAAACACGTACTTGTTCTGTGCCATAATCTGGACTAAATGCATTGGGTACAGATAGGCCTTCCCAATAAGCAGGTAAACAAACGGTATCAGTATAAAAGGTATCGCAGTTATTTGTTGTAACGACCTTTAATTCCACATTAAAACAACCACTATCTCTTTCTGCATAACGATGAAAAACCTGTTCACCAAAACCTGTATTTCCATCACCAAATTTCCATTCGAAAATGAATTTATTAAATGCTGTAGTATTGAATTCTACTTCACGATAAGGCTTTTTATCCTCAATTAATTGTGATGTAAATTTAATACCAGATTTTGAATCTACGCGAATTGGTTTGTAGAAAGTAAAACTATCTCTGCACACAACTCCTGATTTAACAACCAAACTCACACTAAATATTCCCGGAACTGTATAAATATGAGTTGGACTAACTTCAGTGGATGTATCACCATCCCCAAAATACCAAGTGTATTCACTGCCACCTTTACTCGAATTTTTAAAAGGAACAGAATAAGGTAAACACCCGGATGAATCATTAAAGTCGAATGAAGCAACTGGCTGGTTCATGATTTCAAATGTACTTTCAATACTGTCTTTACATTGAAATGTATTAGATACAATCAACTTAATTGGATAAACACCTAATCCACTATAAAACTGAACAGCATCTTTTGTAATGGCAGTATTTCCATTTCCAAAACTCCAGTTATAGGAATTCGCACCAGTACTTAAATTAGTAAAAGTAACATTGGCCGGACCAAAACAAGTATCTTTTGGAGTATGGTAAAAATTGGCAATTGGTTTAGGCCAAACCTGCATATACTTTGTAGATGAATCTTTACATCCATCTATACTAATACCTGTTAAAGAAACTAAATATTGTCCCGGGTTTATATACAAATAAGAAGGTATTGAAATATCACTTATGGTATTCCCATCACCCAAATTCCAGGTATAAAAGAGCCCTGGTTCTGAGCTTGCATTGAACGAAAAAAGATGTCCAAAACAAGCCGCATTTGTATCAACGTTTATATCTACTTTGGGCAATGGTTTAATTTCAATGGTATCTAAAATCTCACTACTACATGCATTTATAAACGATTGTAAACGCACTCTTACAGGGAATTTACCTGCGTTTAAATAAGTATGCAAAGGATCATATTGGTTACTGGAATCTCCATCACCAAAATACCATTTGATACTTCCGGTATCAGTTAAATTGGAATTAAATTGTATTTGCTGTTTTGCACAATTAATTCCTTTAGAAAAACTAATATCAAACAAAGGCTTTCTCAATACAGTTATAACAACCATACTTGTATCATAAAAACAATTGTTGCTTACAAACTGGTAAGCTTGATAAACTCCGGGAGCAGAATAAGTATGAACCGGATTTTTCTCAGCAGATGAAAATCCATCACCAAAATCCCAAGAAACAAAAGTACTTCCTTTGCTATTATCTCCAAATTGAACTCGTAAAGATTCACATCCAACTTTAGCTGAAACACCAAAAGATGCTTCTAAATTATCTGGCAAAACCTGAACTTGCTTAGATATGCTATCAACCCCACACATATTGGTTACCTTCAATTGAATTTGATACTTACTGATTGAATCAAATGCAAAATAGGAAATTGGTTGTCCTGCAGGTTCAAACAAAGATGAACTATTACCATTGTCGAGATTCCAGTCAAAAAATTGTGGATGCCCAATACTTGTATTCGTAATAAACAATCTCAGTG
>JAIYDG010000517.1 GCA_027487625.1 Bacteroidota bacterium
AGTCAGCACAACTGAAAAGTACTTTTTACAATTCCCAAGATCTGCTGATTGTACCCAACACTCTTTGTAAGTTGCATTTGGATGGCATTTAGAGCGATGACCTTTCATTCGGCGAAGAACTGTACAACACCATCCACAACTATTGCATTGATAACCTTTGATAGTTTTTAAGTATTCCCTTTCAGTTTGTTGCATTTTGAAATCACAACTAAAAGGCAATATCACAAGTGTCTCTTTAATCTTCTTGACATGTGACATGTTTGTGATTTTTGCGTGATTCCTCCTCATATGAGTTTCAAAGTGAATGGACAGAACCCCCTTGCAAGTAGAGCAATAAAGATTTTTATTTACCGCATCATATCCAAGGTGATATTTTTTTAACAATTCGATACACTCATTGTATTGATATTGCAAAGACTCGCTGTCTTGTTCTCTTTGCTCCGTTGCAATTATAGACATGGATGAATTCCTACATGAGCATAGAGACAATCACCATGTTGATACTTTTTTTTCTGAATGACATTGTGTTGGAGTTTGTCGACAAGAAAGTGGCTTGTTATTTTGGTCATTGTCAAATGATTGTTTTTCTGATATACTTTTATAATATGAAGATTTCAAAGCCTGTATTATATGAGGATAAAAACAACAATCTTTTAAAGTATGAAAAATTCAAGTAAATGAATGTCCTACAAGTCCAAAGTGTTTTCTGTTATATTGAAATGGGCGTCCATTCAATATTTAATTCTCATTTATTAAAATATGGTGTGTCTTTTATATCATACAATATTTAAGAAAAAAGTAACCGTTGGACAGAGAGAGAGCGAGTACGAATTAGACAAAGAATCGGTTCATAATGGATTCGGATGTGACGTTATGCCTTTCTTCCTTTTTTCTTTCTTAACCGTTGCTTTTATTATTATTATATTTTTTTTTTTGAATTTCTTATTTTTTAAAAAAAAAGATTCCCTGTGGGGCAAAGGTTCTGATTTTAGGAGCGAAAACCTGGTTAGTCAATTCAAAAATCCGTTGCATCATTCAACACTAGGGCCAATATAAAAAATGCATGAGTATGTTGAATATTGTGTTGTGCCAAGTTCGAGTAGAATTCATTCACACAAATATCATAGCCATCATGTCGTATTTATTGAGTAAAAGAGCTTTATTTCATAGTTCAATGCACAAAGAGAAAGACAATCAAATTTTAATAGAAAAATGTCTTTACAGACATAAAGTCTTTAATCATGATGGGGAAAGCGCAGCGCAGATGCTTTTTTATCTGCTTGATTATACTCGGCGACGCTCTGACCTCCAATCATAGTAAATGGGAATTCGGATTAGCACATGCACTCTTTCTATCTTCTCTCGTTTTAAAAGGTAAGTACTTTTCTTTTTTTTATTGATTCCATTGCAAACTACTAGGCTGACTAGAAACATGTCACTGCTAGATACTATCATCCCATGCCTGACACTGACATTCATGTCAGTTTGAGCTTGAGATTCCAAAATGTCGTGATAATGGCGACATTCCTAGTCTTTCTGTTAAAATTGTGATCCTGAAGCAACGCTAATCCTGATGCTGATATCCAATGTCTTGATGAGATTGAAAAATGTCGTGGAAAATGCAAAAACAACAACCGAAGCCAGTAAGTAAAATAGATCCCCTGAAAAGGAACCCCAACCCTGACACTAACCCTGTCGCTCTGTATTGTTTTATGCTTTTTCACTTCCTCTTTTGTTTTCCCTTTTCTTCCTTACTCTAATGAGAGCTGTATTGCCTTTTTGTTTTCGTTGCATGTTTATGTAGATTTCGTGTATATCTGTTTCTTTGCTGCTTGTGTGTGTACTTTTGAGGGTAGGATTTTCTGATTGGCTTCCTTAGTGGATTCATTTGCTTATCCATTTTGTGTGTGATTTTATGGTTTGAGATTTCCAAAGTCTCCATTTTTATGAATACAACCAAATTTGATATTGATTGGTGAGATGAATTGATGTTGATCTAATGAATTATGATTGTCCTTGTTTAATATCAAACAATATTGTGGATTTCTCACAATACCGCATGTCTAAAATTTATTCCAGATATCGATTTGTTTTGATTTTTTTTGTACCTGGCATAGATGTTGCAGATGATATCTTTTGGTGCATGGGCACAGAATAACTAACCTGTAAGAAAGCTTGACTCTGATGCTATCTGTTCAATTCGACTGTTCTATTCTCTCTGTACTTCATTCTTTGTTCACCTCTCTTCTGTTATCTTCTCACTTGCTTCCATTACATATGTTGAATTGTTCTTGTACCTGTGTTTGAATTTGCTTCTGTGGGGATACGTTGATGATTTGATTCTATTGATGCTTGCTTTGTATCAATGTTAGTTCTTACTTTCGTGTGGATGTTGATTCTCGTGGGAATTACAGACTCATACATCATCCTTGAATCAACCATGTTTTCGTTTGTGATTTATTTTGATAGTACACTTTGTCTGAGAGATGAGTTTGTTTTCAAAGATTTGTGACAAATATCCTTTTTTATTCAGAAGATTATTGGAGAACATATTGATGATTCAAGCGAGTGGAGTGATTGAAGTGAGTCAAGTGATTCCAGTGATTCCAGCGAGTCAAATGATTCCAGTGATCAGGGACATACACATAGACGTACTCAGGGAGCAAATCATGGACCAAATCGTGGACTGAATCAGGGAGCGAATCATGAAGCGAATCATGGACTGAATCATGAAGCGAATTATGGACTGAATCATGAAGCGAATCGTGGAGCAAATTATGGAGCTGGCGGTAGTTTACCAAACATTCCAGTCGGCAACGATGATGATAAAATCAAGTCCACACATCGAATGATGATTTTTTCCAACAACATTATGAGTCGAAAACGACGTCGTTGGACTTAGCAATAATATTAGATCCTACTGGACGCAATCAAGCAACAACCATCCTGGAAAACTTTAGTGGATAAATTTCATGCAAGGGGTTTCCATAGAACCCCTCATGACTGCATGCAAGAATACCTTACACAAACTTAAGCAAGAAATGATATCTCAATCCGATTTCTTCAACAATGGAGTGAACCAGTTCCAAGCATTTACAGCATTAAATCATTCATTTCAATATTTTGATTCTCTTTTCTGTGGCCTTATCCTACATCACTCAGATTCCCCCTGGCTCTTCTCCTAACCCCTGATTCCTTTCTTTCATTTGTCGCTACAAAAGTGACCCCTTTTTCAACGTTGAATGGCACATCACTTCCACCCAAGATGATGCCAAATCTTTATATTCGATAAAAAAAAAAGACCAAATATCCTTGCCTATTGTTCCGGTTGATTTGTTGATAATTCTTATGTCTCAAATAATCTATGCAAACAATGAAGAAAAGCAAAATGTTATTTCGCGTATATTTCAAGTCATTAAGGTTTTTGTTATATATTACAAGTTTTCTCATACTTGACTAACTGAATGTTTTCCTTTGTTTGTTATTTTACTCTTCTATCGAAATTACTGATTGTATATCTAATATATTGAGAAATAAAATAATACTGTTCTTGACAAATTCCAATGTTATATTCGACATATCAAACGATCTTTGAAAGACATGGATGTCAAATGATCTTGATGTATTTGGCATGCTCTGTTTATTCGCTCAATTTCATTGATTGTGGAGCTCGCCATTGTCAATCTCAATGGATCATAAGTATGTTGGGTATCTCACAAGATTCCAATCGGTTGTTGAGCCTCTTCAATTCATGAGCTACTAGTCTTCATGAGTCTAGCATATTATTACGTATTTATGTTTTTATTGTTAATTTTGCCAATTTAATAAATAGGAGAATCATAGCAAATGAATCGATTTCAAGTGTTATAACTTGGAATGATTTTTGAATGGTGATATCATCTTGACACAGTTTTTCAATATGCTATATTTTGAATTCCAGGATGTTTCTTTTCAACCGAGTGAGATGCAAATGAAGAGAAGTATATGTATATATCATGTGTAATCTTCAGGGTTCTTCATGAATGAAGATATAGTAAAGAATAATGCTACTGTCAATGATGGTAGACTATATAGAGATTGCCATAATATTCGCCGGAGATTTAGTTCAATGTCAGGTATTGAATCTTGACGTATCCATGTACATGCAATGTCAGTGATGAATTCGATTACGATTTGTAGCCCTGCAGATGACATTATTTCTCCTGTTGCTGATGTTGTTTTGAATAGTAAATAGTCCCTTATTGGATG
>JAIYDG010000393.1 GCA_027487625.1 Bacteroidota bacterium
AAAAAAAACTAAAAAGCAAAGAGCAAACGATCGAACGAGACAGATTATACCAAAAAAAAGGGGAATGGATTTGTTACTTCTTGTTGCTGGTTGTGGGATCATTGGGTTTGCAGGATTATGTATGGTGATGGATTTTTTAACAGCTGATAATTGTTGGAGTAGTGTGGAACGAATCAATAGACCAGATTTACAAGAAGAATTGCTTGATTCATATCATTACACCGCTATGTTCCACTAAAAAAAATTATTGTATTGCCCATTCTTTTTTTTATCATCAAACACAGATTAGCAGTCTATTATACAT
Organism: Bacteroidota bacterium; assembly: GCA_027487625.1. Taxonomy (GTDB): domain Bacteria; phylum Bacteroidota; class Bacteroidia; order UKL13-3; family UKL13-3; genus CAISCU01. The sequence goes on from JAIYDG010000393.1 coordinate 305, forward strand.
CAAAGGAGTGTCCGTAGTGACTCCAGAGACATACAACAAAAGGAAAAAATGGAGAATTCTGAGACTATCACAAAGGATGACGAGTATGCGGTCTTATATGAACGAGATGTGGAGAAGGGTGAGCTCTTTTTTCTCGAATCTAACGAGGAGGACGAGAGACGGTCAACTGCGGTCCTTCCCGAGTCGACGGGAGAACCTTGGGGGAAATACTGTGAAGACAACGACGACGAGACGGCAAAGATGGACGGAACAAGAAGAGAAGAGGATGGCTCGGGAGAGAGTCAAGAGAGCAAGGATTCAATCGGAAGAGAGGAGAAGAACAATGGTTCATTCACCATCCGCGTTGGAGCTGTGGAGGAAGCAGACGAGAGAGACAATGAAAGAGGAGAATACAGAGGAGACGGAAGGAATGTTACGAGCCAACAAGAAGATGAGGCGAGTGAGTTGGGCGGAACAGACAGAGGATACGACGAACGAGATAGCCACAGAGCTGAAACAAGAAACGCCCACCCCACCTCCGGAACAAGTACAGTGGGATCACGAGATGCAGTATCTAATGGACAATCCGGATCCAAGATGGGGACTAGCGTTTATACCTCCGGCACAGAGACCACCCCCGTCAACAATAGTTTCTTCACACCTATGGGGTCGATCCCATCTCCAGTCTCCGCCCCCATTAGCAACAATCTCAGTACCGGAATCCTGCATTCAGCCACTCACAGCAGCAGCATCTTACCCGTGTATGGATGCCGAAGAGTAAAAGACGTAGTGTTTGCTTCGAGTGTGATTCTAGCACGACTCAAGTTTGATGTGGTGAAAAACATGGGCGTGATGCAATCGGTTATAGGAGGATATTCGCAAGAGGCTTCTGTGTTGGTTTGTGAGTATATGGATGAAATTGAAGCATGGAAAACACATGGTCGACAGCCTTATCCAATGGATCCTATGATTTTTCAGATTGAAAGCAGCATTACATCTATTTTGAAAGAGATGGATACACTTTATCCTACACAGGATCCTTCTTTGTGGAATGATCGAATGGAGGTTCTGGATAAGCTGTACATTGAATTGTTTGACCGAGTGCAAAGACATCCTAGAGTCAAGAATCCTGGTGGTGTGCATCACATGCAACTTTTGGAAAAGACAGAAAAGAAGCAAAGTAGTTTATCTTCCGAGATTCCCATTTCTCCTATGTCACCTATGTCCCCTGCTCGCCTTGACCCTTTTAAACCGTCCAACCCCCAGAGTCCAAAGAAAAGAGGACAAAAATATACCTCCCAGGCACCGACTAAAAAATTCTGATCTTCTCTTTTATACTCCTCTTTCTTTTGATTGACACAAAGCTGATACGCAACAAGCTGAAACGCACTTGATAAAAAAAATGGTCGACATTAAAAAAAGATACATCATGCTAGAACCAGGAAACTTTAATTTGCTTCCACCAGATTCTCGTAAATCTATATTGACAACAGATGGAGTAAATCCAGTTGTAATGGACAAACAAGAAAGAGGTGGAAGTGCCGGGACAGTTCGATTTAAAGAAACATACAAAAACATTCTCGAGATCAATTGTATCAATGCACTGATTCCACCGGTCAGTATGTGCATTTGTTTACCAGAGATTGCACCTTATGGAGTCTGGGAGCACTGTCCATTTGAAAAATCTGGGCAACGAGTGAGCAAGATAGAGACTGTGCCGAATCCTACTACAAGAACGTATTCAGATTATGATGTAAAACCAGAGAAGCTACCGGAAATTTTCGACAAGAATTGGTTTCCGATCGCTAGTCGAGCAAGAAATCCAATAACTGAATATTCTCATGATTATCTCAGTGGTTCTGATCCAGTACAGAACCCGATTCCTGTTGCTCGACGTGAAAAGACACAGGCGCCATTTGAGTTATCACAGTTGACCATGTATGCTTTTGTGACCCAAAATTATACAGCTCCATATTGGAAAGGAGGACGTGATGATCCGTCTCCTGCTTCACGGGAAATCCCTGGAAGTCAAGATGATAGTTGTCAATTGGCTAGATATACATGGTTTGATATCACATCCTTTAATCAAGATAACATCAAAACTGCTTATGGTGCGTTGAATCAAGTTGTTCAACAACAATTCCTTTTTGAAATTGTGATGGTGGATGAAGTATCCCGCATTGCCAGGTTTCCAAGTGTAACTACAGGAAAAGCAGAAGATTACGAAGATGAATTTGACAAGACGGATCGATTGAGACGTACAGCCAGTGAATTGAACAGTGCAATTGCTTTACGTAAAAAATTCAATGGTGGTGGTGTTAGTAGTTAAAAAAAAAAAAAAAGAAGTTCCAACTAATTTTGTTACATCATTGCTTCTGTCACATACATTCTTTTTTTTTAAAATATTATATTACTACTATTACTATTACCATGGGAAGTCAATTTTCTGGATTTTTACAATCACAACGTGAACAAGCCAACCCTGTCGCTTCTTTGACGTACCAAGTATACCCAACCACCCCTAAGCGATATTTGTCGCCCGATGAAATTAGATTGTTGGGAGAAATGGCGGCAACGACACATTATGATGGAAATTTATGGAAAAGGGCAACTGTGATGGATATTACAGGATCTCGTCGAATGATTAATGAAGATAATGGAACCCGAGTGGATTATTTTCCTCACATGGGAGATTATTTTTATCAAAAATCGAATCGTGCGTTTCCTGTTCGATCTAAATCATTTGCAGATAATTTTTCGAATCGTCGATTGGCTCCGACACCAGGACGTTTGACACATGGATACGCCAAAGACATGTACATTCCCAGGATTATGGGTCAAGTGACTGTACCGCAATAAAAAATTCTTTGTGTATAGATTACACTCTTACATACATATAAAAGAACCATGGGAGAGCCATTTCTTTACTCTGCGATTGCAGCAAACTTGGGACCGTTTGCAGACAATTATGTTCAATCCATGATGGATATTCCATGGATCCTTTCAGAAGTATTTGTTGGATTTGATTTTCAAGATGCATATCCTTCGAGGAGTGGATTAAAGCGCAAAGCCAGAATTCGAGCTGAAAGGAAAATGGAATTATCTTTACAAAATCCACAAGAGCATGAAGCAGGATTTGAAGGAGAAGGGCCCTTTCCAGTGGAACAAGCTGCCAAACCGTATCGAGCCAGTCAGCCAGATGCATATTTCCCCATGTTGGTCATTGGTGCCTCTTTGATTTCTTTTGATATCTGTCGATCTATGTTTTTGTAGAGGAAAAAAAAACATTTGATATCTGTCGATCTATGTTTTTATAAAAAAAATTCCAATCTTGTTTGTATCTGACTCTGCATCCTTTGAACACAAAAAGAAAACCATAAAATTGATTTACCCGCTTTTATCTTTTGATACACTTTTGTAAAAAGTGTGAAACCACAACATTTCTTCTTTTTCATCCTTTTTGCAAAAGGATCCAAAAGGAGCGCGAGAACAAAGACAAAAGGGTTTTTTTATAAAATTTCTTTAGGAAAACGAAAAACAAGCACACACTCAAGATTTAACTTCTCCACGACAACGGGCTGTTGTATGCGACGCTGATTTATGCTCTATGCAAACCACAAACACTTGCTCGTCTTCTTTCTTACAAGCGAGGGACAAAAGGGATGAGGAAAAAACGAGGAACGACACCGAGAAAGATCCTGCTGAAGATCCCTTGCACATCGAAGATTCTTGTAGCGTTGCC
>JAIYDG010000206.1 GCA_027487625.1 Bacteroidota bacterium
AAAGAAATGGGAAATGGCCAACTGATAGGACGTTCCGCAGATTTTATCGGTCATACCAACATGAGCTTTTTAACACAAATGGTTTTTAAGCGACTTGCAGCAGGAAAAGATGCACAATGGATGCTCAATCCGGATGTTTTGCATACTTACACTTATGTTCAGGATGCAGGAAAAGCCTTGGCGCTATTAGGAAATACTCCAGAAGCATTTGGTCAAGCTTGGCATTTACCTGCAGATTCAAAATATATTACAGGAAGAGAATTGGTTGAAATTGCAGCCATCAACCTACATGCAAAAAACAAAATTAGCAGTATTCCAAAATGGATGTTATCGGCATTGGGATTATTTGTTCCTGTTTTGAAAGAAAACATGGAAATGTTATACCAAATGGAAAATCCTTATTTGTTTAATAGCAGCAAATTCAATGAAAAATTTGGAGAATTAGCAACACCAATCAGACAAGCAGTCAAAGAAACTGCGCTGAGTTATGCTATATAATATTCATTTTCAAATACATTCAATATCAAGAAAATAAGGATTTCCAAAATATCAATTGGAAATCCTTATTTTATATAGAAACCACTGCCTATCAAAACTTAGGAATTCTTAGATAAAAAAAACTATTTTAGCAGCTTTCAATACCCCCAAAATAAAAAGGAATGAAGAAGCTTCTACTATTAGTTTCTATGAGTTGCAGTTTATTTGCTGCTAAATCACAGGACAACAAAAAAAATGAAAAGGGAGAGTTCTCGGGAAACTTTCAAACCAATAATCAATTTTACGTTAAGGACAGTGCTATTGGCGCCAATACAACACAGTACCAAAAGGAACTTTCGAGCACAGATGCATGGTTATTGATGAATTACAAATACAGCGGCTATAATGTTACTGTTCGATTTGATTTATTTAACAACTCACCTTTATTGAACCCACAAGAAGCATATACCAAAAGTGGAATTGGTATGTGGAGTGTAACTAAATCATTCGAAAACATGGACATCACAGCTGGTTACTTCTACGACCAGTTTGCATCTGGAATGGTTTTCAGAGCTTATGAAGACAGAAATTTAGGATTGGATTTTGCAGTTCAAGGTGCAAGATTACGTTGGAGCCCAACTCCCAATACAACAGTAAAAGCATTCACTGGATTACAAAAATTTCGCTTCGATTTACGTCCTGTAGTTTTAAAAGGATTAAATGCTGAACACCTTTTTGAAATCAACGAAAACTTAAGTATAACTCCTGGAGTAAGTGTTGTAAACAGAACAATTGATAAAGGAACCATGGATGTAATTTCATCCACTATTAATAATTATGATTTAGAAAATAGGTTTTTGCCTAAATACAACGTTTTTGCATACAATATTTACAATACACTTAGGTATAAAAACATCTCTTGGAGTGCAGAATACGCTTTAAAATCAAGTGAAGCTGTTGTAAATCCTGATAATGGGAGAATGGAACTTCATGAAGGTAAAGTACTGTTAACCAGCTTATCGTATTCAACAAAAGGTTTTGGTATCAATGCACAATATCGTTATATCGATAAATTTTCTTTAAGAACTTCACCTTTAGAAAACCAAAACTTAGGAATGGTGGCCTATTTACCAAGTATAACCAAACAAAATGTCTATCGCCTATTGGCTAGATATAATGCATTCACGCAAGAATTTGGTGAAAATGGATTACAAGTTGAAATGAGTTATAAACCAAAGTTTCTGAAAAAACACCAAACTCAATTAAACTTTAACTATTCATTGGCAACAGGAATTAACAATTTCAATGCAAAAACCTTAGGGTTTTCGGCGAAAGATACTAGCCGTTATTTCAGAGAATATAATATTGAAATACAACATCGTTTTACTAAAAAATTCAAGTTAAGTTTAGGTTACCAGGTAATTAATTACGACCAACAATTATTTGAAGCAAAACCGGGTGTTCCATATGTAGTTTCCCATACTTTTTTTGGTGAAGCAACTTACAAATTCACCCCAACTCATTCTATGCGTTTCGAAGGTCAGTATTTATCTACAAAACAAGATTTAGGTAGTTTTGTTAATGGACTAGTAGAGTTTAACATGGCTCCTCATTATTCTTTTAGTATAGGAGATATGGTAAATATTACTCCAGGATACAGAAATACACCTCCAGCTGGAAAAGCCTTTGAATTGGTTCACTACTACTCCTTTTTTATGGCTTATACCCATAAAAATACTAGAGTTACTGGAGGATATATTCGTCAAGTGGAAGGTGTAAATTGTACAGGTGGTGTTTGTAGAGTAGAACCTGCTTTTAATGGAGTTCGATTGACATTGGTTACTAATTTCTAATAAACTAATTTTAAACTATGAAAAAGATTTTAAGCATTTTAGTTTTGGCTTCTTTTTTTGCATCATGCGAAGAAACTGCTCCTTACATCAATCTTAGTCCTTCAAATTCTTTTAAAGATACCACATTTGTAACAGAAAATATTCCAGCTGCACAACAATCAATGGTTTTAATTGAAGAGTTTACGGGCGTTAGATGTCCAAACTGCCCAGATGCACAATTAGAGGCAAAAACCATTTCAAAAAACAATCCAGGTAGAATTAATATAATGACTATTCATCCAAAGGGCTTGCTAAATTCATTAACTACACCATTTAGTATCGACATTGGAGATAAACATACAAGTAAAGAAGATTTTAGAACTACTGCTGGTGCGGAAATTTTTAATATGATAGGTGTTACAAGTGCTTTACCACGCGGTTCTGTAAATCGCAGATTGTTTGGTGGTGAAACTGAGCGAGCCATTGATTACCAAAAATGGGCTAATTATGTAAATGGAGAATTAACCAAATCAACTCCTGTTAATATTGAATTGAATTCGTTTTTCACCAAAAATGATTCCATTGCAGTTGAAATTACTCTGACTTATACCGAAGCAGTTAGCGATTCAAACTACTTAACCATTGCATTATTAGAAAATGGCATGATTGATGTTCAAGAAAAGAAAGTGGGTCCAACAGTTATCTATGATGAAGAATACGAACACGAGCATGTTTTAAGAGCTATAGTTTCTGATTTTTATGGAGATTTACTTAAAGCGAAACTTGAAAGAGGTAGGGTTTTCAAAAAACTTTATTTGTATAAAAGAGATCCTCTTTGGAAGAAAGATAATTTGAAAGTTATGGCAATTGTAAACTCAAATACAACTATCAAAAATGTCATTCATTCAAAAGAAGCTGATATCAAATAAATGAAAAAACTCTCTTTTATATTCCTAAGCATTCTATTTTACGTTTCATGCGGACCAAAAGTTGATGAAATGTACAGAAGACAATTAGCGGCCGATAGAATAAAGGAAAATGATGAGTTTTTAAACCCTTTAACTTCCCCTTTAGATAGTAGCGAGTTGCTTTCTTTTAAAGGATTGAGGTACTTTCCTATTGATGAAGCTTACAGAGTAATGGCTAAGATAGAAAGGTTCACTAACCAAGATACTTTTGCTCTTCCTCATTCAAATGAAAAAACAAAAACTTACAGGAAATTTGGCAAACTATTTTTTAGTTTAAAAGGACAAAATCATGAGTTAATTATCTTAGAATCGGCGCACAAAAAACCGGGTTATGAAAACTATGTTTTAGTATGCTTTAAAGATGAAACCTCCAGTAAAACAACTTATGGAGCTGGCAGATACATCGATTTAATTATTCCTGAAAAAGATGAAATTGAAGTAGATTTTAACAAAGCTTATAATCCTTACTGCGCATACAGCGAAAGATATACTTGTCCGATTCCACCTAAAGAAAATACATTAAACATAGCAGTTGAAGCCGGCGTAAAATATGAAAATTCTGATGCACAACATTAAAAAGATATTCTAATCAAACTTTAAAACCTGAGTAATTTTATTCAGGTTTTTTTTATGCTGATTTTTGATTTGACAACAATGAAAAATCTTATTACAAACTCATATCAAACAGATATGAAAGAAAATATTTAAGTTTGATTCTATTTACAATTTGAAAATGAACATGATGAAAAAATATATACTTAGTTACTGCATTATTCTTTTAACGATTTCTGGATTTGCACAGGAAGCTCATCTTTCTGCTAACCTTCGTCAATATTTATTAAAGAACCAAATTGCTTCTTCAAATATTGTTCTGAATAAACATAATGGACAAGATTATTTCGGTGCTATTATTGAAATCACTCCCAACTTTGATGAAAGCCTATTTACGAAATATGGTGTTTCTGTTGGAACCAATATTGGCAATTTCAGAACCGTACAAATTCCTGTTTCACAAATCAGAAATTTTGTTCAACTAAAAAATATCAAAGCCATTCAGCTCGATGAACCCATTGGTTTTACAATGGATGCAGCAAGAAGAGTGACAAGAGTTGATTCTGTTCATTTAGGAATTAATCTTCCAGCTACTTATTCTGGCAAAAATGTGGTTGTAGGAATTATTGATGCTGGTTTCGATTATACCCATCCCACTTTTTATGATACAACCGGAACTCGTTTACGCATCAAAAAAATATGGGAGCAAAAAAATGATGGTACACCTCCTAAAGGTTATACCTATGGAAACGAAATAACAGATACGACTCAAATGTTAAATGAAGGTGCTGAAATCAATAGCTTCTCTCATGGAACACATGTGGGTGGAATTGCTGGAGGTAGCGGATATATTGGACCAAACAATAAAAAATACAGAGGTATTGCTTATGAAAGTGATTTGGTATTTGTTGGTATTCGTCCTGAAAAATCTGAATGGAAAGGCATGGGTATGTCAAGCATTTTAGATGGTATCAATTATATTTTCAATTATGCAAAAGAACAAAACAAACCTGCTGTTGTGAATTTAAGTTGGGGCTGTTCAATTGGTCCAAATGATGGCAGTTCATTGTTTAGTAAAGCTTGTGATTTATTAACTGGAGAAGGAAGAATTTTTGTTTTATCAGCAGGTAATAACGGCGAAGAAAACTTACATCTTCAAAAAGATTTTTCTACAGTTGATACTGTAATAAATTCTTTCATCGACTTCCCAACAATCAATGGCGAAAAACGCACTTGGTTAGATATTTGGGGTGATTCAAGTAATCAGTTTTGTTTAGAGCTAAATTTAATGAAAGACACTTTGGTTTCATCTAAAACAGAAGTGTTTTGTTTAACACAATTGAACCAATCTTCTTACTTAATTGGAAGCGCAGGAGATACATGTTTCTATACCATTAGCACAACGGAAGCAGACCACAATGGAAGGCCGCATATTTTTGTTGATTTATATAGCAAAACAAACGACAAACTCCTGATGAAACTACTTTCAAGCAAGGGAAGAGTGAATGCTTGGTTAGGTTTTGTTCATGAATATGTTGGATATGAAGGAAACTTTGTAAGCAATGGTTTTAAATGGGCTGTAAATGGTGATAACAGTTATACTTTGGGAGAGATGGCTTGTACCAAAAACGCGTTAACAGTTGCGGCATATGCTTCAAAAGTAAGTTGGAGAAACTTGGCAGGTAGCAATATGAGTTATTCTGGCTATACGCAAACAGGCAGAATTGTTCCATTTTCGAGTCATGGACCAACAGCCGATGGACGTAACAAACCAGATATTGCTGCACCAGGAATGACATTAGCATCAGCAGTGAATTCATTTGATGTTTCGTATGCACCAGGAGGAGGAAATTACGATCAAAGTGTTGCCAAATACACTTCACCAAAAAACAATAGAGATTATTATTATGCCGAAGCCAGTGGCACCTCTATGTCATCACCCATGATGAGTGGAATTGTAGCATTGATGTTACAAGTAAATCCTAAATTAGACCCAGGAAGATTGAAACAAATACTAGCAGAAACAGCCATCATCGACAATTTCACAACTCCTACACCTGACCCAACACGTTGGGGTTTTGGAAAAGTGAATGCTTATGCGGCTATCAAAAAAACTATCCAAACATTGGGATTAAGCGGTGAATTGCAAGAAGGCGTTTTATTGAATATTTATCCTAATCCTACAAACGGAAAATTGCATATCGATATTGAATCAAACCAAAGCAAAACTCTTGAAGTAGTGTTGATGGATTTAAACGGAAAGAAATTGATGGAACAAAATTGGAATACAGGAAACGAAAGCAGTTTGGTATTGGATTTAGAAGGATTACAGGAAGCGATATATTTGGTTCAAATTAAATCGGATACAGGGATTTTCAGCCGTCGTATTATTGTATCCACCCCGTAGCACCGCGATTCATCGCGGTGGATTATTTCCCAAAAAATCGCCATCCAACCCTCAAATCAAATTCAATTGCTTTTTGCAAACTGGAATTTAAATTCAAACCAATTGTAAATTGTTTTTTGATGGTAAAATCAACACCATAACGCTGGTAAATTGAACCAATAAAAAAATCTGGTGCTTCTTTAAAGAAATAATATCCTAATTGCTGGGTAAATCGCATGCGGTGAAATACAAAATCATGTCCAAAAGAAACGCCTCCAAAAACATCACTGTAATTCCCGAATTTATGAACTGGGTGACTATCCATTGCGTAACGAATACTCTTATCAGTAAACACTTCTAATCCTGTTGTTAAAGCATGTAAATTACTCAATCTCTTCCCAAAGCTTAATCCCATTCCATAAACAGGATAACGTGTTGTTTTGGTATCAGGATGAGATTTATTGCTGATAAGTCCATATACTTCACCATAATAATTCTTAAAGGTATTTTGTGTTTTCTGGATTTTTGAAGTTCGTTCGTTAATAAATCCTTCATAACCAATTCCAATCTGTGGATAGTTTAAACCGAGGTTTGGATTTTGTGTACTTCCGTTTGAAAAATGATTGTATATAATATTACCTGTTAAAGCTGAATAATCAGAAAATTTATATCGCATAGTTAAACCCAATAAAACACATCCACTGGTGTGTCTGCTATAAGCTCCGTTCCTTGGATTGTCAATTAAATTCCATGGATTAGAAGCATAGTTAAAGCCACCAGCAGCCCGTAATTTTAATTGAAAATTTGGCTTGTAAACCAAAACTGGTTCTATAAAATATAATCCGTTAATTGTTGAGCCAAGTTCTGGCGCTGCAAATGAATAAATCTGTAAACTAAATCCTGAAGAATAATGTGTTTTAGCATAATCATAAGCGGCTTGGTCTGTTCGAGTTCTGTTAAAATCAATCTGGATACCACTAAAATTACTTCCACCTAAATAATTTAAAACAGGAGTATGAGCCCAAACTTTTCCATAAATACCGGAAACGCCTAAATGCCATTGAACGCTTTTTTCTTGTGCTTTTGATATTACACTCAACAAGATAAAAATCGAAAAGAAATAAACCTTTTTCTCCATAAAAAACGAAGATAAAGATTCAAGTGATTATTGCTATTATTGATTTAGATTTACAAATATTCTTACAATCTCCTATGAAATTCATTTTCACTTTAGCTGTTTTCATATGCAACTCTTTTCAAATTTCGGCACAAATAATCGATAGTTTCAATATCGATTCCAAAATCTTAAATAAGCAAATCAATTGTTTAGTTTATACCCCGAAAAATTGTAATCAAATAAACAGAAATGCTTTATATCTATTACATGGTGCATTTGGAAACCATAAACAGTGGATTGAACAAGGTAATTTAAAATCAATCATTGATTCATTAAATGAATTCAAAAATTGTATTGTTTTAATGCCTGATGCGGGCATGACATATTACAAGAATGATGAAGATGGTAAATAGGGCCTGCTGAAAATCATTTTTAGGACTTATTATCAATCAATTAGACTATGTCTTAATAATTTAAATGCAAGGTTTTAAGGACTATTGCTTTAAAATCCATGCATCAATTAAAATTAGTTTTTAATTTACCTAAAGACAGAAACAAAGTCATCTTTGTCGTTGCTGCCAAATTGAAGTATTATATATACATCTAATTTGGCAGCGTCTAAAATCTGACTTGTTTCTGTCTTTTTCAGCGGGCCCTAAATACCTTTATGAAGATTTTTTTATGAAGGAATTAGTGCCGGTTTTTGAGAAAAAATATCAGTGTGGAGGAAGCAATGAAAAAAGAATTATCTCAGGTTTATCTATGGGAGGATTCGGTGCTTTATTGTATTCTTTTCATCATCATGAAATGTTTGCAGCTTGTTTTGCTTTTAGCCCCGGAATTAGAACCAACGATGAAATCATCAATCTAAAAAAAGAAGAATATGGAATAAGGTATGGCTACAAATATGCTGAGTATCCTGAAACAAGAATCAATCAACATTGGAATAAAAATAACTTACTTTACTTATCAGATTCAATGTCGATTAGTGACTTAAGCAAAACAAAATACTTCATCGATATTGGAGATGATGACTTTTTATACAAAGGAAATATTCAGTTGTATCTCAATTTAAAAAACAGAAAAATTCCTTTTGAATTTAGCATTAGAAACGGTGAACACAATTGGGAATATTGGAAGGAATCAATCAAAATTGCATTACCAAAAATGATGCAGATTTTGCCTTAAGATTTATTCTTATTCATTAGAAAATAAACTGGAATTCCAGCTAAAACAATTGCTAATCCAGGATAGCTGTAATTAGGCTTCCAGATTAATAAACTCACACAAATTGCAGCTGCAAAAACAATATAAATTGCCGGCAAAACAGGATATGCAAAAACTTTATAAGGACGTTCTAAATCAGGCTGTTTTTTTCTTAAAACAAACACAGCGGCAACTGTAAGTATATAAAACAACAAAACTGCAAAAACCACATAATCTAGTAAGTCGCCATAAGAGCCACTTAAAGTTAATAAAGAGGCCCAAATTGCCTGCATAATTAAAGCGGACTGTGGACTCTGATTTTTATTTAAAACGGCTGCTTGTTTTATAAAATAACCATCTTTAGCCATTGCATAATATACTCTTGCACCACTTAATGTAAGTCCATTTATACAACCAAAAGTCGAAACCATAATTAATATGGCCATTAAAATTGCACCGGTTTCACCAAAGATAGTTTGCATGAGTAATGTACCTACCCTATCACTTTCTGCATGTTGAATGGCATCGAATGAAAGTGCTTTAAGATAAACCAAATTCGAAGCCAAATACAATAAAGTGACACCTGAAGTTCCTAATAACAATGCACGTGGAAGATTCTTTTCAGGCTTATCAATTTCGGAAGCTGTAAAAGTAATATTGTTCCAAGCATCACTCGAAAAAATTGAACCAACTAAGGCCGCTGCAAAAACACCAGGACCAATTTCTGCAAGACTAAAACCAGAGAAACTGAATGTCCAGATAGTTTCATTTGAAGTTGAAATCCAGTATACACCTGCACCAATTACAAAAATAAGCGCAGCAATTTTACTAATGGTAAATACATTCTGAATAAATGCTGCTTTTTTAACTTCTCTGAAATTACTTAATGTGAGTAACACAATTACAAGAATTCCTAAAACTTGAACACTGCTAATATTAAAATTCCCTATTTGAAGTAGGATATTCTTCTCTGAAATGACAGGAAACAAAACCCCAGTGAACCTAGCAAAAGCTACTGCAACTGCTGCAATTGTTCCAGTTTGAATAACTGAGAATAATGTCCAACCATACAAAAAACCGAACATTTTTCCATAAGCTTCCTTCAGATAAATATATTGACCTCCAGCTTTGGGCATTGCTGCACCTAACTCTGCATAACTTAATGCCGCAAAAATGGTAAGCACTCCGGTTAATATCCATGCCAGCAAAAGATTTTCAGGGCTACCTAAATCTCTGCTCATTCCGGCAGAAACAATAAAAATACCGGAACCAATCATGCTACCCATGACAATCATGGTAGAATCGAGCAGGTTGAGTTTCTTTTGCATTTAAATAATTGTTTGAATAAGTGGAACCCAATTTTCATTAGGTTCAATAAGGAAACCTTTTACACCAACTGCATTTCCGCAATCAATATCTCTTTGTTTATCACCAATAAAATAAGATTGTAATGGATCGATATCAAATTTCCCAATAGCCTTCTCAACCATCATTGAACCTGGTTTGCGGCACAAACAATGACTTTTTATTGGGTGATGTGGACAGTAATAAACAGCATCAATTTGAATTCCTTTGGCACTCAATTCCATATGCATAAAACTATGCATCGATCTCATGGTATCTCTTGTGTATTCTGCTTTTGCAATCCCACCTTGATTGGTTATAACAATCAATAAATAACCAGCATCCTGCAATAATTTTAATCCTTCGAAAATGTGGGGAAGCAATTCAAAATCTTCCAACTTCTTGATATAATCTCCAACTTCTTTGTTTAAAACACCATCTCTGTCAAGAAATACAGCCTTCTTTTTCATAATCATTCTATTTGAGGGATTTCACCATCAATTAATTTTCCAATTAAGTTGCAAATAAGGAATATTCTTGAGAAAAACATGGAAATCAAGCTTCGAAATATTCAGGATAACATATAAATGGCCATCTTTTCTAAAAAAAATGGTGTTTATATAGATTAAGAACAATTTAACACAGGCTGTATGTAGCTGATAATCCCCTCAAAAGAAATTTTTTCGTTAAAAACACTTCATTCTTAGCTTATTCGTTTGTCTAATTATTTTTGTTGAATTATTATTGAAAGCTTTGTCAAAGAAAATAGTCATCATACCAACATACAACGAGCGCGAGAATATTGAAGATATTCTTAGAGCCGTTTTTAGCCTGCACCAAAGTTTCGATGTTTTGGTTGTGGATGACAATTCACCTGATGGAACAGCTGAAATTGTTGGAAATCTTCAAAAAGAGTTCCATTTAAACCTTCATATCCTAAATCGTAAAGAAAAAAACGGCCTGGGTACTGCTTATATCGATGGATTTAAATGGTGCTTAAATCATGGTTATGAGTATATTTTTGAAATGGATGCGGATTTTTCTCACAATCCAAACGATTTACCAAAACTTTTTGAAGCCTGTGCAATGGGCGCTGATATGTCGATTGGCTCTCGTTACAAAACAGGAGTAAATGTTGTTAACTGGCCAATGAGTAGGGTAATGCTGAGTTATTTTGCATCTTCATATGTAAGAATGATTACAGGATTGAATATTCATGATACCACAGCCGGATTTGTTTGTTACAGAGCGCATGTTTTAAACCACTTGGATTTAGATAAAATTAAATTCAGAGGTTATGCTTTTCAAATAGAAATGAAATTCACTACAGCAAAACATGGATTTAAAATAGAAGAAGTTCCAATTATTTTCACAGATAGAACCAAAGGTGAATCAAAAATATCAAGAGGTATTATTAAAGAGGCAGTTTGGGGAGTATTAAGTATGAAAATAAAAAGCTGGTTTAAATCTTATCCAAAATATTCGGCTTAAATTATTCTTGAAGAATTGCAGCTCTTAAATGAGGGTAAATCTTTTTGTTAAAATCAATCATCAGGTTATTATAAGCTTCAATTCCTGCCCTTTCTTTAGTAATCTGATATCCTTTTATTCCCTGTAAGTTATCTTTAAACAATTCGGAATCTTTGGCTAAATCTTCAACAATTATTTGAAGTTCAATTCCAGATTGTAACATACTGCCCCACATTACTCCCAAATCTTTTGTTGATGTTGAAATGCTAATCTTATAATCAGCATTGGCTTCATTTTTTACAAAAGAACAGCCTAAATCGCCCAATCTCTTTTTTAGAGCAGGTTCAATAATTTTTATTTGAAGAGGTTCACCCAGATTCAATTCGTCACTTTTTATAAAAACCTTAATTGGTTGAACATCTATAACAATGCTTGCGGATGGCACATCCAAATTCATTAATAATTGACGAGTACTATTAAAAATACTATCAACTTTAATTAACCTTTCCAAATCCGCTTTAATCTTATACAACTGAACGCCTTGGTTACCTGAAACTTTGCTCACACCAAATATTGCATTTCCACCTGATTGTGTTTCAGCGATGGTAGTCGCTTTTGTTCCTGATGCCTCAGCATAAAATTTTAAAGGAAAACCATTGATTACTTTTTCATTAACAGACTTTGAACCATATTTAACATTTACTTGAATTGGCTCTGGTAATGCTTTTACAATGATGGCCTTAAGTTTATCAGGATTGGCTTTAATTTGAACATGAATGAGCTGATCTTGAAGCTGGTTGATAATTTCATTGATTAAAAATACTTGTTTACCCTTATAGTTACCTTCTACCGATTCATTTAAAAATTGTTGAACTGCTACCAAAGCTCTTACTCTAGCTCTAAATTGATTTACAAACTGAGTACCACTTTCCATGGCATCTGCATATTGTAAAAGTGAAATAGCTTTTGATACAGCTTCATCGCGTTTTTTCCTTCTTTGCGATTCAAACTCCGATTTGCTTAATCTGTAATAAATCCAGTATTGCTCTTTGTTTTCCCAGCTGCTTACAACTTCAAAATTCTCAACAGTTTCTGATGCCACTAATTTTACATCACTAAAATATTGTTGATTAAAATTTTGGTTATTTTGGTATTGAGATAAGATAGAATTACTTGAAACATTCACTTTAATTTCACCCAGTAAATCATCTAAAGCATTTTTCTTTGCTATTTGTTGGTAATCATAAGGTCTTTGTGATTTAGAAACAAAACCAATCCCTGTATAATAAAAACCATTTACCGGTCTTTGTTCAACCCAAGCCGGACGAACAACTTGTTCAGCCTGAGGTTTTACAGATTTGCATGAAACCAGTATCACCAAACCTATTATAATGGTAAATAAATTTTTCATCGTATGAATTTTTGTTTCTAATCTATCAAGTATAAAAAAAAATTGATGGAAGTTTCCTCCCATCAATTTTTTATAAAACCGGAGGCCGGTAAAGAACTAGTAACCTCTTTCTTTAGATAATTTTTCCATCTCAGCATTGAAGATTTCTTCAAATTTCTTTTTGTCGTAATCTTGCTCTAATTTCTTTTGGTTAGAAACTGATTTTTCAATTCCGTTTAATACAACTTGTTTATTTGCTTCAATAGCAATCCAATAAGTATAAGTACCATTTGGCTCTTTAAACAACTTCTCTCCTATTACAGCAATATCAGTTAATTGTTGATTAGTAACTTCACGAGCTAACTCTTCAAACTTATTGTTAAATTCCTGTTGGTTACCAATCTGACGTTGTTGAGTATATTGATCAGTTACTTTTTTAATAGTAGTTTGAATTAAACCTGCCATTTCAGATTTCGCATTTTGCATAGCAATCTTTTTCGAAGTCTGAAGGTCTACGCTATTTCCCGAACTTTTAGCACGGAAATTATCTTTATCACTGTAATACTCTTTTGAACTAAAAGGCACTGTAATTTCAACGGCTCCAGTGCTTTTTTCAATAGGAGTAGCAACCTTTTTCGACTTGCATGAGCTTAAACTTAAAGCTAAAACTCCAATTAATAGGGCTGAACGTATCAAACCTTGTACAATCATTTTCATAACCTTTGTTATTTATGTTTATGGGTTAATCAAAAGAAATGCCAAAATGAAAATGAAACAAACTATTTTTTATATTTTTTTAAAAATATTATTTATTAACCTCATTAACAGGCGAATGGCATTCTGTTTCAATCTTTGATTCTACATTGATTTTAGGACTTAAATAAGGAATTCCAAGATTTAAACCCCGAACAATAAACAAACAACCAATTAAAATAGCCAAGTATGGAGTTAATTTACTTATTCTATTTCTAATGCCAGAAGATAAAAATTGTCCTATTACAGAAACCCCAAACATCATTGGAAGTGTACCCAAACCGAATATCATCATAAATATGGCTCCATGAAATACATCTTGTGTAGCTGTTGCACCTATTAAAGCAATGTAAACAAAACCACAAGGAAGTAATCCGTTTAAAACTCCAATGGCAAACAAAGAGGCCAAATTAGCTTTAGCAAAAAGACTCTTAAATAATCTATTTGAAAATAGTTTTAATGGATTGAAGCTTGAACCGGCTTTTGTAAACTTTGATAATATGATACTTAAAATAATAATAACTCCTGCTGCAATGCTTAAACTCTGTTGTATTCCTGCGAGCTTAAGTCCTAAACCAAAAGCTCCCAGGATTATTCCCAGGAGCATATAGGTAAAAATTCTACCACTGTTATAAATTAATCTTCCAAAATAAAAACCAATTCCAGTATTTTCTTTCCCGGGCAAAGCAAAGGCAATTGGCCCACACATACCCGCGCAATGAAAACTCCCAAATAATCCGGTTAAAAATGCTGTAAGATATAACATCTTATTTTAGTTCAATTTCCTTTTCAGTTGAATACTGGGTATTGTCCCTTTGCCAAGTTAAACTCAATTTCCATTTACCTTTTTCATAAGTACTCATATCAACTTCAAATATGGCAAGTGGATTTAAATGCACAGCAAACTCTTTATCTAGTTTGGGATTATTGGGCTTATAAAGCTTCAATATTCCGTTAATAGCAGAGCTATCTTCCATATTCACTACATTAATTTTTGAGTTTTCGAAATTCAATGCAGTGAAATTATCAGTATTACCCGAAATATTAATTTCTTCCTGGTATTTGATTCCTTTTTCATAATAGCCTTCTTCAACCAATGGCACATCAGTTTGTGAAATCCTAATCACCATAAAAACCACAAATCCCATAAAACAAGCTGCAAAAAACATCAGCTTTGTGCCCCAATTAATCTTCATATTCATTCTTTTCTGCTAATATACTCACGATTTTAAAATTTACTTATTTATAAAAACTGGTCCATTAAATTTTGACTTTACAGTCTCAATTATAACTCCATTGCTATAAACTTCAATTACAACTGGCGTGCTTATTTGTTTAATTTCAGAAGGCTCTCTTTCAATAAACAAACTTGCTTTACCAACGCTTTCTTTTTCAACCAAAATATCATTTCCTTCAACTAATTTAATTTCACCTTTAGGCTCAACTAATTTTAATTGAATTGGTAATTCTCTAAAAGTTTTATTTACAAACTCAATGTTATATAAATTCGAAATTTTTCCTGTTTCAGTTTTTTGATATAACATTCCAGGGGTTCTTAACAAAGTAGTTTCAATATCTTTTCTTGTAATCAATGCGAATAAAAATACTGAGAACAATCCTACCAACACTACTGAATAAGCAATATTTCTAGGATTGAATGTGAACTTTTTACCCAAAGTTATTCCATTTAATGAATCAAAACGAACCAAACCTTTTGGTTTATTTATTTTCACCATTACTTCATCACATGCATCTATACAAGCAGTACAGTTTACACATTCTAATTGTGTACCGTTTCTGATATCAATTCCAGTAGGACAAACATTCACACACAATTTACAATCGATACAATCACCTTTTTTGCTTGGATCTGATTTATCTACTTTGCCTCTTGGTTCACCACGAACAAAATCATAAGCAACAACTATTGAGTTTTTATCAAGCATTAAACCTTGCAAACGACCATAAGGGCAAATGAAAATACAAACCAATTCTCTTAAACGAGCAAATACAAAATTGAAAACAGTAGTAAATAATGCCAATGCCATAAATTTACCTAAATGAGCCGCAGGACCATCTTCAACCATTAACCATAATTCATCAAGACTAATGATGTAGGCTAAAAATGTATTTGCTATAATAAACGACATTAGCCAAAAGAGCAGGTGTTTTAATCCTTTTCGCCAAATTTTATTAAAGTCATAATCAGCTTCAGCTAATTTTTTTTGTTGATTGGCATCTCCTTCAATTAGATACTCTATTTTTCTAAAGAGCATCTCCATAAAAATGGTTTGAGGACAAGCCCAACCGCACCAAACACGACCAAAAACAACGGTAAATAAAATAATAAAAAGTACAAAAGTTAACATCAAAAGGGCAAACAGGTTTAAATCCTGAGGCCAAAATACCATACCAAAAATGATGAACTTTCTTTCGAGAACATTTAATAACAAAAGAGGTTTTCCATTTAGTTTTAAGAAAGGTCCACTAAACATGAGGCCCATCAAAAACCAGGAAAACCAAGTTCTATAATTGTAAAAATTTCCTTTGGGCTTCTTCGGAAAAATCCATAAACGTTTGCCCTTTTTGTCAACGTTTGCAAGTTTATCTCTAAACTGCTGTTGATCTATAACTTTAGCACCTTCCATAATCTTTTGTATCTAAAAAAACAAAAGCTGTATCAATTTCCTATTTGCTTGTCTGGTTGATGACTTAAGCGAGGAAATTGATACAGCTCTAAAAATCAAATTCTATTTAGAAGCTACAACCATGGCAGTATCTGATTTTGCAGCAGTACTGTCTGTAGTAGCTGAAGCAGTAGCTCCACCTTCAACGTATAAATCACCTTGAGCT
>JAIYDG010000582.1 GCA_027487625.1 Bacteroidota bacterium
ATGTTGTTGATACAGCCGAAGAGCTCTTGGACTGTACCGAGCTAAACGATGACATAATCATGAACAACTGTAGAAGAATTAATGTCTATTTGAACAAACATGTGTTTGTTAAGACGTCTTTCATAATTGACAAAGAAATTATTCCACAACAGGTTCTTGGTGTAATTCCTATCCTGTTCAACGAGCTTGATCACATCACCGATAGCCTATTTGTACAGAATTATCTAAAACGACCTTTGATCTTATTGATAAGACGTATTGATATATATTATAAGCGCAAGCTTGGCATTCTTAAGGAAAGCGACCTAATCCCCGATCCTCGTTTCTTCACAAAGCATTAATTTAGTAATAATATCCATTATTACTAAATTATTCAATCTACCTTATCAACTTGTCCTGATTGTTCGTCTGCTTGTTGAGCTTTTATCTCTCGTATTCTCTTACATAAGACACTCTTATAAACATGATTGTCTAACCCCCTTTTTGAGTCAAAAGTATTACCGCAGTGGGGGCAGGAACATTTTTCTTTCGGCCTATTATGATAATACATTCTGAAGTAGAGGCGTGGGTCATCACGCCAGATAGACACCTCCTTCCTTTCCCTAGGCTTTGGCTCTGGTTTCTCTTTCGGAACCTTTGGCTTTTTAGGTCGCCCCCTCTTAACTTGTGGCAGTAATAACGGAACCGTTTCTTGTATAACAGCTTTATCTGCTTCCATCTTAAAGAAATATATCGTTTTGTCTTTAAATATATTTCAAACAAAAATATATTATATTATACAAAAGATACGACTTCTAAACAATATATTTAAAAATACAAAGTAACAAAAAGCATTTAAAGAAATGGCTATATTATATCTTAGATGACATTCAAGTCAAACGTTACTTTTTTGAACGGTTACAAATTGATAGCAAAACGAGACGTAAAACAAAAAGTTGAAAAGATAATTGGTCTGTATGAAGCCAGAAAAATCAGTAACATCACTACAGCCAGAAATTTGCTTGACAAGCTGACGGCAACAAACAAGAACACAATTAAGTCAGGATTGAAACTTTACGACAAAACTGTTGAGAAATACGAAAATGCTGAGCCACTACCAGACAAGAGAAAGAGAGTTCAAGAAGAGAAAGCGCAGAAGGTTAAGAGAGAAAAGGCAACGGTGAAGATACAGCAGTTCTTAGGTGAGAAAATGAAAAAGATTAAGAAAGAAAGGGCAACCCTGAAAATTACAAAACCTATTAAGAAAAACAATACTGTTTGATATTGTCAAGAAGCAATCAGCAATGGACGACAAAGTAATAGACTTTACTGTGAAACCTCAGAGGATAGGCTCTATTGTAGCCTCTGATATCAAAACAGTTTTATACAAAGCCTACGCAAAAGTGATAAAGCAACTGCCTGCTAAAACCAAGTTTGAGTTCTACTCCGAAGTGGAGCTTGACCGTAGCAAAGGATCTCTTATTTCTACTAACTATGCCTACAACGATGTAGGGAGATGGGGTGAGCACGCCGAGAAGCAAATCGAGAAAGCCATACAAAGCGATGAAACAATAAAATTAAGCCAACTAAAGATTACCTTCCATTTTATCTTGAGTCCGGCAGGTGGTCACACGAATGCCACCCAAAGCCGCGATAGAGAAGATATCATGAATAAGAAATCAGTTGTCAGAATCATTAATGACGATAACAACTGCTTTTGGTATGCCTTGAGCGTTGCCATGGATCCTAAAAATAGAGCTCTAAGGGATACTAGGAACACGATACTTAGGGAGAGAGTGTCCAGAAATTTGTGTAAAAAATGCAAATTGCCTTGGAATAATAAAGTAAGCTTTCTTGACCTACCATTAATTGAACATACCTTTAAATGTAACATTTATGTCATAGATTTAAATAATATCCCTATCCTCAATTCAAAAATTGACGTTTGGAATGTATTAATGTATAAGTCTGAAAATAGGAAGGGAGAGCAATACTGGCTATTATTTGACGAAGACCATTACCACACAATAACCAACATTAGAGGGTTTTTAGCTGTAAGCCACTTCTGCAATACGTGCTTTCAATGTTTTGAGCATAAAGAGACCTACAATAGACACCAGTGTAATCCGACAGGCGAGAAGAAAAAGAAGACTAATACAAATGACTCCAGAACCGATAAGGATCTAGCCCATTATCTTAAAAGAGGTGTATGCAAAGGTAGTCAAGAAGAATTGAAAGAGAAACTAACCAAAATAAAAGATAAGAATAAGATTCAGGAGATAACTTATGACCACAACCATCCTAAGATTATCACGTATGATTTTGAGACCGATACTCACACATTGACCCACATTCCTAATCACGTTGAGGTTGATGTCTTACAAATTGACGAAAACCTGACGCATGACTACGACAAATGCCTAATTAAAAGCGTATCATTTCCAGGCTATGGTTGCGAGGATGCCTTCTGCAATTGGCTCTTCAGTAACGAGAACCAGAACGCAACAGTCATAGCTCATAACGGTAGTGGCTACGATAACAAGTTCATCTTGAAATGGTGCATATCAAAAGGCCTTACCCCAGACAGTTACGTTAGACAGGGGAGTCGTATTACATACATGGGTTTTATGAAATACAATTTGAAGTTCGTTGATTCCTACAATTTCTTCCTAGAGAGGCTCAGCAAACTGTCAAAGACCTACGATATTGATACCATCAAAGGATATTTTCCCCATCATTTCAACACTCCCGAGAATCAGGATTACGTTGGATGCATTCCTTGCCAAAATATGTTTGGTGTTCAAAATATGGATCCCGATGAGTATGTAAAGATAGAATACGAAAAGGGTAGTTGCAATATGAAAATGAAAGGTTTTCTACCCTGGTATAATCAACAAAAAGATGTCAAAGATTGGAATTTCAAAGATGAGATGGTCAAATATTGCAGAGCCGACGTTGAACTACTATCTAAAGCCATCCTAAAATTCAGAAAGATGTTCTTGGAGACTTTAGACGTGGATCCCTTTAAATACTTCACTCTAGCCAGTCTATGCATGTCTATCTACCTTAACAAGTTCCTACCAGAAAATACTATAGTAGGGAACTCAAATGACAAGAACTCAGTTGTTGGTAAAGAATGGCTAATTCATTTAAACGATGATAATTTAATTCAGGAGTTTCCTATAACAATAGATGTGCGATCATTTAGCAAAGAATTTAACCCTCACAGAAACAAGATAGGAAATAAAACTAAAACTATATTCTTGGGAAAGCATACATTTACAGCTGATGCTTATGACAAGAAAAATAAAATCATAAAAGAGTTCAACGGTTGCTACTGGCATGGTTGCCGAAAATGCCACCCTGAAGAGATTGCTAAATATAATAGAACCATTGAGAGACAAAACATCTTAGAGGAAGCAGGTTATAAAGTTGAAAGTATTTGGGAATGCGATTGGAACAAAGAGAAAAAGACACTAGAGAACAGGCAAGAGATAGAAGAGCAAGCTAGAAATCAAAACATTAACGTGAGAGATGCCCTATTTGGTGGGCGAACCGAGGCCTTCAAATCTTATTTCAAGTGCAACGATAATCAGAAGATTTACTACTTTGACGTGGTTTCCCTATACCCAACTGTCAATGCGTTAGATACCTACGCAGTGGGATTCAAAAAATTTGTTAATGTTTCAAATCAACAAGCTTTAATTGATAAGATAAGGTCTGGTGATTTCTTAGGAATAGTCAAAGCAGATATCACACCCCCAAAAGATTTGTATTTGCCGGTGTTACCCGACAACTCCGATGGCAAGCTTCTATTTCATTTAAACCCACATCTTAAGAAAACTTATTCGTCAGTTGAACTGCAAAAGGCGCTTGAGAAAGGTTACGTTATCGATAAGATATACGCAGCTTGCGAATATAAAAAGTATGACGGGTTAATGAAAGAATACGTAGGCAATTTCTTGAAGATGAAAGTACAAAATAGTGGTATCAAGACCCAGGCAGAGTGTGACGAAATTAATAAATCGCATAAAGCATTAGGCTTTGACTTTGAGATAAAACCTGAAGAAACGAAAAAGAATCCTGGGCTGAGACAGGTAGCAAAGATCTGTTTAAACAGTATGTGGGGTAAGTTCGGTCAAAGATCAACCTTTAACAACTACGATTTCTGTTACGATTTCAACAAGCTTTTATTAAAAATGAATAATGATAAGCTTAAAAATAAGACATGGCATATTGTCAATAAAAATTGTGTGGAGCTACGATACGAAAAAGACATGGACGTGGGGTTAGAGCCTGACTACATCTCGGAGATCACTGCTGTCTTTACCACCGCCAACGCCCGAATGAGACTATACGATATGCTGG
>JAIYDG010000412.1 GCA_027487625.1 Bacteroidota bacterium
AGTAACATTTTCTACTCAATTTAACACTTAAAATAGTAATTTATAAAATACGTTTATATTTTATAAATAGGTCAAGTTGAACCGTCTTTGGGATTGCCCATTGTCCCTCGTATAAGGCCAAGAAACCATCGAGTACATTCGGGTATTACTTTTTATTTACAACTAAAATTTAAACCTAAAATGACTTAAACACGTTAAATTAAAATTAGTGATTTTATTCTTCATGTTATTTGTTAAAACGTTTATTTACAATTTATTGTAAAAAGCACTTTACAAATGTTTTTAGATATCGAAATGACCGATAGAACACGGCAGGGGTTGCGACAACAACAACAACAACAACGAGAGGCCGCAGCTTTTACAAACTTTAGTGCACATTTTAGATCGCCAGTCTAAAAAATTGTTTTAAAAAAATATAAAAAAAAAAAAAAATGCAGTTTAAAAAAGTTGCATTTTACAATTACGTAATGACTGTTTTATTTGCCAAGTTTAAACAAAGGGCTATTGAAAAGGTTATGACGTTATTTTATCAAGGACAACATTGTTACTAAGTCTCAAAAATTACTTGTTAATAACGTTACTTTATCAAAGACAACATTGTTATTTAGTCTCAAGGGTTACTTGTTAATTTCATTGTTATTAAAGACAACACTGTTATTTAGTTTAATCTTAAGGGTTATTTGTTAATAACGTTACTTTATTGACGACAACATTGTTATTTAGTCTCAAGTGTTACTTGTCAATAACGTTACTTTATCAGGGACAATATTTTTATTTAGTTAAATTGTAAGGGTTACTTGTTAATTTCATTGTTATTAAGGACAACACTGTTATTTAGTTTAATCTCAAGGGTTACTTGTTAATTTTATTGTTATTAAGGACAACACTGTTATTTAGTTTAATCTCAAGGGTTACTTGTTAATTTCATTGTTATTAAGAACAACACTGTTATTTGATTTACTTTTAAGGATTACTTGTTAATTTCATTGTTATTAAGGACAACACTGTTATTTGATTTACTCTCAAGGATTACTTGTTAATTTCATTATTATTAAGGACAACACTGTTATTTGATTTACTCTCAAGGATTACTTGTTAATTTTATTGTTATTAAGGACAACACTGTTATTTAATTTAGTCTCAAGGGTAAAAAAATTGGTTTTTGACAAAGGTTACAAATTAACTTTTAAAAATACACCGTTTTTAAAGTTTTAGTTTTTTTCAAGCATTTTTTCACATAGAAACAAAATTTTTTCACAAATTATGGTTGCCTTTTTGGCTAATCTAGAATTAAAAACTTTATAAGGCAAAGTGCTTACATGTAAAAAAGCATTTTCGTCGTAATCGCAATATCTACTTCTGATACTTAAAGTAGAAGATTTTTCAAACATTGTATTTTGCCATTCGTTTAATCCTAAATTTTCTAAATCTTTACACAATCGAAAAAATGATTCGTTAGTACATTTAGTATGATTTCCCAGATTAATAATCGAATGCTCAAATTTCCACAAGTTGTGTTCGATATTTTGTGCTTTTAAAACACTTTTTATGCCAATCTCAGCAGCCATTTGACTATAATGTACAGCCTGGCAAAAAAAATTATTATATTTCAAACATTTTGCAGCATCAAGATTATCTAAGCTAGTCCAAAAAAGTTTTTTTGCTTGCTTTTTGATTTCATGTAATTGAACCCGTTGAGACAAACATTTTTCAGCATGCTTTAAAAACAAAGTAATGCCTCTATCGATTGGCTTTACAATAACCGAGTTCCATCGAACATATTCGATAAAAGGATGTTTTTCGTTGATAAAATCTGCATTAGATGGCGAATCTTTTAATATTGCCATAAAAAATAAATGAGCGACAATTGTCTTGATTCTAGAACATTTTTTGTATTTTTCTACATTATATTTATTTTTTTCAATCGACATAATGAGATCTTCTTTTTCCGATTGAATGTCTTCAACCAAGGAGTCGAAAATTTTGTTTAGCAATTGAGTTTTCTCCATGATCTAGTAAAATACAAAAAAATCCCATTAACAAATGTAGCTCATTGAATTGATCTTTTGGCAAATGCGAGTTTAGCTCATTTCTTTTTTTAACCGAGTGATGCAACAGTAACTAAATGATTTTAACAAAACGTAAAACTAAATAAAAAGCGTTGTCACATGCGTTTTGGTGTAATTTAAAAAACCTTTGAAATATTGCAAACACTTATGTTGTAAAATTTGTTACGTGTTATGTTACTGCATTGCAAAAACGTTTTTAGTGGCAACAAACTAAATACTATTTTTTTCTTGTACCAATGCCGCACAATATTTTTTTTGCTTTCTAATGACTATTCAATTAATATGTATTCTTTATTTTTACAGTTATTTATTTTTATCTTTTTAAAATTAATCTTTTGTATGCTTAATTACGTTGGCATTGTTAATTTCTTAAATTGTATAATAATAATGTTAAATTAAAAATAATTAAAACTAACAAATTTTACAAATTTTTTGAACAGCTCAGAGGCCGCTTCTGATTGCATCACAAAGGACAAAAATGAAATTTTTTAGCCAAAATAAATATTTGGCAAAAACAGTGATTAGTTCGCCTATAAAAGCGGGACTTGGGGGTTCAATCTTCAGTTTGTTAAATAATATTCTACCAACTTAACAATTATGTTAAAAGAAATATTCCTTTGTGTATTTTTTTGTTGCATGGTGTCATGCACACCAATTAACGAGACCCTTCATATCGAAAAGAGGTCCGACAAAGTCTCAGCCGGAAAACTGGTTATTGCGACGGGCCTCATGAAATTGGGTCAAATGGCTGTCAGCCAAATGGGAGGTAAATAAAACAATACATGTATAAACAAAAGACGTTTTTGTAAATTAACGGATAATATTTTTATATATCGTATTGTCTTTTTTTCTTATTTTAAACACTAAAATTTATTAATAATTTTTTAAGGTGGGGGTGCAGGCGGAAGTGGCATTCCACCCCCTACAAAACCAACCATTTATGGCAGACCTACTCCGTTTCCCGCTTTAAATTTCTCAGACGATGAGGAAGAAGAGGAAGACGAAGAAGAAAGAAAGGCCAAATTGGCAAAGTTGGAGCCTTCACCAATGAAACCGTGTGGAACAAGACCTCTTGCTGAACTCGAACCCCGGGCAAGTCGAATTTTTCCAATTGGAGGCCCTGAAGCTATTGTAACCGACCCTACTTTGCCTTTGCATCCTAACAATAGATGGATTGGTAGAGAAAGATGTACAAGGGAATCTGTCAGAGAATCCTATAGAGAAGTACTAGAAGTGGAAGAACGAATGAGGGATTATGCAAGAGAACATAGAGCTTTTTACGAACTTTACGATGATGCTCATAATAATTACATGCAAATTGTAAATACAACACCAAAAAATTCAGAAGCAAATGCAAAAATCCTCAATGATGCATATCGTAGATATCAAGAAAGAACAAATGGCCTTATGTTCAATATGGTAACTTCTCGCGTAAATCGAGAAAGATTGGGTCGAAGGTATCAAGAGTTACTCAATACTTATGAAGCCCAAAGAGTTGGCTGGGGTTATCACCGAATTCAT
>JAIYDG010000589.1 GCA_027487625.1 Bacteroidota bacterium
AAAAATGGTTATGCCAACAATTTCTTATTCCCACGTGGTTATGCTTTAATGGCAACCCCTGGAAACTTGAAAATGTTAGAAGAAAATAACCGTCAAGGTGCTATGAAGCGTGAGAAGTTAAAAGCTGATGCTTTGGCTTTATCAGAACAATTAAAAGATTTAGCTATTACTATTGGTATGAAAGCCGGTGCTAATGGAAAAATCTTCGGTTCAGTTACTCCACTTCAAGTTTCTCAAGTGTTAAAAACTAAAGGTTACGATATCGACAGACGTAAAATTGAAATCGGTGATGTTAAAGTTTTAGGTACTTATGAAGCTACTTTAAACTTACACCGTGATGTTGCAATCAACATCTCAGTTGAAGTTGTTGGTGAGTAATTAATTTTATTCCAATAAAAAAGCCGGATTTATCCGGCTTTTTTTATGACCTTAAGTCTAATTGTTTCTGAACGTATTTGCCTAAAATATCAAATTCAAGATTTATTTTAGTACCGATTTCAATTTCATTAAAATTAGTGAAATTATAGGTATAAGGAATTATCGCTATTGAAAACCAATCTACTTTAGCCTCAACAACAGTTAAACTCACTCCATTGATACAAATACTACCCTTGTTTACCAATAAGCCTTTATTGTTAGCATTTGTAATTCTAAATTTGAAGTACCAGCTTCCTTCTGTTTCTTTTCTTTCAATACAAATTCCAGTTTCATCAACATGCCCTTGTACAATATGACCATCGAATCTGCCATTAACAGGCATACATCTTTCTAAATTAACCAATTGGTTTTCGCCAAGTTCTCCTAAATTGGTTTTCTCTAAAGTTTCAGCTATTGCCGTAACTCTATGTTGGCCATCCTTTAATTCAACAACTGTTAAGCAAACACCATTATGAGCTAATGATTGGTCGATTTTTAATTCATTACTGATTTCAGATTGAAACCAAAAATCAATATTTGAACCTGATTCAGCTTTTGAAACAAGTTTTCCTGTTTTTTCAATTATTCCTGTAAACACTTTTTATCTAATTATTTGGATGCTGCCTCTAATTGTTCTCTTTTTTTCTCCCTCAAGGTAGCTTTCATATACATCGCATATATAATAATATACACCCTCTGAACATTCAATACCTGATTCCAAGTCTTTTCCATTCCAGTTTATTTCAGGGTTAGTAGTTTTAAAAACCTCTTGACCCCATCTGTTATAAATTGTTAAGTCGATTTTATTAATGAATCTATATGGAAAAGGTTTGAATAATTTGTTTATATCATCTTCATTATCAGGTGAAAATACATTTGGTAAAATATAAAAAGGACAGTTATCTATACATTT
Source organism: Bacteroidota bacterium (assembly GCA_027487625.1). Classification (GTDB taxonomy): domain Bacteria; phylum Bacteroidota; class Bacteroidia; order UKL13-3; family UKL13-3; genus CAISCU01. Next base: position 1,331 of record JAIYDG010000589.1, read on the forward strand.
TTCATTTCCAAATGAACTTTCATTGTTAAAAGAATCAACTGAAGTTACCGCATAACATCCTGCAATTGTAAGTTTTAAATTTTCTCTTTCATCAGTATAACTTGTAATGTTTGCAGCTACAGTTGCCAATAATGTCCAATTCTCTTTTTTATTTGGTTTCCAATAAATTTTATAGTTAACCAAATCATTAGTACAATCAGAAGGATATGACCAATTTAAAATCACCTTCAAACTATTCAAATTATTACAAGGAGTGTCAATTAATAAAATTGGAGGACAAGGTTTTATTGTATCTAAAGGTGAACCACAAATTTCTTGAGAAAAATTAGTTATCAAATTTGGATAAAAACTAAGGTTGTAATTTCCTTTAGTTTGAATTTTATAACAATACGTTTTACCATTTACTAATCCTGCATCCAAGTATTCCAGAGTTTTACTAAACCCGATTGAATCAAAAATATTAGATTGGTTTTTCCTATAAATAATTGCTTCATTATTTTTCCATGGAACATCAGGTGACCAACTTAATCGAATACTTTTATCACTATTATAGTTACTTAAATAAACGGAACCGGCAATTATACTTTCTTCTAATAATTTTTCCTGATTGTTTTTAGTGTAAAAGAACTGAATTTTATAGTTGTAAATATTTGAAATAGTGTTAATTAGGGAATCAAGAATTGACTCTTCTTTTAAATTGGCAAATTGATTGTAATTAAATGAAGGACCAACATTTTGGAAATTATTTTCACCTAAAACAGCTCTTTGAATTTGGGCTCTGTATGGTGGAGGGTATTGATCAACTGTATCAATTTGTTCTGGGTTCAGCCAATTAACTCTTATTTTACCAGCAGTTGTAGAAGTTGACTCTACGCTCACTTTGGTAATAATTGGCTTGGTTCTTAAAATCAAATCACAAACCTCTTCGCTGGCATAACTTTCTGATTCTTCACTGTAGATGATAATTCCATTTTCACTTCTTGGAGGATACATTGCTGTTACTATATAACAATACCTAATTAAAGGAGAAAGTCCTTTTCCAAATTGATTATCAAAATATTTAACATTGTCAACTCCATAAGTCGTATCTAACAATGTGAAGCCCGTATATTCAGGTACACCTGTTTCACAATTTGCATGTTTCCAATAGCTAGAGTCAATTCTTCTATAAATTTTGTAACCATAAGCCAAATTACATGAATCTTTCCTCCAACTCAAATTAAAACCATTACTATCTTGAGAAATTTGTACATTCTTTGGAGCTGGTGCAATTACTTTAATATTCCAATATGAAATATCACTTAATGGATCGAAAGGATGATTGTCAGTAGCTCTAAAAACTGCTTGATGTGGCCTGTATCTAATAGCATTGCAAGATGGTGTCCAGTTAAAAATTGATGCTACTGGTGACATTCCATAACCCGGGTTTGGACTCATAGTAGCAGGTTTATTGGATTGTACAAATGGACCACCATAAGCTTGTAAAGTAATGAATTGACCTGGATCAATGTCGGTTGCACTAATGGTTTTCCTTAAAAGTTGATTTACTTCTATACAAGTATCATTTACAATGGAGAGTTTTGGTGGGTTATTAACACAATTATCATTAATGAAGATTTGCATATCCCTTACCACAAAGCCAATTAATACTCCTTTTCTAAATTCCTGAATTTTTATAGCGATATTATATGGACCAGAAACAAGAGGTGTTGACCATGTTACCTGACCATTTGTTTGGTCTAGCGTAAATGTATCAGAATAGAATGGAGTCACATAAAAAGGTACATCTTGACCTTTGGCTTGTTTAGGAGGAATGAGAGTAAAACTTAAACTATCACCATCTGGGTCATAAGCAGCAGGATTATGTTTAAAAACCTTGAATTTACATCCAATATCAATAGGGGGGAGCAAAAGTATTGGACTTTGATTAAATCCAAAACCTGCAACTATGTTTAAATAAGATTCAACATAAAATGCGATATCTACTGATCTTCCATCATAAATATTTCTAATACCGGCAATTCTATTTTGATCTAACATGCTAATCAAATACATTCCAGGACCTGGATAGGTATGAGTAGTTTTATAAATATTTTTTTTGATAATATTATTAGGATCCGTATTAACAATCTCACCAGTACCATTAACACGAGCTACTGAAGCCGATGTTTTATCTCCGAAATCAATATCTATCTCTGGTCTGTCTGCTCCGGTGTTTCTAGGATCCGTATAAGTAATTGCAGTGATTTCATAGATAGTAAGTTCAATTTGTCTATATGTAATTTCTCCTGCCCTGTAATGGGTAGCCATACTTTTGGAGGCAAAAAGTAATAGGCAGAATGCAAGAATTAAAATTCGAAGCTTTTGCAAAATGTTATTTTTAGAGTAGACGCTAAAATACTAAATTTTGTTGCATCTAGAATGAATATTATTTAAAGTGATAGTTATATTACGAAAATCATATTCTAATAATTGGAAATCTTGGCGAAACTGACTAGATTTAAGGATTACCTAAAACATTACAAAAAAGGCTGCTTCAGAATGAAACAGCCTTTTTTAAAATATAAAGATCTAATTATTTTGAGCTTAATTCAGCTACAACATAATCACGATTCATTCTGGCAATGTTAGTTAATGAGATTTCTTTAGGACATTCAGCGCTACAAGCACCAGTATTTGTGCAAGAACCAAATCCTTCTGAATCCATTTGAGCTACCATTTCCATTACACGTTGATTTCTTTCAGGTTGTCCTTGAGGTAACAAAGCTAACTGCGAAACTTTTGCTGAAACAAAAAGCATAGCAGAAGCATTTTTGCAAGCTGCAACACAAGCACCACATCCAATACAAGCTGCAGCAGCAAAAGCTTCATCAGCATTTTCTTTAGAAATAGGAAGTGAGTTAGCATCTTGAGCATTACCTGTATTTACTGAGATGAATCCACCAGCTGCAATAATTCTGTCGAATGCAGACCTATTTACCATTAAATCTTTAATTACTGGAAATGGTTTTGCTCTCCAAGGTTCAACTACAATAGTTTCACCATCATTAAAACTTCTCATATGAAGTTGGCAAGTTGTAACAGCTTGTTTTGGTCCATGTGGTCGTCCATTAATAAACATGCTGCACATACCGCAAATTCCTTCACGACAATCATGATCAAAAGCTACAGGGTCTTTTCCTTCAACGATTAATTTTTCATTTAATACATCAAACATTTCAAGGAATGACATATCAGTTGAAACACCATTCATTGGATAGGTTTCAAATCCACCTTTATCTTTGCTATTGCGTTGTCTCCAAACTTTTAGAGTAACATTTATATGTTTTTCGCTCATAAATTTTTATTTTAATTGGTGATTATTTATAGCTTCTTTGAGCAATTTTGATGTTATCGTAAATCAAATCTTCTTTATGTAATTCCCAGTTTCCAAGGTCTTTCATTTCCCAAGCAGCTACATATTTGTAATTTTCATCATCTCTTAATGCTTCCCCTTCTTCAGTTTGATATTCTTCTCTGAAGTGACCTCCACAGCTTTCATTACGTTTTAAAGCATCTAAGCACATTAATTCTCCAAGTTCAAGAAAATCAGCAACACGACCGGCTTTTTCTAGTTCAGGATTCATTTCGTCTGCAGCTCCAGTAACTCTTACATTTTTCCAGAATTCCTCTCTTAAGGCTCTTACTTCTTCGATTGCTTTTGTTAAACCAACTGAATTTCTTGCCATACCGCAATTGTTCCAAATGATTAAACCTAATTTTTTGTGGAAGTAATCAACAGATTTAGTTCCGTTAATAGTTAAGAATTTATTGATTCTTTCTTCCACTTCTTTTTCTGCCTGAACGAAAGCTGGATGATCTAAAGAAATTGGTTTTACACTGATTTCTTTGTTTAAATATGAACCAATTGTGTAAGGTATTACAAAATAACCATCAGCTAAACCTTGCATCAATGCTGAAGCTCCTAATCTGTTTGCTCCATGGTCTGAGAAGTTCGCTTCCCCTAAAGCATAAAGACCAGGTATATTTGTCATTAAGTTATAATCAACCCATAATCCACCCATTGTATAGTGCACCGCAGGGTAAATCATCATTGGATTTTCATATGGATTAACTCCTGTAATTTGATGATACATGTCGAATAAGTTACCATATTTTTCCTTGATAACTTCATGACCTAAAGCTTTTAATTGTTCTTCAGTTGGATTAGAAATACCTTTTTTAGTTGCTTCAGTTTTTCCGTATTTATACTTCATGTTAAAAGCAAAATCTAGGTAAACAGCCTCACCAGTTGCATTCACTCCAAAACCAGCATCACAACGCTCTTTCGCAGCTCTACTTGCTACATCTCGTGGTACTAAATTTCCAAAAGCAGGATATCTTCTTTCCAAATAGTAATCTCTATCTTCTTCTTTTATTTGATTAGGATTTAATTTTCCCTCTCTAATTGCTTTTGCGTCTTCTTGTTTTTTCGGTACCCAAATTCTACCATCATTTCTTAAAGATTCAGACATCAAAGTCAATTTTGACTGATGATCTCCTGAAACAGGAATACATGTTGGATGGATTTGTGTAAAACAAGGATTAGCAAACATTGCTCCTTTTTTATGGGCTTTCCATGCTGCTGTTACATTTGAACCCATT
>JAIYDG010000065.1 GCA_027487625.1 Bacteroidota bacterium
AAGCAACAAATGATCCCACAAAATCAACTATCAACAAAGAAAGTCACAAAACCAAAACCGACGCAAATGAATCATCACCGCTTCGAAAAAGCCGATCATTGGAAAAACTCAAAGTTACTTCGCCCCCAAAGTTTATTGCTCCTTCGTCCTTCGCGTCTTCATTTCACCATCGACGTGCATCCTCTGCTGAGCGTCTTTTCGAAGTCGACGGATCTTGCAGCAGCGATGTTCAATCCATCCATGAAACCAAACTCATTGTTCCTTCTATTGTTGATGAATCTCTCCCAACAAACATGACTGAATCTTCCACGACCTCCAAACCATCAGAGTGCAGCGAACGGCCGCTCTTTGCAAGAAACTTTTCGGATGATTCGACTTCGACGGCTGTGACTACGGCGCAATCGCAAATCGTGGCAAAGGCCCATGAAGGAGATTATGCATCGATTGAATCTCCACAAAGCGCATCACATCATGTTCATAATATATCGCATGACTCTGTTGCATCACAGCTATTTGACGAAAATCGGGTCTTGGAAACGACAGCGGAAATGTCACCAGCAACCACAAAGACAAAAGCTTCTCAAGCAGACTGCAATCAAACTGAAAATTCACCATCCGGCATTGAGAACCATTCCTTCCACCAAAATTCAATCGAAGACGATAGAGTTCTTTCAGATGACTTGATCCGTGATGCAGAATTGTCGCATGTAGATAAGACAGAAGATGGGAAGAAAAACTCTTCTCTTCAGCAGAAACATTCTACTTGTCAAACACGTACCCTACGATCACCTGTTGAAAAAAATACCGTTCTCAATCAAAACAGAAAGCAAGAGAACAAAATTGATTCTTTTCGCGTATTTGCCGCCGATCAATATTCGTTTGAAAGCTTTCTCCAAGGTGATCAAGGAGCCACACAATCATCAAACATCCTGCGAAGCTCACTTTTGAACTGCCTGGAGGAAAGTGAAATCCTCACGCTAGAAACCTCATCCTCAGCCGCTAATGGTATGATTTTGCAAAGCCCTCAATGAATATGCTTCTGTAAAAGCTAATTTTGAGCGTAATCCGATCACAAATCAATATGAACCTCTCCTAACAAAGTTGCTTTCATCGATTTTATCCGAATTTTGTGATTTATGTACCTTCTTTCTGTGAGAATCAAAATTTCCCCTCATCTTATGTCGCAACTACAGCAAATAGACTTTTCAATTCTTTCAATCCATCATTCAATTTAACATTGCATATCACTCACAAAACCATCATAAAATCAACGCTGTAGCAAACCCTGTAACTCTACTACCAAAAACCCCATCCCACCACGCTACACAGGAAATAATCACGCTCCTGGAATCTCCCACTGACAGAGTGCTCACTACCGAAGGGATAAAAGCCTCTCTTGTGCCACTTCACTCAGACCAAGGAGACCAAAGTGAAGATTCTGCAGAGGAAGATGTCTGGCTCTCAAAAAATGTCGCCAAATCACAAAGAAGCCCAAAGCGCAGGGGACCCAAACGTCGGCCCATCGTCAAAGTCATTTCTGAAACTGACTCGGATTATTCATTCGGACCGCCAAAGTACAACCCTACAAAGAATGTCCACGAAGCTCTTTCATCAAATTTACCAACAGCAATATCCAACCCAGAAAACAATGAATCGGTTGTTGAGTTGTCCAAACCATCCAACGTACATCAAAATCCGAGTCAAGATACAAGGCAGAATTCCATGGATGCTCAAATCCCAAGTGACTCTTCTCAGCCAAAACCTCAAGTTGTAAATTCTGAATCTAATCACCTTTCTCAATCCGTTTCTGATCCGTTCCCGCTTCAGGAACATACGCCTCAAACCCCTCAACTTGAAAAGAGTGGGGAAAATCCAGAAAGCCCGAAACCTGATGAGCAAAAATCAAATTTACATCCAACACACTCAGGGCAAAAAATGTTCTCTATCTTCCCACAACTCAAGGATGCATGCGAAGTCTGCGGATCTTTTGGATCGAAACTCTGGAAACACATTCTGATTGGACGAAAGACTGTTTGTCGCTCCTGCCATGCATACTACAAAGAGCATCGCTGTCTCCCAACTGCAGCATCTGGAATTGTAGAAGATCTCAGCTCAGCTGCTTCATGTCACAAAGATTCTCGAGCCCAGAAGCGAGGCATAGATCAAGAGTCTGTTCAAAAGCAAACAAAAACCACTGATCTTGTATCAACTTCTTCCCAGCCTTCAGATGAAGAGTCTTTCCAAGGTATTTCGTTCAATATCATCATTAACATGCCTCTTTTTTGTTGAAAATCACATATTCATCATACCTTCATTTTCATTTTCTATGGGTATCTGGAATACGAGACGCATGCTCTGGGTGATTCTATCGTTGGATGATGATTATTTGATCAAGCTTTCATTCTTTTCTGAATATCATCCACATTATTTCGATGTCAGTGTTCAAGAAAAGTCGTGTTGAAGCGCCTTTACCGACGTCTCTCGAGGGTCAACTGCAGAAAGCAATCGAGAAGGACTTTGACCGTGCAAAAAAGTCGCCAGCTTTGCGTCGTGGTCGAACATCACCGCAAAAGCAAAGCACTGACAAGGTATTTCACAACCCACACATTTGGATACTTTTATCATGGCATTTTGCATTGGGTTTTCAAATAAACCTTGAAAGACATTC
>JAIYDG010000724.1 GCA_027487625.1 Bacteroidota bacterium
AACAAACGACTATTATAAAAACAGAACTAAAGTTTGATAATGGAAGAACTCTTGGACACAAAAAACTGGGTTAGTAATTATGCTGATTACCTGTATCATATTGCTCTTTTTAAGACCAATAATCAATCTGAGGCAGAAGATTTGGTTCAAAATACCTTTTTAGCTGCATTTAAAAACAAGGATTCATTTAGAGGGAATTGTTCAGAAAAAACTTGGTTAACCAATATTCTGAATAACAAAATCATTGATTACTACAGAAAGAAAAAGTTCGAAAAACCTTTCTCATCCTATATTTCAGAAACAGATGATGAATTTGGCAATCACTTTTTTGATTCACATAATTTTGGTCGCTGGATTAACAAAATTTCTCCCAATTATATCTCAAACAATGCTGATCATACTGTAATTAGTAAGGATTTTTCGGCAGCAATGGAAAAGTGTCTTGAAAAAATGCCACAGCGTTTAAAGAGTATATTTTTAGCAAAATACTTCGATGAAACAGAGACAAAAAGTATTTGTAGTCAATACGAAATTTCTGATGCCAATTTTTGGGTTATCATTTTTAGGGCTAAAACCATTTTCAGAACTTGTTTAGAAAAAAACGAAATCATTTAAAATCATGAAAAGTTATATCAATAGAATATTAAATAATTGCTCAGAAGTTTCACTGAATTATCTTAAAAAGGACGAAGTGAGCTTTCAATTAAAACAAAGGATTGAAATGAAAATTCACGTTCATTTCTGTAAATGTTGCCAAAACTTTATTCATCAATCAGACATCATCGATAATCAGTTAAAATTATACAAAGAATCTCTTTTAGAAGATAAAAAAGTAAAAGCTTCAGATGAACTAAAAGACAAACTTGAAAAAATTATTTCAGAATAGATGTAAGGATTGAAATGGTCAAGCGACTATTATAAAAACAAATCATAAAAACCATGAAAAAATTATTCCTATTTTTTAGTTTCATTTTATCTATATCGATTATCAAGGCACAGCAAGTTCCTTTGAATTCAATAGTTGAACATTTCACCAATACACGTTGTAGTATTTGTAAAAACAGAAATCCCGGATTTCATGCCAATGTATTTGCTCAAAAAGATATTACACATTTAAGTATACATCCAAGTTCGCCTTACAGTGGCTGCATTCTTAGCAAACAAAACACTGTTACCAACGATGCCAGAACCAATTATTACGGCATTTATGGTGGTACTCCAAGATTGGTTATTAATGGAAGTGTAATTTCAGCTTCAGCAAATTATAATGATGCAGCTTTATTTAATCCATTCCAGAATTTACTTTCTTCTTTTGAAGTAAAAATCAACCTAAAACAAACCAATACAGATTCATTAAACTACGAAATTCAGATTAAAAAAGTTGCTGAAAGTAATCTAAATATGGCAAGTTTATTTTCAGGATTAGCTGAAGATACAGTGTTCGTTGATGGTGGGAATGGTGAGTCAGAACATTATCATGTACTTCGACATGGCAATCAGGAAAACATAAGTTTACCAGCTGCAATTGGAACAAGTATTAACATTACAAAATCTGTTTTTATAAAAAATATCTGGAATTCAAAAAGACTATTTGCCTTAGCAATGATTCAGGAGTCTAGCAACAAAACCATGATTCAATCAGGTAAAAGTGCCACATTAAGTCAAATCAGTTCTTCTATTCGTGAGATAAACGGAATAAACAAACTTCATGTTTATCCCAATCCAACAAGTGATTTTATTTATACAAACGATACTGAAAACTATAAATATGTGCTAATAAATCTATTAGGTGAAAGCATTCAAAGCGGCGAATTTTCAAGTAACAATGCTATTTCAGTATCAGGTCATCCAAATGGTTTGTACTATATTATATTAGAAAATACTAAAACAGGTAAAAGTTCTCATACATCAATTCAAATCAACAAATAAAATGAAATTCAAATTTTTAGTACTATTATTTTTGTTCATCAGTATAGGACAAATTAAAGCACAAAGTACTCCACCAAATTATATAGCCAAACATATTTTAGTTTCAAATAATGTTGCAGTTTCAGGTTATGATGTGGTTGCTTATTTCTTGCTAAAAAAAGCTGTAAAAGGAAGCGAAACTTACTCAGTTACAATTTCCGGAATCAAGTACTATTTCTCGAGTTTAAACAATAAAAACTTGTTCATAAAGAATCCAGCCTATTTCATTCCTCAATATGGCGGTTGGTGCGCTTATGCAATGGGAGAAAAGGGAGAAAAAGTTGAAATTGATCCAGAGACTTTTAAAATCTTAAACGGGAAACTTTACCTGTTTTACAATGCCTACTTCAATAACACTTTAAAAAGCTGGAACAAAGATGAACAAAATCTTAAGTTGAAAGCAGACGCAAATTGGATTAAAATCAACAAATAAACATCAGATAAAATGAAATCAATATCAAACCTAATTTATTGGCTAATCAAAATTATAGCCGCTGTTATCATGCTTCAAACATTGTTCTTTAAATTTACTGCAGCACCCGAAAGTGTTTATATATTTTCAGTTCTGAATATTGAACCAGTTGGAAGAATTGGAACCGGAATCATAGAATTAATTGCAGGTTTTTTATTACTTGTTCCCAAAACATCAGTATATGGAGCTTTACTCGGATTATCAACCATGATGGGCGCTATATTCTCTCACCTTTTTGTTCTTGGAATTAATGTTCAGAATGATGGAGGAAAATTATTTATATTAGCAATTATAACTGCAATTTGTTGCTCGGTAGTTGTTTTTGTGGATAGGAATGTTTTATTTCAATTAGTCAAAAGTTTCTATGGTCGAAAAAATTAAAAATACGTTAACTGAATTAGCTTTTGTACTTCAAAATTTAGAAGATAACAAATACAATCAATCCTGTACTTTATTGAACAATGGAAGTATTGGTCAGCATTGCCGTCATATTATTGAATTTTTCTACTGTATGTTGGCCGGTTATGAAAATGGAGAGTTCAGTTACGACAATAGAAAACGAGATTTAAACTTAGAAACTGATGCTAAACTCGCAATTGAAGGCATTTCTCAAATTATACTTCAACTAGAAAAGGCTGATAAAAAACTGCAATCGAATTATTTAATTGATGAAAAAGTAATTCTAATTGACACTAGTTATAATAGAGAATTAGCTTTTAATCTTGAGCATTGTATTCACCATCAAGCATTAATTAGAATTGCGATTGAAAATTTAACCGACATGAAATTGCCTCAAAATTTCGGTGTTTCGCCTTCTACTGTTTATTACCGTGAAAGTCTATGTGCACAGTAAGTGTAATTGTTCAAAACAACCAAGTTATACTAACATCCAACAGGGATGAAAAAACCTTACGTTTACCAGCATTACCTCCTCAGTTATACAAGCTGAATAACAAAGATATTTTTTATGCCAAGGATACTCAGGCTAACGGTACTTGGTTTGCTACCGACAATAAAGGAAATGCGGTGGTATTGTTAAATGGTGGGTTTAAACGACATGAATCAAATCCACCTTATCTTAAAAGTAGGGGTTTGGTAGTTTTAGATATCATTTCTAGCAATAATTCTATTGATACTTTAGAACATTATCAATTAAAGGATATAGAACCATTTCAGGTGATTGTTAAGGATAGGGACCAACTTAAAAGAATGGTTTGGGATGGTGAGCAAAAGTTTTTATTCGATCTGAATTCTACTAACTATATTTTTTCATCAGTTACATTGTATGATGAAGAAATTATTCGTGAAAGAGAAAAGCTGTTTTTGTCGTTTTTAGAAACGAATACAAATCCAAATGCAAACGATTTATTTGAGTTTCATCAACAAAATCATGATGAAGAAAATGGATTTGTTATGAATAGAAACAATCGAGTGAAAACAATCAGTATTTCGCAGCTTGTTATTGGAAAAGAAACTAGTTTATACAAGTATCTCGACTTACAACTTAATCAAGAAACTAATCACCAAATTAAAATTCAATATTGAAAATACCTTTTTCATTTAGGTTGAAATGGCATCGCCTCATTACTTGGGAATATTGGCCAGGTTATACTTTGTACCTGCCACTATTACCATACTTGGTTTATTTGGGTTTTAAATCAAAAGGAACAGGTTTTTTTCAGGCAGCAAATCCGGGATTAAAGTTTGGCGGAATGAGTTTAGAAGGAAAAAGTGAAATTGAAAAATTACTCCCTTCATCATATAATCCAAAATCTATTTTTTTGAAGGACGACACTTCACTTGAAAAACTGATTCAAATTGCAAATCAAGACTTTACATATCCATTTATCTTAAAACCCAATGATGGTTGCAGAGGAAAAATGGTTTGTTTAATTCATACTGAAAAAGAACTGATATCCTATTTTCAGCAAATCAATTTCGATTTTCTCATTCAGGAATATGTTTCATATGAACATGAAATTGGTTTGTTTTATGTAAGAAATCCTAATCAAAAAGAAGGAAGAATTACAGGTATTGTTTATAAACATCCGGTTCAAATTACAGGAGATGGAATTCGTACAGTAGAAGAAATCGTAGAAAATGATTTCAGGTATCATCCGCATAAAAATGTTTTGTTTGAGAACAATGTTTCAATAAAGACTTTTATTCCCTCAAAAAACCAAAGTCTAGTTTTAAGCAGAATGGGCAATCATTGCAAAGGTTCAAGATTTGAGGATATCAGTTATAAAATCAACAAAAAATTAAACCAAAGCATTGATACTTATTGTAAACAAATTGAAGGATTTTATTATGGTAGGTTTGATATCAAATACAATACCTGGGAAGAATTTGAATTAGGAACAGGCTTTAAAGTTATTGAACTCAACGGCGCCGGAGCAGAGCCAACACATATTTATGACTCTAAACATAGTTATTTTTATGCATTAAAAGAAATGGCAAAACACTGGAGAATGATGAGTGAAATAGCCATTTTAAACAAAAAAAACGGACATGCTTATATCCCTTTTAAAGAAGGAATAAAGTTGTTGAAGTTTGTGGGGTGATATATTCCCATCCTTCCTACATAAACTCAAACCCAATATCTCTTCTGAAATATTTGTTTTCGAATTCAATTTTCTCTGCGTTTTCTCTCGAAATTTTTACTGCTTCTTGAATGGTATCAGCTAAGCTGGTGATGGCTAAAACGCGTCCGCCATTGCTTAGTATTTGGTTGTTATCAGAAATTTTAGTTCCGGCATGGTACAATTTACTTCCTGATGCTTCTTCGAAATTGCTCATCACAAATCCTTTTTCGTAATCTTCAGGATAACCTTTCGAAACCAACATGATTGTAGCAGCTGCTCTTGGGTCGATTTGTAACTCAACTTCATTTAAATTACCATTTGAAGTTGCCATCATCAATTCAACAAAATCGTTCTGAATTCTTGGTAAAACCGCTTCTGTTTCAGGATCACCCATTCTGCAATTGTATTCAATTACAAATGGCTCATTGTTAACAGCCATCAATCCAACAAAAACAAAACCTTTATATGAAATTCCTTCTTGGTTCAAGCCAAATACAGTAGGCTCAACAATACGTTCTTTTACTTTTTGCATGAATACATCATCAGCAAAAGGAACTGGAGAAATTGCTCCCATTCCGCCTGTATTCAATCCGGTTTCACCTTCTCCAATTCGTTTATAATCTTTTGCAACTGGAAGAATCACATAATTCACGCCATCCATCAACACAAACACTGAACATTCAATTCCAAACATGAATTCTTCTATCACCACCTTTTTACTAGCATCACCAAACTTTTTATCGGCAATCATGGCACTAAGTTCATCTACGGCTTCTTCATGAGTCTGACAAATCAATACACCTTTTCCTGCTGCTAATCCATCAGCTTTTAAAACAACAGGCAAACTATGTTTCTTTACGTATTCAATTCCATCAGTTATGGTTTCAGCTGTAAATGTTTGGTATGCAGCTGTTGGAACTCCATACTTCAACATAAATGCTTTACTCCAGTCTTTACTACCTTCCATAATAGCACCTGCTTGTCCGGGACCAACAAATGCTATTTGAGCAAGTTTTTCATCAGCTTCAAAATAATCTCTAATTCCTCTAACCAATGGCTCCTCAGGACCCACAACCAATAATTTGATATCGTAACTTATACAAAATTCTGCTACAGCAGGAAAATCGTTTGGATTGATTGATATATTTTTTCCAAGTTGAGCAGTTCCTGCATTACCGGGCATGATATACAATGTTGAACAATGTGCACTTTTGGTCAATTGTTCTGCAAAAGCATGCTCTCTGCCACCTGAACCAATTAAAAGAATATTCATAAAATAAGATTATCGGCTAGGCCGTTTGAGTTTACAAATTTAGGATTTAGAAACTGAACCTTTCATAAGTTTGAAAAGTAAAATCGTAGGCATTTTTTTCATCGGCTTGATGGAATTCCGAATGAATCAAGTTCCATTCTTTTTCATCCAATGCAGGAAACCAAGCATCAGCTTCGAATTGGTGATGAATACGTGTTAAATATATTCGATTTGTTAAAGCCAATGCTTGTTGGTAAATGGTATCACCACCAATTATAAAAAGTTCTGTTTCGCCGGAAGCCGCTGCAGAAGACAAAGCTTCACCTAAATTAGAAAATGTTTCTGTACCATCGGCTTTAAAATCACCACGACTTAAAACCATGTTTCTTCTTTCTGGCAAAGGTCTTCCAATCGACTCATAGGTTTTTCTTCCCATGAGGATAGCATGTCCTTTGGTAATGGATTTGAAGTATTTTAAATCTTTAGGAAGATGACAAAGTAACTGGTTGTTTTTTCCAATTGCATTGTTTTCAGCAGCAGCAACTATAATCGATACAATCATTATTTTTCTTATAAAAAAGCCCCGCATCGCGAGGCTTTATTTTTATACTAAGTTCATTTTAATTCTTTTGCCAATTTCATCGATATCGGCTTTGAATTTTTTATCCGTTTCCATCAAGTCATTAACAGTTTGACAAGCATGAATAACAGTTGAGTGATCTCTACCGCCAAAATGCATACCAATTGTTTTCAGAGAAGATTTGGTTAAATCTTTTGCATAATACATTGAAATCTGACGAGCTTGAACGATTTCACGCTTACGAGTTTTTGATTTCACTTGTTCAACTGGAATTGTGAAATAATCGCAAACCAATTTTTGAATGTATTCGATAGAAATTTCTCTGGTATTGTTTTTTACGAAGTTTTTCAGGATTTGTTTAGCCAAATCAAGATTTACTTCTTTCTTATTCAAGCTTGCCTGAGCTAATAAACTTACTAAAGCACCTTGTAATTCACGCACATTGGTATTGATATTATGAGAAACATATTCAACAACCTCACGATGTAAAGTAATTCCATCGTTGTACATCATGTGTTCTAAAATAGCTAAACGTGTTTCAAAATCTGGAACTTGCAAATCTGCAGATAAGCCCCATTTGAAACGGCTTAACAAACGCTCATCCATACCTTTTAAATCTTTAGGAGCACGATCACTTGTTAAAATGATTTGTTTTCCTTGTTGATGTAAATGGTTGAAAATAGTAAAGAATATTTCTTGAGTTTTTTGTTTGTTTTCAAGGAACTGAACATCATCAACTATTAATACATCTACTTGTTGGTAATAGTTGATAAAATCTTGGCTCGAATTATTTCTAATTGCATCTACAAACTGGTTGATGAATTTTTCAACTGGTACATACAAAACAATTTTGTTTTTACTATTTTGTTTGATGAGGTTACCGATAGCATGAACCAAATGTGTTTTTCCTAATCCGGTTTCTGAGAAAACCATTAAAGGATTAAAAGAAGTTCCACCAGGTTTATTTGCAACAGCTAAACCTGCGCTTCTTGCTAAACGATTACAATCACCTTCAATAAAATTATCAAAAGTTAAACCAGTATTTAAATTACTTTCAATGTTTACCTTTTTAATTCCAGGTATAATAAAAGGATTCTTGATACCAGGATTTAAATTTAAACCTTGACCTGCTTGTTGAGGCTCACCTTTTTGAGAACTACTTCCAGGAAGATTAACAACATAAGGAGAAGAAGAACTAGTTCCATTCTCAACAATAATATTGTACTCTAATCTTGCACCAACTCCTAATTCTTGTTTAAGAGTTTTCTTCAATAAATTCACATAATGTTCTTCCAACCACTCGTAGAAGAATTGAGAGGGTACTTGGATAGTTAATACTTTATTATCTAATTTAATGGGCTTAATAGGCTCAAACCATGTTTTAAAGCTTTGAGTTGGCACATTGTCTTGGATTAATTTCAGAATACTATTCCAAACACTTTCACACGTCTTTTCAGTCATATCTTTTTCTTTCAATTCGGTTCGTAAAAATGAACAAAAAAGTTCACATAGGAAAGTGTTATCAACATCAAAATGTATAAATATTTCATATAAAATTTTTATGCACTGATTTCTAACACAATTTTTAATCGGGCAAAAAAAAATTTTTTGTAATGAAAGAAACTTTGTAGTGAATTTTGTTAAGAAATTTATTCAATCAATGAAGAGTCTATTATAATCAATACTCTTCAGTCATTACAATTTCTTAACACTTTAAATTTTCTGAATGTTTCCGACACTTATAGAATCGAAACCAGTAATAGTAGCAGTGTTTACTAGAGGTTCAAAGGTATAATCTATCCTACCTAGCTTTATTCCTGCCCATCCCACTTGGTTAACAACTACTTTTTTCCCGAGTTTATTGGTGTTGATAACAGGCTCATTAAGGAATGTATGCGTATGACCTCCTAACACTAAATCCACATCTGCATTAGATGTTGATAATGTCATATCACTTGCCTTTTTTCCGTTATAATTGAAGCCTAAATGTGATAAACAGATAATCAAATCACAGCCTTTTTCTTCTCTTAAATACTTTGAAGTTTTCTCTGCAGCAATAATTGGATCATTATAAACTATTTTTCCAAATGCTTTATCAGGAACTAATCCTGCTAATTCTATTCCCAATCCAAAAATTCCAATTCTAAGTCCAGCTTTTTTTATAATTTGAAATGGTAAAACTACTTTTTCTAACTCTGTATTCTTAAAATCGTAGTTTGCATTTACAATTTTAAATCCTGCATGAGGTAATTGTTTGATAATTCCTTCAATTCCATTATCAAAATCGTGGTTACCTAAAGTTACAACATCATAACCCATTTGAGTCATTAATTTGTATTCTAATTCTCCTCCATAAAAATTGAAATATGGAGTTCCTTGAAAAATATCACCGGAATCCAATAAAAGAACATTTTCTTCTTCCGACCTGATTTTTTTAATCAATGCCGCTCTAAAAGCAGCTCCTCCTTTACCGGCATTTTGTTTGTCGATTTCTGGAAATGGTTCAATTCTGCTGTGCCAATCGTTGGTATGTAAAATGGTTAATTTTTTAGCTTGTACATTTCCAAATGATTGAAAAGGAGTATTAGCTAATGCTCCAAATCCTACTAAGTAAGATGTCTTTTTTAAGAAGTCTCTCCTACTATTGAACTTTGATTCTTCCATCCTTTTGATTTATTAATTTACCACCATCTTTAGTAAGCAATCTTAATTCCTGAATTACAGCATCTCTTAGTTTAATATCATATTGAAAAGTACTAACTGCATTTTTCATCATATCAGCATGATCACCACCATTTGCGATATAATCACTTGTTAGAATTTTATAGGTTTTATTTGGATCAAAATTTTCTCCATTAATTTTAACTTCTTCTGCTTTACCATTTTGAATCACCATGGTAATTCCAGCTACTGGTGCACCTTTACTATCTGCAATTAAATCAAACAATTTTCGGCAATCTTCACCTTTTAACTCAACCATTACCAACATGTTTTCAAATGGCAAAAGTTCATATATTGTTCTAATTGAAATTTCACCTTTATAAATTACAGGAATCCTTAATCCTCCATGATTTAGAACACAGAAATCAGGTTTATTTTCAGGTTTTCTATTGGCATATTTTATTAAAACATCAGAAACCATGTTTCCCAATGCTCCTTCTGGTAATTCCTTTTTTAAATCAAAAATAGATTCTGCAATTACCTCATTCATTTGTTTATCTAAATGCTTCTTGTATTTATTAATTAATACCAAGGCAGTAGAATCTGCTTGAGGAACCGAATCCTTAACTATTGTTATAGAATTCGATTTTGTTAAAACAGCTTTTTTAGGTGAATGACAAGCAAACAGGATTATTAATCCAAGCAGGTAAAAATTTCTCATGAATTTATTTTATAATCTTAAAGTAAAATCCAGTTTGAATATACTTAGTTTTTAAGCTCTGTATTCACCAAATATATTTCTGAAGTTATCTGCAATTTCTCCTAAAGTAGCATATTCACTTACTGCATCAATTATATAAGGCATCACATTTCTTCCTTCTTTGGTTGCTGATTCAAGATTTGCCATTGCAGCACTGAATTTTGCAGCATCTCTTTCAGACCTTAATTGTTTTAATTTCTCAGTTTGTGAAACACGAATACTTTCATCGATTTTAAAAACCGGTGGAGCTACTTCTTCTTTGACAGTAAATTTATTCACTCCAACAATTACTCTTTCGTTGTTTTCAATTTCTTTTTGGTATTTATATGCAGCATCTGAAATTTCTCTTTGCATATAACCTTGTTCAATAGCCGAAACAGAACCACCCATTGCATCAATTTTTGCGATGTATTCCCAAGCTTTTTTCTCTATTTCATTTGTTAGATTTTCAACAAAATAACTTCCTGCTAATGGATCAACAGTATCAATAACTCCGCTTTCAAAAGCAATAACTTGTTGAGTTCTTAAAGCTGTTCTGGCAGCGGCTTCTGTTGGTAAACTTAATGCTTCATCAAATCCGTTTGTATGTAAGCTTTGAGTACCTCCCATAACTGCAGCAAGTGCTTGTAATGTTACTCTTACAATATTGTTTTCAGCTTGTTGTGCCTGTAATGTTGAACCTCCTGTTTGTGTATGAAAACGCAACATCATAGCTTTAGGATTTGTTGCACCTAAATCTTTCGAAATGCTAGCCCACATTCTTCTTGCTGCTCTGAATTTTGCAACTTCCTCAAAGAAATTATTATGTGCATTAAAAAAGAATGAAAGTCTTTGTCCAAATACATTGATATCCAAACCTTTTTCAATGGCAGCCTGAGCATATGCTTTTGCATTGGCAAGCGTAAATGCAATTTCCTGAACTGCGGTAGAACCAGCTTCTCTAATATGATATCCACTAATAGAAATCGTATTCCATTTAGGTACTTCTAAACTGCAATACTCAAAAATATCGGTAATAATACGCATGCTGGGTTTTGGAGGATAAATATAAGTTCCTCTTGCAGCGTATTCTTTTAATATATCATTTTGAATGGTACCTGAAATTTTCTTGATATCGGCACCTTGTTTTCTAGCTAAAGCTATATAAAATGATAATAAAGTTGAAGCTGTAGCATTAATGGTCATACTTGTTGTGATATCCTGTAATTGAATACCATCAAACAAAATTTCCATGTCCTTTAAACTATCAATAGCAACCCCAACTTTTCCAACTTCCCCTTCAGCCATCATGTGGTCGCTATCATAACCAATTTGTGTTGGCAAATCGAAAGCTACACTTAAACCCATTGTACCATTCGCCAATAAGTATTTATAGCGTTTATTACTTTCTTCGGCAGTACTAAATCCTGCATATTGGCGCATTGTCCAAAGTTTTCCGCGATACATATCGGGCTGAACACCTCTGGTAAACGGCCATTCACCAGGTTGCTCTGAATTTGGAATAACTTCAGAATAAAGTCTTTCAATTTCGATACCTGAATCGGTAATAAATTTCTTCTCCATGATAAAAATATTTTATTAACCGAAAACCAAATCGAATTCTTTTTTAATAAAAATCAATGCTTTATGAGTTGGAACATGCTCCAATTTAATCAATTGTTCAAAAATGCTTTTGCTTAAATCCAAGCCAACCGCATTCGGACCTAAATCCTGGTAAGCAGTATTTATCAGGTTAATCATTTCTTCCTTCACAACTCTTATTACCTGCCATGATTGTCCTGACACATATAACTGTTGAGAAACATTATGATTAAACTCTGAGTTAATTTCATTAATTAAATCTACTTTTAATTGTGTTGCACTTACACCCGGTTTATGAACACGAATCACTAAATTTTCAGGACTCATTCTTTCCAGCAATAAAATACATCTTTCATAAGCCTGCAATTTTAAAGGTTGCATAGTTTTACCCTGCTCGGCTTTTAAATCAAGCAATCGCTTCTGATATTCAGTATCAAAGAAAATTTTGAATTGGTAATAAGTAATTACGAAAACAATCAACGCAGGAATTAAATACTTGGTGATTTCCAAAAACAAAACAATTACATCATTCATAGAATAAAATTTGCCTCGAAAATAAGGCAAATCCTTGAATGAAGCCCAAAATGTTTTTTAAATTAGATAAGTTACATTCAAACTGTGTAAAGGTTTAGAAAAAATGAAATAATCGGCCTTAAAATTGGTAGATTCGCAATACGGCAAATGGCAAAAAAAACAAAAGAGAATAAAGTAATATTTGGTGACCTTCAGGAGTTTACTGAACCTGAAGAAGAAAAAGCGCCTAAAAAAAAGAAGGAAAAAAGTTCTGGAATAAAGGAATTGAAACCTTTACGCTTTTTAAAAGATGAGCGGTTTATTAAATCACTCGGACTAATTTTTATTTTTTCTGCAATTTTCCTTTTATTATCAGGAATCTCATTTTTAGTGACTTGGCAAGGCGATCAAAGTTTGGTAAAAGAAATGAGTTGGGGAACTTTGGTTTTAAGTGAACCTGGAATCAGTGAAAATACTTTAGGAATTTTAGGAGCCTGGATAAGTTATATCTTTATTTACAAAGGATTTGGACTGGCATCTTTTTCATTTGTTGTGATATTTTTAGCTATCGGAATTGTATTACTTACAAGTACTGAGCCTATTCCGATATCTGCAACATTGAGATATAGTTTCTTCACAGGCATTTGGTTATCATTAAGTTTAGGCTTTCTTTTTGGGAATCAATTACCTGTTTTAGCAGGCTCATTTGGCTATTTTGGTTCATTGTATTTAAGTGGATTATTGGGCAGTGCCGGAGCTGGTTTGGCTTTGGTTTTATATGTTTTGATATTTTTTGTTGCCGTTTTTAATATCAAATTCTTTGAGCCAAAACTTGATTTAAATAAAGATCAAGTGCAAAAAAATGAAAATACAATTGCAGGAATTGATAAAACTGATTTTGATGAACCAGAAGAATTACCTGCAATAAATCCAGATGATTTCATCCTAAAAAATAAAGAAGAAGAAGTTGAAGTTGAAGTTGAAGAGGAAATAACAATTCCAGAACCGGAGGAAGAAACAATCATTCAAGAAACAAAAGAAGAAAATTCTTTACTTGAAATTATCCCTTCTGCTGAAGATGAACCTGAAGAGGAAATGATTCAAGTTCAAGATCCTGAAGAAATTCCACATTATATAGAAGCCGAATTTACTGGTGAAGATGAAGCACAACCTATTATTACAGGAAGTGGATTGGTAGTTGAAGTTCAGGATATTCAAGATGAGGAAACAAAAGAAGAAGGTACAGTAAGAAAAGACCATTATGGCTTAGATGAACCTTATGATCCTACTTTGGATTTCAGTCATTATAAATATCCGGGATTAGAACTTTTAAACGATTATGGTGATAGCAAAGTTAAAGTTGAAACAGCTGAACTGAGCGAAAAAACCCGCATGATTGAGGATACCTTAAAGAATTACGGAATTGGTATCAAAAAGATTTCTGCAACCATCGGACCAACAGTCACTCTTTATGAAATTGTTCCTCAGGATGGTGTTCGTATTGCAAAAATTAAAAACTTAGAGGATGATATTGCTTTAAGTTTAGCAGCTTTGGGAATTCGTATCATTGCTCCTATTCCGGGAAAAGGTACTATTGGTATTGAAGTTCCAAACCTTACTCCGGCAATGGTTTCAATCAGGTCGGTTATTGCATCTCCAAAATTTGTTCATGCCGAAATGGACTTACCTATTGCTTTTGGGAAAACTATTTCGAATGAAGTATTTGTAACAGATTTGGCAAAAATGCCGCATTTATTAATGGCGGGAGCAACTGGTCAAGGTAAATCGGTTGGATTAAATGCCTTATTGGTTTCATTATTGTATAAAAAACATCCATCACAAATTAAGTTTGTTTTGGTTGACCCTAAAAAGGTGGAATTGAACATCTACAAAACTATTGAAAGACATTTTCTTGCTAAAATTCCTGGTGATCAGGATGCTATCATTACTGATACAAAATTAGTAGTACATACTTTAAACAGTTTGTGCAAGGAAATGGATGACAGATATGATTTGTTGAAAGATGCACAAGTAAGAAATTTAAAAGAATACAATGCAAAATTCATTAGTAGACGCCTTCCACCAACAGATAAAATTAAACATAGATTCTTACCATATATAGTTGTAGTTATTGATGAGCTAGCCGATTTAATGATGACAGCAGGAAAAGAAGTTGAGTTACCTATTGCACGATTAGCACAACTTGCACGTGCTATTGGAATTCATTTAATTCTTGCAACACAAAGACCATCAGTTAATATTATTACAGGTACAATTAAGGCCAATTTCCCTGCTAGAGTAGCATTTAGAGTTTCTCAGAAAATCGACTCAAGAACAATTTTAGATGCAAATGGAGCAGACCAATTAATTGGTAAAGGAGATATGTTATTTAGTAATGGAAATGATTTAATTAGACTTCAATGCGCTTTTGTTGATACACCTGAGGTGGATAAAATCTGTGATTTTATTGGAAGTCAGGGTGGACGCGAACCTTACCAGTTACCACTTATTCAAACTGAAAATGAAGAAGGTGGTGGCCATGAGGGATTTGATAGCAGTAATAGGGATGATTTATTTGAAGACGCCGCCCGAATTATTGTGATGCATCAACAAGGTTCAACATCTTTGTTACAACGAAAATTAAATTTAGGTTATAATAGAGCCGGTAGATTAATAGACCAATTAGAAAAAGCGGGTATTGTAGGTCCATTTAAAGGTTCTAAAGCTCGCGAAGTACAAGTTCATACCGAAGTAGATTTGGAAGAAATACTTAGGGCAATACGTTAAACCATTGATAATAAAAAGAATCTAAATAAAACAAAACAAGAATTCGGCATTATTTATGTAATAATGAGATTATTCATATTTTAGTTCGATTTCTTATAAAATATTTGCATTGTGAAAAAACTCGGAATTATAATTTTAATCCTTGCTTCCTCTTTTTCAGGAATGTCTCAAGGAAAAGCCAATGAGGCTGAAAAACTGCTTGATAAAATTAGCAAAAGATACAAAGCTTTTAAAACCATCAAAGCTGATTTCACCTATACAATTGAAAACAAACAAGAAAAAAGTCAGGAGAAACAAAAAGGCCAAATTCTTATTAAAGGAAATAAGTTTAGATTAGACATTGCCAACCAACTTATTATTTGTGATAACAAAACAGTTTGGACATTCAGCAGAGAGATTAATGAAGTTCAAATTAGTAATTATGATGCAAAAAAAGGCGCAATCAAGCTAGATGATATTTTTACTATGTATGGAAAGGGTTTTTTATACAAACAAATTGAAAGTAAAAAAGAAGGTAACAAGGAACTGGTTTTAATAGAATTAACTCCAAAAGACAAAAAAAAGAAATACTTTAAAATTAAAGTTTGGGTTGATAAAACTAACCAAACAATTATAAGCTCGCAGGTATTTGATAAAAACGGAAGTATTCATACTTATACAGTAAACAATCAGGTTCCAAATTTAATTTTCCAAGACAATCAATTTGTTTTTGATGTTAAGAAATTTCCTGGTTGTGAAGTAGTTGATTTAAGATAATCAAGTGAAGCTAGTTAAGATTATTATACAAAAAGAATCTCTTAATAATTATTCTAAACTACCATAAAAAAAGGCTGAACTTTAAATAGTTCAGCCTTTTTTTATGGTATTATTTTATGAATAAA
>JAIYDG010000501.1 GCA_027487625.1 Bacteroidota bacterium
ATTATTGCTATATTTTCTAATGTTATAGGATTTTGAATGATAGGTTTTGAAATTTCAATAGTATCAGATTTAGTTACAATTTTAATAATCAAATTTTGACCTGCTTTTACATAGTTTACATCTTGGATATTATTCCATGTTTTAAGGTCTAAAACACTACAATTATATTTTAATGAAATTCTATATAAATTTTCACCAATTTTCACCTGATGGATAATTGTGGAATCGCTCTGAAATTGTGCATTTACTTCTGTATTTATTGCCATAATGCCTAAGCTTAGAAAAAGTACAAGTAGAAGTTTCATGCTTTATGTAGAAATGTTTGCCAATTATAGTTCCAAATAAAAGGAAAATTTAGATTTTATTACTTTATTTTATTGTGATGAAGTTCTATATAAATATCCATATTCCGATTGACTTAAACTATAATTTCATAATTTTGAATTGATGCCTACACATACTACCGTCAATATTTACTCTCTGATTATAGAAAGATTAAAACATGGGAAATCAGCTAGTTTAAAAGAACTTTCTGACTATTTAAGTAATCACGATTTGTCTAAATCTGAACGCTCTATTTCTCGTTATATTGAACAACTACGAAATGAATTTGGTTTAGAAATTGAGTACAATATCTTCGAAAAGGCTTATGAATTAAAAGAAACAAAAGGTTTTGAGCTTGAAAGATTTTTGAATCTATTACAATTGACACAATCAGCTGGACTTCCAATTCAAGATAAGAAGTCATTAGCAGAAATATCAGAATTTTTATTGTTAGAAAATTTGATTTCTTTTCAAGGCATTCAATATATAAAAGATATTTTAAAGGCTATACTAAATAGAAATTCCATTCAATTTTTACATTTTAATTTTCATACTGAGTTATCAACCCAATACAAAATAAAACCTATATTATTAAAACAATACCTCAATCGTTGGTATGTAATTGGTGATATAGGAAAGAACGAATACAGAACATTTGGTTTGGATAGAATTTCAGATATTGTGGTTGATAAAAAGGTATTTCCAAAACAAAATACTTTTGAAATTAAAAAGAAATTTGAACAAATCATTGGATTAAATTACTCTGATTCAGAGCCAATGAAAGTGCGACTTGAATTAAGTTCCCTGCAAGCAAAATACCTCAAAGCCGCGCCATTACATGAATCACAGTACATAGAATTGGAAACAAAAAATACTGTTGTTTTTGTATTACATATTATACCCAATTATGAATTGATTCAAAGAATATTGATGATGGCTGATCAAGTGAAAGTTTTAGAACCTCATTCTTTAAAAAATGAAGTTCACCAATTGCTAAAATCTACTATAGCTTTATACAAATAAACAATCTTAATATAGGTACGACATAGTTTGGCAGAGTCATGTTCTTTCTTGCATTAAAAAAAGAAATGAAACGAAGAACACTCTTAAAAACATTAGGTTTGATTGGCCTAGGTTCCAGTTTGCCAAATTCCCTTTTTTCAAAAGAATCACCAAGCACAAATCGCCATTTTATTGGACTTGGTGGTGCCGGAACCAATTTTCTTGCACATGCTAATTTAAAGGGATTAAAAGGAAAATATACTTCAATCAATGTTCAAATAAGGTCGGAATATGAATCAAAAATCAATTGGATTCCATTTAAGCTTTTGCAAATAAGTAAAGGAAAGACTCAATCTGGATTTGATAGAAATTTGAGCTGGGAGAACTTTACAAATAGTGAATTAGTAAAAGAGAATTTCTTGAATCAAGATAACTATGTATTAGTTGCAGGAATTGGAGGATTAACAGGTACATTTTTAATCAGAACCTTATTGAAAGAATTATTAGATGCTGATATTTCATTCAAGGCTATCGTGTTTTTGCCATTTCATTTTGAGCGAGCTAATGAACAGCAAAATATCCATGAATTCGTTGGGAAATACACTGATGTTTCAGCTGTTAATTTCATAAATTTAGAGCAATACAAAAAGAACCTTGGACATTTAAGCATTTCAGAATTTTTCGACAAAATACATGAGGAGATTTGTTATGAATTATAAGCTATTAAAACTGAATTTGTATTCATTGGCCAAAAGTAAGAAGCAACTAAGTGAAACTGGCGGACCAGAGAACAATGGCTTGTTGTTTGAAGATACTATAGCATTAGAAGAATTGATATTGAACCAGTTTGGATTACCAATATGTTTAAGGTATTTACACATGTTTGAATTCTCTTCTAAGCCTGATGATATTGAAATCAATTTTATGATTTCGCAATTTGAGTTAGAAGCTAAAATGTATTTAAGTAGTTCTGTAAGTACAAATAAAGAACTTTTAAAGGCTGCCTACGAAGACCAAATACCTGCAAGTGAAATATTACCTGAGATAAAAATTCCAATGCATATTTATACAGTATTTGTGTATGATAATATACTATTAAAATCGCGTGATACCATTGAAAATATTTTGGAAGAGTTGAACAAAGTCAAGCAAGATGAAATACTCGATTCCATTGGTCGACTTGTTGAGCCTGATGCCGAACTAAATAAATTGGCGTTTAACTACCTCGAAGACCAAAATCTCAAATACCTACAAGCATTTGTTTTAGACCGCTTCGGTCTTATGAGTCATGATGAATATTGGAGTCTGGTAGGAATGGGAGTGGAGCTGAGTTTCAATTGAGATATTTATTCGCAATAATTCGTTTTTGAAGCCATTTTAAATCATTTATAAATAGCTATCACCAACAATACCCGCATTCTTTTTTGCCTGATTGAATGGCTTCTGAAAGTCCGATTTGTCTAACACCTTTAGCACATTTTGATAGGCCCTGGCACATTTTATTGTGATAGGTTTTTGCGCTTTTACTTTGGCAGATGTATACTTGTCCGGGGCCTAGTGGACTTAACAATTCCAATTCTCCTCGGTGGCGAAAAATCCATGGGGCCATTGGATTTGTTAAACTCCAGATATTGATATGTTTGTTTCTTGCATTGTTTTCAAGCGCTGCTAATCTTTCTTCTGAATTGTATTTTTTATAATGCCAAGCAAGTCCGTTTGTTAGTAAAGCTTCATTCAGACTTTTTCCATTTACTGTTATATTGGCAATATGTCTGCCATATTTATCAGTATCGAGTAATTCAGCTACAATTGTTTTACTCGTACAAAACTGATAAGTGAAATCTTTGGCTTTCTTTGAGAATTCTTGTCCTTTTTCCGGGCAATCAATAGCATTTAACCTGATTTTGTATTGAACTTTATTTTGGTCTAAAAGGGTAAAGGTATCGCCATCATAAATGTTAATGAGTTTCCCTTCTATGGTATTAGCAAGAACAAAAATGGTACTTATAAAAAATAGCAGAGAAAGCAGGTATTTGGGCATTGTTTGATTTGAAATGGAAGATAGGAATATATGAGACTAAATTTATTATGATTTCTAAAGTTTGGATTTACGATAAGTCAATTATTACAATAAAATCCATTCAATTCTATCTAAATTCTTCCTGATTCAGATAGTTTAAAACATCTGAGTTTGTTCAAATAAAGTGTTTTGTATTTCTCTTTGCATTCAATATTTAGGAATGAATTATTTATCATAGTTACTACCATTTCTTGGTTTATTGAAAAAGAGAAAAGTATTTTTTGAATTCGACTTTCTATAAGTCCAATTTTTAATCCAAAGTCATACAAATCATCATAGGCATAAAATCCTAGTTTGGCATAACTTGGATGCTTAAAATCATTTTCATACAGTCCTTCATTTAATGCCACATCTCCATCATCTATATGAATTCGGGTGCAAACTAAGTCGTATGCAGGTGCCAATAAAAAATCTCCAGATGAAGTTTCTAGCAAAGAAAAATTCTTTAAATGTGCATCGCCATTACTAAAAAGATAATTAAACAAAACCAAAGAATAAAATCGTTCCAATTCTGGCATATAAGCGGGGACGTATTTCTTTATCAATTCAGCAATTTCTAAATAACTAAAATTGTACTTGAAATCTTTACCTTCATTTTCTTCTGTTTTTTGTGCCAAAGAAGCAAAGTCTTCTATTCGATTTCTAGAGCCATCATCTCTGATATCAAAGCGTTTGGTAATGTAGGCTGGAATATTGTCCTTAAAAAAAATTAAAGCATTGGGAGCTGTTTTTATTTCAAAAACCTGTTCTGCAATTTGCATGGTTAAATGCTCGTTGGCTGGCACCTGACTCACATTCAGTAAATCTCTTGGGATAGGTTTTAATATATATTGGCCACTTTCATTTTCAGTTGGAAATCGAAATTTATTCTTTTCAAGAAATATGGTTATTTTTTCTTGTACACCCGAAATTGAAATTCGCTTTCTGTTTTCAAGAAATTTAAGCTGGTCATCGCCTTCATTTCCTGGTGACAAAAAAGGTAATACATGACTAACAGAACGCCCCATGAATAACTTTCTCCTACAAGCCGGACTGTAAGAGTTAAAACCTGCTTTTAATGTTCCTGGGCAAATGTTTAATTCCACTAGATTCATTCTTTTATCTCCTCTAATGTTATAGCACCAATTGTATCATGTTGTGCAGTGGCAAGCAATAATCCAAAATAGTCAGTTTCTGATAATTTGAATCTTTTACTTTGTAATTGTCTGTTAACTCCTTCAGATAATAAATTAAAGAAAAAGGGGAAAAGAAAAGTTGATGTATATTCCTGATTTGATTTTGGTAAACTCAGACTTATTGCAGGTTTGTTTGAATTGTTAAAGTAGGAATCTATGTAACGAAATGAGTACTTGGTATCATGCGATAAAATGCCCGCAAGTTCTTTGTTGATATAAACCTTCGCCATTCGTTTCATACTACTTTATTTCTTTCACCTTGATATTCAATTCTAGACCCAATATTTCTGCAATTTGATTTAGCAATTCTAATGTTGGATTTGATACTCCACTTTCTAATTTGCTTATACTACGCAAATGTATTTCACTCATTTCTGCTAAATCCTTTTGAGAAATA
>JAIYDG010000109.1 GCA_027487625.1 Bacteroidota bacterium
ACAAAAACAAAGCTTTAAATATTTTTGGGATTTTGCCCATCCAACAAGTGGCTTGGCAAGAGAGAGAAGTAATATTGCTTATGATTATGGAAACGAAGTTGTAACAACTGGCGGAACAGGTTTTGGTATTATGGCTACAATTGTTGCTGTTCAAAGAAATTGGATAGGTAGAGATACCGCTGTTAAACACCTTATTAAAATGGTGAAGTTCCTTGAAAAAGCAAATCATTACCATGGAATTTTCCCTCACTGGTTAAATGGTGAAACAGGAAAAACAATTCCTTTCGGCAGAAAAGATGATGGCGGTGATGTGGTTGAATCTGCCTATTTATTTGCAGGATTAATTGCTGCTAAAGAATATTTTGATGCCAATAATCCAAAAGAAACAGAACTTAGAAATAGAATAACTTGGCTTTGGGATGCTGCTGAATGGAATTGGTATACCCAACAACAAGATGCATTGTATTGGCATTGGAGTCCAAATCATGGTTGGAGCATGAACTTCTCTATTCATGGATGGAATGAATGTTTGATTGCATTTGTACTAGCTGCATCTTCAAAAAATTATGCCATCAAACCCGATGTTTACCACAAGGGTTGGGCAACTGGAAGTTTCTTTAAAAACGGAAAATCTTATTATGATATTCCATTACAATTAGGTTTTCCTTATGGAGGACCATTATTCTTTTCACATTATACTTTTTTAGGTTTAGACCCAAGAGGTTTAAAAGACCAATACGCTGATTACTGGCAACAAAACCTTAATCATACTTTGATTAACTATAAACACTGTGTTGTTAATCCAAATAAATTCAAAGGATATGGTAAAAATTGCTGGGGCTTAACTGCAAGCGATAACCATGAAGGATATAATGCTCATTCTCCAGATAACGATTTAGGGGTGATTAGTCCTACAGCTGCTTTATCTGCATTCCCATATACACCAAAAGAAAGTATGGCAGCATTAAAACATTTTTATTTTGAAAAAGGAAAAGAAATTTGGGGTGAATATGGCTTTGTTGATGCCTTTAACGAAAGTAAAAACTGGACCGCCCAATCTTATTTGGCCATAGACCAAGGACCAATTATTGTGATGATAGAAAATTATCGCTCATCATTAATATGGAATGTTTTTATGAAAAACAAAGACATCCAAAGAGGATTAAAAAATCTTGGATTTGAATCACCTGCAATTACAAAATAACATGAAGATAAAAAATACTATACTAACCTTGATGATTTTGCTTATAAGTTGCAATATCAGCTTTGCTCAAAACAAACCCGGAAAAAATCAAGACAAAGAATCATTCCTTAATGAGTTAATTGGAAAAATGACTCTCGAAGAAAAATTAGGTCAATTAACCTTATATACTTCTGATATGTCGGTTACTGGACCAGTAATTCGTGATACCTATAAACAAGATATCATGGAAGGAAAATGCGGAAATATTTTCAACGCATATAGTCCTGAATACACCAAAAAATTGCAGGATTTAGCAATGAAATCAAGATTGAAAATTCCGTTGTTATTTGGTTATGATGTAATTCATGGTCACAAAACCATCTTCCCACTTCCATTGGGAGAATCATGTGCTTGGGATACAATTTTATCAGAAAAATCAGCAAGAATAGCTGCTGTTGAAGCAAGTGCAGATGGACTACACTGGACTTTTTCACCAATGGTTGATATATCACGTGATCCACGTTGGGGAAGAGTTGCAGAAGGTTCAGGAGAAGATCCTTGCTTAGGTTCTGCAATTGCAAGAGCTAAAGTAAGAGGTTACCAGGGTACTGATTTAAAAAGCAAAGAAACTATATTAAGCTGTGTTAAACATTTTGCTTTATATGGCGCCCCAATAGCAGGAAGAGATTACAATACCGTTGATATGAGTATGCAAAGTATGTTTAACACATACCTTCCTCCTTATAAAGCAGCAATTGATGCCGGCGCTGCAACTGTTATGAGTTCATTCAATGAAGTTAACGGAGTACCTGCCTCGGCAAATAGTTGGCTCATGAATGATTTACTCAGAAAACAATGGGGATTTAAAGGATTTGTTGTAACGGATTATACTTCTATCAACGAAATGGTTTACCATGGAAATGTAGCTGATGAATATGAAGCTGGTGTTGCTGCTTTAAATGCAGGAATTGATATGGATATGCAAGGTTCTGTTTATTATACTTATTTGAAAAAAGCATTAGAAAACAAACATGTAAAAATTGAAGATATTGATATTGCTGTTTATAGAATATTAGACGCAAAATGGCAATTAGGTTTGTTTGAAGATCCTTATAGATATTCAAATATTAAAACAGCTAAAACTGCAATCATGACACCGGCCAATTTGCAAACAGCTGAGGAAATTGCTAAAGCATCGATGGTACTGTTAAAAAATGAAAACAATTTATTACCTCTTCAAGCAACCGGTAAAATTGCTTTTATTGGTCCGTTTGTAAAAAACAAAAGAGACTTAATTGGCAATTGGAGTGGCGCAGGAAACTGGATGCAATCGAAGAACTTATGGGATGCTGTAGTAGCAAGAACAGCTGGAAAAGCAGAATTATTGTATGCTATAGGTGCGAATGTTACAGAGGATACCGTTTTAATCAAAAAAATGCATATCCAAGAATTCATCGATAAAAGAAGCAAAGATGAATTAATCAATGAAGCTATTGAAGTAGCTGGCAGAGCAGATATCATCGTTTTAACTTTAGGCGAATCTGAAGGTATGAGTGGAGAAGCTGCAAGTCGCTCTGATATTACTATTCCAGCCAATCAACAAGAATTATTAAAACGTATTCATGCAATGGGTAAACCTATTGTATTACTATTAAGCAATGGTAGACCATTAGCGCTAACCTGGGAGGATAAAAACATTCCTGCTATTTTAGAAACGTGGTTTTTAGGAACACAATCAGGACCAGCAATCAGTAGTGTTTTGTTTGGTGATTATAATCCGTCTGGAAAAATTACAATGACATTTCCAAGAAGTGTTGGTCAGGTTCCAATTTATTATGCATCAAAAAATACTGGACGTCCATTTGATAACAATATCAAATACTCATCTAAATATTTAGATATTGAGAATACTCCTCTTTATTCTTTTGGATTTGGTTTGAGTTATACCAATTATTCATATTCCAATCTTAAGCTAAATAAAACTAGCTTTACAGCTGACGAAACAATTGAAGCTTGTATTGAAATTAAAAATACTGGTAAAATGGATGGTTCAGAAATTGTTCAATTGTATGTTCAAGATTTAGTAGGTTCAAGCACTAGACCTTTAAAAGAATTAAAAAGATTTAGCAAAGTATTTTTAAAAGCAGGTGAATCAAAACAAATTTGTTTCACCATTAACAAAGAAGATTTAATGTACTACAATGCCGATATGGAAAGAGTATTAGAGCCAGGTAAATTCAAATTATTCATTGGCAAAAACTCTAATGAAGTAGAAACAGTAGAATTCGAAATCAAATAAATTAAAAACACCAAATAAACACCTAAAAAAATCAATGAGAAAACTATTACTCTTGGCAGCAGGTGCAGCTTTGTTTATGTCGAACAGAGCAAATGCACAAACCATCATGAATTTTGAAGATGGGACCACAAATGGTCAAAACTTAAACGTTATGGCAAATGGAGATTGGGATGACCCAGGAAAACATGCTGTAACAGAAACCTTCAGTATAATTGACAATCCTGATAAATCTGGAATCAATTACAGTAACAAAGTAATGAAATTTACTCGCAGAGGAACAGCACAAGGTGGAATGCCTTGGGGTGGCTTCTGGAGTAACAGAGCAGATACTTTGGGATCAGCTAATGTAACTAACGGTAAATATGTTCATATTAAAGTATGGAAATCTCGTATTTCTCCAGTTAGATTTAAACTTGAAGGCGGCGCTGCTGGTACTTTAGAACAAGGTAGCACTATGCCTGTAACTCAATTAAATCAATGGGTGGATTGTGTTTTTGATTTTACATCAAAAACAGGAAAATATCCAATTATTGCTTTTATGCCAGATTTTCAAGATCCATTAACATTGACAGATTCTACTATCATTTATTTTGATGATATGAGAATTAACAATGATTCAATGCCAGAAATCGCAATGCCAACTCCAACTATGGCAATGAACTTTGAAGATGGAACTACAAATGGTTTCAACTTAAACGTTATGGGTAATGGAGATTGGGATGACAAAGGAAAACATGCTGTAGAAGAAACTTTTATGGTAATCAACAATCCTGACAAATCTGGAATCAACAAATCAGACAAAGTATTACAATTTGTACGCAGAGGTACAACTCAAGGTGGAATGCCATGGGGTGGTTTCTGGACAAATCGTGGAGATGGAAAACCTGCTTTTGATTTTACTGCAAACAAATACGTTCACGTAAAAGTTTGGAAAGGAAGAACATCACCTGTTAAATTCAAAATCGAAGGTGGTACTACTGGAACAGTTGAAGTTGCCAGCATGAGTCCACAAACTGAAACAGGGAAATGGGTTGATATGGTATTCAATTACTCTAATAAAACAGGAACTTGTGCTACTATAGTTTGTATGCCTGATTTCGAAGATCCTTTCACTAAAGCTGATTCTTCTATCATTTATATTGATGATATCAGAGTAAGTTCTGATTCAATGCCTGAAACTTTCAAACCTTTTGGTGATGGAATGTTATTGGATTGCGAAGATGGAACAACTAATGGTTTTAATATGAACGTAATGGGTAATGGCGAATGGGATGATCCTAACAAACATACTGTAAGTGAAAGTTTCCAAATCATTAACAATCCTAGCAAAACAGGTATCAACCAATCTGAGAAAGTAATGAGATTTTTAAGAAGAGGTAAAAATCAAGGTGGAATGCCTTGGGGTGGTTTCTGGGCTAACAGAAGCGACGGTAACCCTTCAGCTGATGTAACTGTAAATAAATATGTACACGTTAAAGTTTGGAAAGGAAGAATCTCTCCTATTAAATTAAAATTAGAAGGTGGTGCTGCTGGTACTTTAGAAGCTCCAAGTACTCTTGCTCAACCTGGTACTAATATGTGGGTTGATATGGTTTATGATTTCACTTCTAAAACTGGTACATATCCTATTTTAGCTTTCATGCCTGATTTCGAAGATCCATTGACTCAAGATGATTCAGTTTATATTTATTTTGATGAAATCAGAGTTAATAACAATCCTAATCCTGAAATGCCTATGGGTATTAATGCTATCAGCAAAGAAGAAGTAACAGTATTCCCTAACCCAACTACTGGTTTAGTTTATGTTAACGGAATCCAAACTTCTGCTTCAGTTAAAGTAATTAACTTAGTTGGAAAAGAAGTTATCAATACTGAAATTAATGCAAACGGAACTATTGATATGAGTTCAGTTCCTGCTGGTATTTACATGTTGGTTATTGAAAACGCTAATGGCGCAATCAGTACCAAAAAAGTAATCAAAAACTAATTTCACTTTTTAAACATAATTGCAGGCTCAAACCTGCAATTATGTTTTCTTTTTTTCATATCCCTTCAATCAAAATATAATGCCAAAAAAAACATTACCTAAATTACATTCCGACTTTTCGGTGGATTGCGTGATTTTTGGCTTTGATGAAGGCGAATTGAAGGTTCTTTTGATTGAAAGAAATGAAGAGCCATATAAATCGTGGAAAGCAATTCCCGGGAACCTGGCTCAAGACAAAGAGAATTTAGATGATGCTGCGGCTAGAATTTTACATGATTTAACTGGATTAGAAAATGTTTTCATGGAGCAATTACATGCTTTTGGAAAACCTGATAGACATCCTCAAGGCCGCGTAATTACCATTGCTTATTATGCGCTTATAAAAAGTACCACTAATGGCATTCATCCTGTAACAACTTTTGCAAGTAAAGCGCTATGGTGGCCTGCTTATGATTTGCCTGAACTGGCTTTCGACCACAAAGAAATTATTGAAATGGCATTACGAAGATTAACAAATCGTATTAGATATATTCCTATTGGTTTCGAATTACTTCCCGAAAAATTCAGTCTTACTCAATTACAACATATTTATGAAGTCATTCTTCGTAAAGACATCGACAAAAGGAATTTCAGAAAAAAAATATTGAGTTACGGATTCCTTACCGAGCTCAATCAAAAACAACAAGGAGTTTCTCACAGAGCAGCTCGTTTGTATAAGTTTAATAAAAAAATCTACGAAGGATTAAAGGACAAAGGCTTTTATTTTGAGCCTTAATTTGTCGTTTAAACTTATTTAATGAGGATTATTCCTCGAACAAAATTGATTAAGGACAAGATTTTTATTTAATTTTCCACTTCATAATCAAGCAAATAAAACTTATTTTCGTGTTTTACCAACGATTTACTGCGCCCAAACGTACCAAGTAGTAAACAAGGATATAACCATGAAAAAAATCTTTTACCTAAGTTTGATTTTTATTCTTTCAGGACTGAATAACAGTTTTGCACAGAATTGTATTGCTGCATTTTCTGCAAGTGTGAATGCAACAACTAGAACAGTAACTTTTACCAATAATTCTACTGTTGGAAATAATTTCTATCACTGGAATTTTGGCGATGGAACCAGCAGTACGCAAGTAGCACCAACAAAAACTTATAATACTCCCGGTGCTTTTAGAGTTTGTTTAACTATGGTTAAATTTGATAGTTCATGTACATCTACTTTTTGTGATACTGTTTTCATTCAAAACTTAAATACTGGATGTAATGCCAATTTCACTTTTACAAAAGATGCAACAAATGGTAAAAAATTCTATTTCAATGCAGCTTTAAATGATACCAATTTCAAATATATCTGGACATTTGGCGACAATACCGGAAGCGATAACAGAACACCTATTAAAACTTATTCTCAAACCGGAACTTATAATGTTTGTTTAAGGGTAACAAAAAAAGATTCTTCATGTACAATTCAGCTTTGTAAATCAGTTACTGCAACTGCATCAAACAATACATCATGTAATGCAAACTGGACTGCAACAAAAAATGCTACTAATAGCTTTAAATATCAATTTGAAGCTGCTTTAAATGATACCGCATTCAGATACAAATTTACCTTTGGTGATGGAACACAATCAGACTCAAGAGCACCTTTAAAAACTTATACAACAACCGGATTAAAATTAGTATGTTTAACTGTTACTAAAAAAGATTCATCGTGTACATTAACCAAATGTGATAGTATTTTAGTTACTGCGCCAGATACTGCTTGTGATGCCGGCTACTCTATTAATCATAATACAGGAAACCCACTAAAGAAAATTTTTACTGCTACTGGAAGTCCAAATATCTATAATTATTATTTTTGGACATTTGGCGATGGAACTTCTGCTCAAGGAAGAATTATTGAAAAAACTTACACCAGCGCAGGAAACAAAAATGTTTGCTTAACAGTAAGAAAAATCGACTCAAGTTGCACTAGAACTGCATGCGCAGTATTATTTATCCCACCAATTTCTTGCAGCTCAGCATATACCACTCAAAAAGATCCTAACAACAGTAAAAAAGTATACTTCACTGCTAACCTAAATGATACCAACTATAAATATTTTTGGTCATATGGTGATGGAACTTCTGGTGATGGAAGAAACAGTTTTAGATCTTATGCAAATCATGGCAAATACAAAGTTTGTTTAACCGTTTTGAAAAAAGACAGTTCATGTACCTCTACTTCATGTGATAGCATTTCAGTAATGCCGACAATTGTTAATTGTAATGCTAATTGGAGTTTCCAAAAAGATGCAGTTAACCCGTTAAAAGTTTATTTCAATGCTTCATTGCAAGACACAAGTTTCCGTTATTACTGGAATTTTGGAAATGGTACAGCTTCAGATAGTAAAAATCCAATTAAAACATTTACAAATGCTGGTTGGTACAAAGTCTGTTTAACAGTTAGTAAAAAAGATTCTTCATGCAGTTTAACAAAATGTGATAGTATATTCTTGGGTCAAAATACTCCTGTAAATTGTAATGCTAATTTCACTTTCGAAAAAGACCAAAGCAATCATTTAAAAGTATACTTTCATGCTACATTACAAGATACTAACTTTAGATATATATGGAATTTTGGAAACGGAACTTCATCTGATAGCAGAAATCCTATCAGAACATTTACCTCAAATGGTTGGTATAAAGTTTGTTTAACAGTTAAGAAAAAAGATTCTACTTGCATTGCTACAAAATGTGATAGTATTTATTTGGCACCTGGCTGTTCGGTTAACTTCTCTTTTAGCAGAAATGTAAGTAATGGTAATCAATTTACTTTTGAAACTGCAAATGATACTACTTCAAACTATATTTGGTTCTTTGGTGATGGAAGTTCTAGTAATGGAAGATTAGCTTCACACACTTATTTATTACCTGGAAATTATAGCGTTTGTTTATATAAAGTTAAAAAAGATTCTAGTTGTGCAACCTCAACCTGTAAATTAGTTAGTGCTATTGACTCAAGCGCCCAAAGCTGTTTTGCGAGATTTGAAGCAACAAAATTTGATAGCCTAGGAATTAATTACGGAAACTTTATTAATCTATCAACTGGTTCATATACACATCTTAGCTGGAACTTCGGTGCTTTAGGAACAGGTGCTGGTAGTCCGTTTGTCAAAGCATTTCCATCAAGTGGCATTTATCCAGTTTGTTTAAGTGTATTCAGAATTGTAAATGGAGATACTGTTTGTAGTAATACTACTTGCAAAAACTTTAATACAGCTCCAAATACCACTACTTGTCATGCTTCTTACTCTTATAGCAATCTTGGACAAAATACTTTTAGCTTCACTAACCTTTCAACTGGAACCCCATTGCTGTATAACTGGAAAGTTAATGGTAACGTAGTAGGTACTTCACAAAACTTAAATTATACTTTCCCATCATCAGGATTATACAATGTATGTTTAAGAGTAAGAAAAGCCGATAGTTCTTGTGCAGATGAAATATGTCGTCCGGTTTTAGTTAATCAATATGGAACATTATCAACTTGTAATGCCAACTTCTCTTACCAATCAAATCCTACTAAACCGGGAATGATTGAATTCACAAATAATTCTAGTTCATACGATTTATCTATTTGGGATTTTGGTGATGGAAGCAGTTCTCCTGATGCCAATCCAACTCATCAATACTTTGCGAATGGTACTTATACTGTTTGTTTAAATATGATGCAATTGGCAGATTCATGCTCAGCTATGAAATGTAAGGACATTGTAGTTGACCAAGCAACAGGAATTCGCTCTGAAGAAATGAGCTTCACACAAGTTTATCCTAATCCATTTGAAGGAACATTGTTTGCAGAAATCAATTCAACTATTAACTCTGAAATAGAATTAAATATTTTTGATTTAAGTGGAAGAAAATTATGGTCGAACAAAGATTTCTTGCATAAAGGAAATAATCTTTTGGAAATCAATACAAACAATATTCCTGAAGGTATTTGCTTATTGGAAGTACATAGCAACAACCAACGCATAGTAAGAAAACTGATTAGAAAATAATCGATTTTTTTAACACTTCAACCCGACAACAATTAGATATTGTTGTCGGGTTATTTTGCTTCATTCTTTGAAAAACAATATTCAGGACATTATCCGGGCTTGCATTAACAAAGAAAGCAAGGCAGAATATGCCTTGTACAGGTATTGTTTTGACCTTTTGATACCGATTTGTATGAGGTATAGTATTCAGGAAGAAGATGCTATTGAGTTGTTAAATCTTGGCTTTTGCAAAATATTGTTCTCCATAGAAAAGTATAATGGTCCTGAATTTAATCCCTGGGCAAAAACCATCATAGTAAATACAATCATTGATGAATTCAGAAAACGCCAAAAAGAAAAACAACTATTCTCTGAAAAAGACATTGAAGATTTAAATCAGCAACAAATACCATTTAACCTGAATGAAGCTGAAGATAAAATTCAAAAAGAAGAGCTTATAAAATTGATTAACAATTTACCCGAAATTCAAAAACTGGTTTTGAACCTCCATGTTTTTGAAGGCCTATCACATAAGGAAATTGCAGAACAATTGAGTTTAAATGAATCGAGTTCAAGATGGCATTTGATGAATGCACGCAATGAGCTAAAAAAGAAAATCAAATTCTTGTTTGGACAAGTAAAAATGATGTTGATATGAAGATGGAGAAAGATGAGTTAGACAGCTTATTAAAAAGCAAATTAGAGAACAATGGAATTCCATTTAAGGAATCTTATTGG
Source organism: Bacteroidota bacterium (assembly GCA_027487625.1). GTDB lineage: Bacteria > Bacteroidota > Bacteroidia > UKL13-3 > UKL13-3 > CAISCU01. Next base: position 10,236 of record JAIYDG010000109.1, read on the forward strand.
ATAGCTGCGCAACAAATACTAATAGATAAAAGAAAGGCTTCGAAAAGAATCTATTGGTTCTTTTTGCCAACTTTACTCTTACTGACTGGCATATTCATGTATGCAGGAAAATATTTTACTTCCTCTGATGCAAATAAAAACACATCAAACAAACATAGCGTTACCATCATTGCAAATTCAAATTCAACATCAAATGATATAAACCAATCCAATAATCTTCAAAACAAAAAGAATCAAAATACTGAAAATACAAGCATCAACAATATAGCTGATAACTCTTCAAAACAAACTGAATCTAAGTTAAAGCAAGTAGTTTCTAACATCAAACAAAAAGAAAACAAAATCACCATTTTAAGTGAGAACACAAATATATCATCGCCATTAACTACATCAATAAATCGAAACACAAATGATATAGATGTTGATAACTTACAAGTTGAACCTAAAGTTGAATCTTTATCAAATCAAACACAAGAAGATTTAAAACTTCCATTACTTATCAATTCATTTCAGTTTACAGGATTTAAGATAAATTCAAATAAAAATCCAAAATCTGAATTGCTAAGTATATCAACAAACAAAAAGAAAAAGGTTTTTATTTCTTACACAAGTATCAATGCAGGAATGCAAATGAACAATCAACTAATTCCAAGCTATCATTTCAACGGATTGTGGCATGTTCTTGCTAATCATCAATTATCATTTTACACAGGAATTGGATTGTTTCAAACAACACCTGA
>JAIYDG010000488.1 GCA_027487625.1 Bacteroidota bacterium
AACGACGTCATCAACGACGTCATCAACGACGTCATCAACGACGTCATCAACGACGTCATCAACGACGTCATCAACGACGTCATCAACAACGTCATCGACCACTTCATCGACCACGTCATCGACGTCATCAACCACGTCATCAACAACGTCATCTGCTTCAACTATCGCACCAGATCATGATAAATCGGCTCTTTTCTTGTCTGCTGCTCTAAACTTCTTTTTCTTCCTCATTATCTTCGCACTTCTGGTTTTTGTTTTCAAACGGTCCTCAAGACGACGGCGACGCAACTCAGAGAGTTTGCCATTGTTGAACATCGCTACACTCCCAAACATTTCAGATGACGAGGATCAACAACGGTCACATCATGTCGGAGAACATCAGCAACAGCCACTTTATGCTGCACAACAACCTCCACAGCAACAACCTCCACAGCAACAACCTGCACAACAACAACCTCCACAACAACAACCTTTTCGACAAGAACAACAACAACAAAATGATGATTTGGATTCAATTGACTTAGAATCTCAAACTTCTGACCGTGACGTAGTTGATCCAAAGACAAACTGGTTTCGACGAATGTTTAAGAAAAGATAAACAATTGGAAAATATTAGTCAGCTCTTAAGCTTTAGATAAATAATGTAACTGCCAAAGTAAAACATTTGAGTCATTTTGACACATTTATTTACTAGTAGTCAGCTGAAGCAGCAGCTTTAGAATAACTTTAGCCCTGTTAATAATAAAAGTATCTAATTTCTATAAATAACAGGGCACTCCTCTTAATTATAAAACTAAAATTATGATTGAGTTTTGAGCCTCGGCAAAATAAATCATAAATAAAAACAACCATTTGTTTTTGAATATTTTTTTATTTTAGAACTAATTTTGATATTTACATACAATTCATTTCCTATAAACATTTGGGTAAAACACGATCGGATTAATTTCCCCTCCTTTTTCTGTCGGAAATATTTGAGATCTACACCAAAATTCTCGACCTTTACTTCGAAATTGACCATCTACAACGAGATAATGTGATCCGTCATTAGGGAATCTTTTAAAAAGAAATTGAAAATTAGCTTCAAAAAACATGGGAGAGTTGGCAATTTGGGTTGAGATTGTACTTAAATAACTTTTTTCGATTGAATTGTAAAAAAAAACACGATAATGACAGTTTCTTATCATGGTTTTTCCAAATTTACTGTTTTCATAGTAATTTTGCATAGTAAAACAAAACGTAATGTTATCAGAATGACCATCAAGAGTCATTAATTCAAGCATTTGAGGATCTTTGAGAATTTGGGTCATTTGATCATCAACAAGCAAAAGTATTGGTAATGTATTTAAGTCTAAATTAAGTTGAGAAACTGATGGCAATCCTCCAATTATTTCAATTAAGCTACATTCAGATTTCAATTTGTCAATAAACTCCTTTTTTTTAACAATTTTTCTCTCAGGTAAACAATAAATTATACGATGAAATCGAGTTGTGAAAATATCATTTCGAAATTTGACTAAGCTGTACAAGAAAGTTGATTTGCCGGCTTGACTGGGTCCTGAAATTACAATTGAACATGGAGTTTTGAATCGAAACGTATTAGGATCTAAAGTAACTTTTTGAACAGGTAACTGTGGATCAATTGGCTCATCCATATTAATTAATCGTCCTTTAAAATATTTTGACAAAAGTACGTCACTTTTTCCTCATTTTTCATTAGATTTTCATCAAAAATATCATTCAGTATTTCATCAAATGAAAGATCTAAATTAAATAGTCGTTCAAACAGAAAATATAAAACAAATAAGCCACAAGTACTTGTAAAATTTGCTTGAAACTGAGTTTCATTAAAAACTATTTCATTAACCTTGAACTTACAAAATGTTGAAATTAATATTTTTTTTTCCTCATCAAGTCCTAAGCTGTCAAAAAGTTCAATTGAATTTTTACAAGTTCTTACAAAACAAATCCAATGTTTTCCATTTCCACTTTGAACGTCAGTATTACAAATACAAAATTTCCTAAATTTTATTACTTTTGGTAATGTATCAATAGAAAAAACACCAATAAAATGACTTTTAAGAACTGGAGAAGTATCAAAATATTTTTTGAATTCCGAACTTTGCATTTCAAGGTCCCAAGTAATACCAAGGGAAATCGTCACTTTCCCCTTGTCCCTTTATAATTTTTTTTGATTCTTGATGCTTGTGAATGGATTTTCTTTTTAAATTGTTTTCATTTACAATATATGATGACAACCCCATATCATTAATTTTTTGAATTAATTCATTTAGTCCAATTAGTTTTTCTGATCTTCTTACTTTAAATAACAATGGAAACACAGTAAATAAATTGCTTCCGGGAATTGCCACTTGATCCACAAAAATTGTTCCGGATGAATTCCAAGTGAGTTCATTTCCACGTTTGTCAAATTCTTCTAGTAAATGTTGAGCATTCTTTTTTAATCCTTTCGGCACGAGAAGTAAAAGTTGTTTTTCGTCTGAAATGAAAGGTTTCGCGATTAAGTCAAAATGTTCCGCCAAAATTTATTTAACAATAAATTTAGGGTGTGACGATTAGAAAATATGGCATCACAACTTTACATTATTAAATCATAAGCATTTGTCAAAATTTAATTACCGAATTTATCATTCTCATCATTTTTCTTTATAGTATTTGCAAATGCAAATGGTGGCGATGTGTTTGGAAGTCCTAGGGAAGTTGACGTTACTTGAGCTGGAGATCCCCATAAATTAGTAGAAGTTGAAGAATTTACAATTTTGTCCTTAACAATATTGGCAATTTTGTCAAAAACATCTTGCTCATCGTCATCACTGTCTTCAAAAAATATTTTTTGAAGTTTTGAAGTCTTTTTTCCTGCTCCAGATTGTTCACTTATTTCGAATGTTTTTTGTTCATTCTTCTGCAAATTTAAATATTCACTTTCAATCTTCTTCAATCTGTCGTATTCCTGACAAGATATAAACATCTTTTGAATGCTTGCATCTTCAACTGTTTTTGGTATTTTACTCATTTTAAGAAAAGTAGCAAAAGAAATTGCAGCTTCATAACTGTACAGCAGCCCTTTTCTTTCACAGTGAATGCCAGTTCAAGGACATGGGGCCCTTTTTGCTGTCGTTGGCAAGGAGCAAGAGAAAGAGTAGAGAATTGCGGCTGGACCTTCTTTAGGCTAGCTGATTGGCAAGGAGCAATTGCGGCTGGATCTTCTTTAGGCTGAATTGGGAAGGAGCATATGGGGGTGGGGGAGGGGGCGCTGCAGCAGCTTTCCCCCCTCCTCCCTCCCCCATTTCCCCCCCCCCGCCTCCTCTTTTGAGGCTGCAGTCGGCTGGATTCGTCTGCCTCGCTACTTCTAGCACCACCTGGTGGCCATCTCATTCTTTCACAGTGAATATGCAAGGCCCTATTAATGAAAGCAAGGCTTTCTAAATCCTACATAAGTTGGCTGTGTATGGGGGGGAGGGGGGAGGGGGGCGCTGCAGCAGCTGCCCCCCTCCCCCCCCCCCCCCCCCCACCCCCCCCCCTCTTTTCGATTTTAAAACCCCGCCTTCCTATTTTATG
>JAIYDG010000253.1 GCA_027487625.1 Bacteroidota bacterium
GCTCCAGATGAAACACAAGTAATATTTCCTGATGGAGTTCCTGTGGCAGCGCTAGTTAATCTAACATAAACGATAGTACTTGCTACCGAACCACTACTTTGTGTTAGCGTTACACTTGAAGCAAAACCTGTACCAGAAGTTGTTGATACTTCAAAGCCTGTTGGAGGAGTGATAACAATATTAGCTGTAAGGTTCGAACCAGATATGGTAAAGTTTTGTTGGGTTGATGCTGAACCTGAACAAGAACTAAATGCATTTAATGTACCCGTTGTAATTATTGCAGCTGAAGCTGAAACAGTTATAGCAACCGCTGCTGATGTATCTGTACAATTACCAGAAGTTACCAATCTTCTGTACCAAGTACTTTGAGTTAAAGAACCTGGCGAATAGTTTTGGGTATTATTAGCACCACTAGCTGCACTAAAGCCTGCGGTGGCTGAGCTTGTTGAAGCCAACCAAGAATAAGCATAAGTAGTTCCATTTCCTCCAGTAGGTGTTGCACCTGTTAATGAAGTCGGAGTGTTTCCACTATTAATATTTTGATTAGACCCAATGGTATTGCCTGCAATTACTGGATTAACAGTAATTAATATGGCAGCTGTTGTATCAGCAGGACAAGCACCTGGAGCTGCTTTTCTTCTAAACCAAGTGGTTGAAGTTAAACCTGCTGGGGTATAATTCTGAGTATTATTTGTTCCACTAGCAGCCGTAAAACCTGATGTTGCACTAGTAGTTGAACTCAACCAAGTATAAATATTATTAATACCATTACCACCAGTTGCGGTATTTGCGGTTATTTGAGCTGGAGAAGAACCTGAACAAATAGTTTGTGGTATTCCAGTAATAGAATTTGATGTAATAGGATTACAAAGCAATTCATCCGAACCTATTGTTGGAGTAGTTGCACTTCGAGGATCACCATCAAAGTCTGTTGTTATTCCAGCTATCGGCACTGCTAAAGCTTGAGTGAAACTAGAGCTGTTGATGCGTAAATCTCCAATAGCAGTATTAACAAAAAGTGAAGAAGATGTCACACCCGTATTATTATTTGCTATGCTGTTTAAATCTGTTCCTGAGTTTGATCTCCAACCAGCTAAATTGTATGCAGTAGTTCCCCAAAAACCTATGTTCGTAGAGTCTGCAGTAACTAATGCATTATTGCTAGAAGAGTTGCTATTCCAACCAATAAATGGAGAACTTGCAGAATTAGAAACAGCACAATTATTGCCATTACCTCCAGTTCTTTCGTTGTACAATAAATTATTTTTAAAACTAAGTGTTGCGTTTCCTTTGCGAGCGTATGCAAATGATCTAGCAGTATCTATTGCAGTACCACCCAAATAAATAGAGTTATAATTAAAACTCATATTAGCATTTTGTGATACTAAGTCAGAAATACCTGTAACTTCACCTTGATTAGTGTTTCCGAAATTAGTAATAGAAATACGATTATTATTCACTGTCCAATTTAAACCAGATGAAAAATAAATTCCAGCAATTCCAGAATTGGCTCCAGTGTTAGCATTACGCAAATCCCAGATTCTGTTTTTATTCATATTTCCTCCAATTGAATTACCCTGAGTTTGAATTCCTGCTACAAAACCAGCTGCTGCTGAGTTGTTAGTATTTACCAAACTTGAAATATTATTTGAAGAAAAATCATGATTTAAGCCTCCAATTCCCTGCACTCCAATTCCTAAAATACCAAATATTGAATTTGTAGGAGCGCACGCAGAATAAATATCCTTAATCGTATTATTTGTAACATTCATAATTCCCTGAGCACCAGAAGTACTAATTAGAAATATACCATAATCATTAGTAGCAGGATGGGTACTTGAATTTGTAAAATTCTGAATCGTGTTGTTTGTTAGGTTTAATCCAGCTCCTGAAGTAATCAATTGGCGATAACCAAAATTAAAAATTGGGGCTGTTGTCGATGTTAAGTTTATACTATTTGCAGTAGTTGTGCTACCAATTAAATTATTGGAAACAGTGTTGGTTTGTGAAGGTGTTCCTAATATTTGAATCCAAGGTGTTAAAATAGAGCTTTTGTATGTTGAGCCTCCTACAGTTATTCCACCAATAGCATTGTTTTGAATATTGAAATATCCATTTGCTGCTGTTCCTAGAATTCCAACAACAGTTGAAAGTCCTGTCCCACCAGAATCTATTTTAATTTTAATAATATCAATTCCTGTTGAACCTCCAATAGAATTACCAGTAATTGTTCCAACATTATAAATACCCTGAGCAAAGTTTAACCCTGAAAACATAACAGTAGATGCAGCAGGAGCATTGGTGGTAAAATCAATTTTACGAATAATGTTATTTTGAACAATGTTTGGAATAAGACCAGTTGTCATAGTGATTCCAGAAAATGTTTGAGTAACACCAACACCAGAAACATTAAAGGTCATATCTCCGCCATTAGCGCCAGGGGCTGTTCCACCAATAAAATTATTGTTAACTATAAAACCACCATTAGAGGTAACAGTAGTTGGAAAATTAATATTAATAGCTCTGGTTATGGCTCCAGAAGCAGTATTTGTTCTAGAGGTGGTCTGATAAAAACTATTATCATTAATTGTAAAACCAGTATTACCATTTTGAATATTGATACCAAACTGATTAGCGTTATTTAGCAAAAACCAATCGTGAATATTGTTATTTGAAATTACGCAATTTTTGTTGAATTGTGGAATTGTAGTTATGGTTCCAGAACAAAAAATCCCAATAGCTGGTGTTCCAGCAATATCGCTTCGGTCGCGAATTTCGCAAAATGAGATTGTATTATTGTTATTTCCTTCAGTTCTATTAGTACCACCAATATTAATTGCCCCACCAAGTGCTGTAGAAGTAACTGTATTTCCACTTTCAATAATTGAGTATGTAAGTGTATTGTTCTGCGCGTCATTTAGGTAAGAAACAGTAGGTGCTGAATTAGAAGTATTTCTAAATGTTAAAAAGGTTCCACTTCCACCAAAACGACCATTAATCGTTACACGGTCGGCTCCATCAAAACGGATTAAGCCAACAGTGGCGCTACTTCCCGAAATATTACGTACTACTCCAGCGCTTGGTGCAATAGTTACTGAATAATTCCCAACACCTTCCTCTGCCCATTGGTTTAAGGCAACAGTTCCTGTTTCAGCTGTTAGGTCACCAGTAATATTTACTGTTAAGTTTCCAGAAAGTACACCCGAATTAATTGTTTGGAATAATCCACCGACATTTGTTAGGGAATTAATGGTTTCTGCTGGTCCAACATTTATAATACCGGATAATGGCGACCCTGTTAAAATTGTGAATTGGTTAACAGTATTATTTAATGGGAAATTAGCCGCAGACAAATTTACTGTTGAAGGCTGTGTAGTAAATCCACCATTGTTTAAGCCAATAATTGGAGTTCCATTTAAATCTTGGGCTATAACAAAATATTGAATAATATCTCCAGCAACTACACCTGTTCCTCCAAATAATAAGGAGTAATTGATTGTAAAACTAAATGGTGAAGTTGTATTGCTTGCCTCAACAAACTTCCAAGAATCAGTTGCATTGGTATTACTCACAAAAGTGTTTGCATGAGTAGATTTCTTGAAATAAAGTCGAGGTCGAGTTCCTGCAGTTGTATTGATACCACTAGGGTCAGTTATTGTTGCAAAAGCACTCAATTGTCTGTTTGCAGATACAGATGAATTCGTTAATAATGTATATTGAATATCCGGAGAAGCAATATCAGTTGAAATACCATTTATTTCATCAGCTCCTACATCAGGTAAGGTTCCCCTTGTATTTCCGTCAAAGTCGGTTGTTATGCTGCTAATACTTTTTCCACCTTTTTCACATTGTGTGGCAATTGTTGCATTTATGTGAAGATTAAAAGGCGCAGTAGTTGAATTAATAAATGGAGGGATAGCAGAGAATGAAGATTGTTCTCTTGGACCAACACGATTTTTAAATGCTTGTAATGTCTGATCATTATTTGTACCATCTGAATAAATCAATCTAGACACACCTGGAGTTCCAGCAAAAATGCAATTATATCCACTGCTTAAAGCATAATTATTTAAAGTTGCCACTGCTCGAGAAATACCACGAGTTAATCCCGTACCAGAAGGAGTAGAGCTATTGACAAAAATGTTATTTCGCAAATCAATGCTTACTGCATTAGACCCACAAAACACAGCAGCAGATCCAAAATTTGTTCCTGTACTTGATGCATTCAAATACACTGTATTATTGTATGCATAAATATAAGAACTACTAGATCCTAGTAACCAAATTCCATAAACAGCCTCATTATTCGACATTGAAGGGGCTTTGATATCTGAAATATAGTTATTATATACAAAATTCTGTAAATTTACAGAACTAGTACCACCAATTTGAATTCCAAAAGTCGAACCAGAAATTCCTGTTGTAGCAGTATTCGTAATATTATATATATTATTATTAAATACATTTGATATTGTTCCATAATCAACCCTAATAGCTCCTACAAAAAATGTACTTGTGGCCCCTGAAATGCCATAAATGGTATTACCATAAACTTCTTTATTAGTTGGTCCTGAACCACTCCTTAAATCTAAAACGACTGTTTCGCCTGTTCCACCAGTTAAATTGTAAATTGTATTGTTGTAAATATTTTCTTTAAAACCAAAAGCGAAATTAAAATAACCATAGACAGGATTCTGAGTTAAAGAAGCTGAATTATTGTAAATCAAATTACTGTAACAATTTGTAACAAGAGTGCTAGCACTAGCAAAAATGCAATAAAAGCTACCAGCAGTGCCCGTTTTGGTATTATTAAAAATTGTATTGTTGTTAAGATTCACGTTCAAGCAAAGGGCAGTTGAACTGCCAGCATAATAAATACCACTAAAATTGCCAGAACCAGAAAGTGAATTATCTGAAATAGTATTTCCATAAATATTGGTATAACTTGCGGTTGAAGTGGAGCTAATAGCTCTGAATTCTGCTCCTGTAGCTGATGTAAAGTTGCAATTACTTACTACATTGTTATAAATATTAATTGTATTTCCTGCTCCAGTTCCACCACTAGTATTAGATATACCAGACATAGCAGAAGTTGTTGATCCACTTGATAAACTAATGGTATCATTATAAATATCTACATTGGCATTTGTTCCACCAGATAAAGATATACCTGATATACTACCTGTATTAGTTATATTTCCATTGTTGATGAATGTACCAAAAATTCTTATTGAATTTTGATGGTTACCAAAGATTCCATTAGCAGCACTTGTTCCTCCTCCAAAATTAATAACTTGGTTTCTATTAGAACTTACTCCATCTCTACCAATTTCATTTCCTTGATCGTAAAATTCAAATGGAGCAATTGAAGCAAATCCGTTTAAAGAATAACCACCATAACAATTTTGAATTGTATTGTTATAAAACTTATTGTAAGAATTGGTACCAGCGGCAGATGTTACTGTTAGACCTGTAATTGCAGTTGACAGGTGGTTTCCTCCATAAATTCCAATTGAAGCTGCATTCGTTTTATCTAATGTAACAGTGCAATTTTTGATGGTATTATATTGGCTACCATTGGTTCCACTTGCTTTTACTAGAGCAAAACCCCATTCCATTTGAGTAGTTGGCGATGTGTTAGCAGAGGCTTCAGCTAAATCAATCCCATCAATGGTAACATAATCAACTCCGTTAAATATGAAAATACCATCAATAGTTGAAGATACACCAGTAAAAGAAGTAATTAAAGGGTTAGCACCTGAGCCAGATTTCTGAATGATTAAAGGGTTAGTAAGGCTTGGTGCATTAGTAGTAATGTCTAATAACAATGGTGCTGTTAATGTTTCTGTATGCCCAGCTGCAACATTAATTGTTAGTCCACCTATACCAACACCATTGGTATTAATCGCATTAATAGCAGCAGATAGTGTTGGATAAGTTCCTGGAACATTTTGCACTCCAGTTAATTGTGCTTTTAGTCCATTGAAGGCAAGCACAATTAATAAAGTTGTAAAGAGTAGATGTTTTTTCATTTAATAGATATTTATTTATTTACTTTAATATTTTATTTACTAGTATGATGTGAAAATGAAAGTATTTTTATTATAAATTTTCTAATTGAAACAATTTCATTAATCGCTTTTTAATTCATAATAACTTGTTTCGATTAGTTAGAATTTATGTATTGCATTTGAATTGTTAAAAAAATGATTATGTAAAATTCTATCTTGAATAAATGCAATTGTTTTGATAGAACTTATATCCAAAATTGTTTTTAATATTGATGGGATTATTCTTTCAAAAGAAGTATAAGATTCCCCCAATTTAAAAACTACAAGTATGTCAAATCCTATGTCATCTTGAGTTCCACTTTTAATTCTTGATTTCAGATTTAAATCGGATTGTATAGATTTAACCGATTTGAAATTTATTCTTGTTGAAGCAACATCTAGGATATTAGTATATTTACCAATTAAAGTTGTGTTTGAATTGATAAGAATTATTATTGCTAGAAATAGTAAAATAGATTGTAGAATTTTTTTATCCATGCATTATCATTTAATGTTTACTTTTTTATGTTTTTCAATAAAAATTAAAATTCATTTAAAATTTTAATCTGTCAATTTTTTATCAAAATTCAATTTTGATTTAACTGAAAATGTGTATAAACATATTCTTTAATTAAATCTTATTCAAACTAATTCCTTGTAAAGTTATCAACCTAGCGAATATTAGTTAATACCTAGCTGCTTGTTAATTAAACAGAAAGTTGAATAATCTGAGCTCTCATTTTTTTGTTATTTTTTTAAGTTTTGTAAATTTTTCATTATATGGAAACCCGAATTATTTCACTTTATTTAATTTTATTTAAACTTTATTATAAAAATAGGGAGGTTTAAAAACTCACAAAGAGATTTTGCTTTTTAAAAGAATGATGAATTAAATTATTGAAATTGACAATTTTAGTAGTGTAAAGTAAATTGCGAAAACACGCTACTTATTATGTTACAAAATTCCAACGGATTTAAGTAATTGTAACACAATAAATCAATATCAAATAAAATCGCTTTATCAAATAAATCATTCAATTATATACTAATAAAAATTGAATGAAATTGGCCGTTTAAAACCAGAAAAGGGATGCCTCAAATTGAAGCATCACTTTTCTATTTTATAATGTGTTAAACTATTATTAATACTCCAATACTGTAAACATTACTCTTCTATTTGCTAAACGACCTTCGTCTATATTGTTATCGGCAATTGGTTGGGTTTCGCCGTAACCAACAGCTTTCATTTGTTTTGCATTAACTCCTTTGCTTATCAAATAATTCATTACAGTTTTTGCACGATTTTCTGATAAAACTAAGTTCTTTTGATCATCGCCAACATTGTCTGTATGTCCAGCAACTTCAATAACCATATTAGGATTTTCATTAAGTATAGCTGCCATTTTATTTAAGATATCAAACGATGATTCTTTCATTTTATCAGCACCAGTTTCAAAATTGATAGCTTTGAGTTTAAACACCAATCCTTTTTCGATTTTTGGTTGTTTTAATTCAATGATTTTTGAAGTACCTTTTTTTTTTTTTTTTTAGTTTAATTCTTCTTCAGCTGGAATATATCCTTTAGCACTTACACTGACATTGTAATTACCCGGCTCTAAATAGAAATTACTCAATCCCGATGCATCTGCATTGCCATTAAATACTTCTTTGTTTTTCTGTTTGATAACAATGCTTCCCGGTACCGGCTTACCATATTTCTCGTCCTGAAGTTTAATAGTAACTTTCACCATTTCTTTGTAAGGATCTGCCTTTTTAGGTTCTTCTTTTACTGCTGGTGTTGCTGGTGCTGGTATAGGTGCAGGCGGCGGTAATGGTTTTTCTTCACGCTCTTTACCAAAATAATATCTGATACCCAAACCAAACTGCAATAAACCTTGTGAATTACTTTTTAAGCCATTACTCATTGAATTGTACTCACCACGTTTGTTGGTGATTCTGTAATTGGCATCTTGTTCAAATGTGGTTTTAACTTGTTGGTAAACCAAATTGGCATGTAAAGCCAGATTAGGTTTAATGCGGTAACTAACACTAGGACGAATAAACCACGACATACTGATACTTGTATTTTTAACATCGCCAGTAGTGTTGTTTGGTTTTACTCCCAAACCCACATTGTAAGCTTTGTTATACAAATCTTCAAAATAAACATTCACATTACCATCACTATTCACCTTTTCATAATGTGCTTTTGTAATGAGCCAATCGCTTGGATTTGGTATTGGAGACTTGTCGTAAACCGGATTTCCGTTTGCATCAAAACTATAAATTGCTTCGTAATCAAACTTGGCATCTTCTGCATTAAAAGTGGCTTTTTGACTTAAATTAAACACCACACCTGCATCGAGATTCAATCCCCATTTATTGTTTAGTTGCTTTTTGTACATCAACATCACAGGTAAGCCAATTAGGGTTTGTTTGATTTGTTCCTCAATGGGTGCATTTGAACGTAAGCCCTGTCTGAAAGTACTACCAAAATTATCTGTTGATTGATACTCGATACTAAATTTATCTAAAGAATATTGGGTTTTACTTGACAAATATTGCAGTCCAGTACCTAAGCCAAAATTACGATTTTTGTCGAAGTAGTAACCTAAACTTAAATTTAGGCCTAAGTGTGAAGCACCTGTTTGATCTAAGTTTGAAATGGATGCATTTAAAGCATTTGTATAAGCTTGGTTCCAATTATTTTGTTCAATGTTACCTAATTGGGTTCCAGCGGCAATTCCGCCTCCAATAAACCAACGGGGCATTTGCGCATCGGTTCCTAAGTTATTTGTGTTCTGGGCGTTTGCTAGGTTAAAAGTGGTAACAGCAAGACCAAAACCAATGTATATCTTTTTTAACAAGTTCATGAGTTGAGCGATTAGTGTTTAATAATTTTAGTTGTTGAAACAAGGCCGTTTTCATCTTCTAGATGAAGAAAGTAAATACCTGCAGCAAGTTCATCCAGATTCATAATGAAGTTTGAGCCATTCATATATTCAGTGCTGAGATTACGTCCATTTAAATCAAAAACCTTAATTGATGCATTTTTCAGGTTTCTGTTACTGCGGATATTGATTTGGTTGCTAAAAGGATTAGGATATACTTCAATTCCTAACTCATTGGCAAGTAATTCTGTTGTACTTAAAGGAACAGCATGATATGTTTTTTGGTAACAATTTCCTGTATTTGAAATTACCCAATAGGCTTTAGTAGCAGTTTCGGGAGAAGCATTGTAGTAATTTTGGTTGATTTCATTTTGAATAATATTACCTTTAAGTGTAGGCAAATCATCGTAACCCCATTGGTATTTTTGAACCAAATTTGCTTCACAAACAAAGTTTTTGTTGAAATAACGAACAGTAGCAGTTGGAGCCTGCTCTGCATTCACATTTATATCAACACTTGTAGAAGAATTACAAGCATTTTGTGATGCTGTTAATGTAACTACAGCAGTTCCAGCATTCGGGAAACTTATAAGGCTATATTGTTTGGTACTACCTTGAGCATATAGGTTTGCATTGTTAGCCGACCATTGGTAACTAACACCAGAAGCAGGAGCTGTTGATGCACCAAAATTTAGGTATTGAGCACCCTTACATACAGGAGAAGCAGCTTGAATACTGATTACAGGACTTGTAGGAACTGGATTTAAAGTTGCATTAATATTTTGATTTTGAGTTGTTGCACCATTTGAACTAATACTTAAATTTCCAGAAGGTGTACCTGTTGCAGTGTTACTGATACGAATATAGAGCGCGGTAGCACTTACTGTACCTGAAGTTGCAGTTAAAATTAGACTTGACGCAAATCCTGAAGTCATAGTAGTAGAAACCTCAAAGCCAGTTGGTGCAGAAACGGTAATATTTCCAGTTAAATTTACTCCACTTACAGTAAATTGTTGTGGACTTGAAGCTGTACCAACACAAGTTACGAAAGGATCAAATGAAGCTATTAAACTAAGTGTTGGAGATGGAATAAAATCAGTCGTAAATGTACTATCGGCACCATAAGATGTTCCAACACTATTGATAGCATAAGCACGCACATGGTAAGTAGTTGCAGCAGTTAAGCCTGTTATATTTTGCGAGAAAGCACCAATACCACTTCCTATTTGAACTTTTGTATTTGAAGTTGTTGGGTTGATAGTTGTAGCATAAACAATACCTCGTTCGGTAACAGCGGAGCCGCCATCAGCTGCAATATTACCACCAAGTGTTGCTGAGTTTACTGTGATGGAAGTGGCAGAAGAAGTTCTTACAGTAGCTAGTTGCGGAACACTTGTAGCAATGAAGCTACCCATTAGTGGTGTTCCTAACTTAAATACATCATATTTACATGGATTTGAAAAAGTATCAAATTCAAAAACAGATACATGATATAAAGTTCCATTGACTAAATTAGTTATGTTAACACTGTCTCCAAATCCCTTGTAAACAACGCGACCAGTGGTATCTATTTGGCTTCCAAAAAGATTGGTTGATGGAAAATAATTTACTCCATGTGCAGGACCAATAGTATCAATTATTGTATTTGCTTTTACCACTATCATTCTACCAACACCCGAACCGGCGGTACACTTTATTGTAGCTGACGATCCGGTAATGTTTGAAAATACCAGATTGGTAGCGTCTAATAAAGGAAGAGGTTTAGGATTACCAATAAGCTGAGGAATAGCTGCATTTGGAGTTGATAGTCCATTTAACAATTGATAACTTCCTGCATTTCCAAACACATGCATTTGGTTGTCGGAAGTTGTTACATAGTAGGCATAATTAGTTTGTGCCAAACCAACTACAACTTTGCCAGCAATAGATGAGCTAGTTGCCTCTACTAATACTGGAGGGATTGCATTGTTGCTGTTTCCTGTTCCTAAGTGTGTCAATGCATTGTTACCTAGCGCATGTACTTTACCTGCTGTATCTACAACAATTGCTGAGCCACTGGTTCTGTTCATGACCATGCTCAAAACCCGCTTATTGTTCAAGCTTGATGTACTTCCCATGTTTAATAGGTCTGGGGTGTTGCGGGTTGAAGCACCTGATAAACCAAGATTCATCGAGGTTCCCATACCATACAATATTCCATCTTCATCCAAAAGAATGGTGGAGGTATTTTTTGAGTCAATATCTACGATGGTTTTACCGTTTAATACACCACTTTGAGTAATCTGAACTGGATCTTCAACCACATTGTTGTGCGTTACACCAATAGATGAATTAATATTTGGCCCCCATCCATGTACAGTGCCGTCTGAGGCAATAGCAAAAACGTTATTTTCATTATTTGCATCGGTACCTTTACATAATTTAATAATGGTTTTGCCAACAAGACTACCTTTGTTAGCAATAGATGTAGGTGTCCAAACCATACCATTGGTACTAGCACCATTACCCAAAGAGCCAAGTGTATCTTTTCCCCAACTGCAAACAGTTCCATCTGAGGTAAGTGCATAAAACCTGTTGTAACCTGCCAATACCTGAATCACTGTTTTTCCATTTAGATCCCCTTTGTTAGTTATATTTATTGGAAGTGCACTAACACTTACAGTGGAACTATCTCCCAATTGTCTGAAGTTGTTGTTGCCCTGTGTATGAACGGTATTGTCGCTGGCAAGGGCAATAAGGCCCCAGGTTCCCGAAGTGGATAGTTGTGAAATCGTTTTTCCTCTTAATGAGCCTTTAGGTGGCATTTCAACAGGACAATAGCGATAAGATTGACCATCATCAAAATAGTAAATATACTGACCGTATAGTTTTCCGTCCTTTAAGAAGTAAACGCCTGTTTGAGCAGAATTACCAAACATAACGTTCTGCGGATTCTTTACATAGAAATATTCTTTACCAATTTTAAATCCAGCGTTGGTAGCTACAGCGATATTACCCATATAGGCATTATCAGGAACCACTGCATTGATGGTGCTGTCATTCACAACAGTAAAACTTGCAGCGGGAGCCGCTCCAAACCATACTTTAGTAACATTAACAAAACCTGTTCCCTTAATAGTTACTGTACTTCCAACGTTTCCACTTTGCGGCATATAGGAAGCAATGCTTAATCCAGCAACCGGTGTGGATGCTGATGTTGTAAAAGTACTATCAGCACCATAACTAGTTCCTACACTATTAATGGCATAAGCACGCACATGGTAAGTTGTTGAAGCTGTTAAGCCTGTTATATTTTGAGAGAAAGAACCAATACCACTTCCAATTTGAACTTTTGTGTTTGAAGTTGTTGGGTTGATAGTTGTAGCGTATACAATACCTCTTTCGGTAACAGAAGCAGTACCACCATCAGTTACATTGCCTCCTAAAGTTGCATTCGTTATTCCAATTAAAGAAGCACTTGCTGTAGAAACTGTTGGAGCAATAGAAGGAGATGAAGTTGTTGTAAAAGTACTATCCGCACCATAACTAGTTCCAACACTATTGATGGCATAAGCACGTACATGGTAAGTTGTTGAAGCTGTTAAGCCTGTAATATTTTGAGAGAAAGTGCCAATTCCACTTCCTATTTGAACTTTTGTGTTTGAAGTTGTTGGGTTGATAGTTGTAGCGTATACAATTCCTCTTTCAGTAACAGAAGTAGTACCGCCATCAGTTACATTGCCTCCTAAAGTTGCATTAGTTATTCCAATTAAAGAAGCACTTGCTGTAGAAACTGTTGGAGCAATTGAAGGAACTGAAGTTGTGGTAAAAGTACTATCAGCACCATAACTAGTTCCTACACTATTAATAGCATAAGCACGCACATGGTAAGTAGTTGAAGATGTTAAGCCTGTTATATTTTGAGAGAAAGTGCCGTTACCAGCACCTATGATTACTTTTGTACCTGTGCTAATTGTTGGGTTAGAGGAGGTAGCGTAAACAACACCTCTCTCATTTACGCTTGCACCTCCATTAGCAGTTACATTGCCACCTAAAGTTGCAGAGCTTGAACTTACCAAACTTGCACCAAGGGTTGATACTGTTGCAAGGCTGGCAGGAGGAGGAGCAACAGAACAATTAGTTCCAATAACAATCCGTGGTCTCAAAATTATACCTGAAAGGGTATTTGGTAATGCCGAATTGCTTGTGCCATTGAATGTGCCATTACTTACATTCAGATTAAGTCCATAATTTATGGAACTGGTTGAAGTTGTAGATGAGGGTACCCATTCAATTGCTAGATAAATACCTTGTCCAGCATAGGCCAGTTTATTTTGCAGTCGAACAAAATATGGCCCTGCCACTGTAGGTAAACTAAAGGCACTATCGTAACACAAGGTCATATTTGATGGTGTGCTTAATATGGTCGACCAGTTGGTGCTACTTGTTGCTCTTAACATGCTAACATCGTTGGTGTTTACCAAATAAATTTTCAATTGACCACTAACTGGCTGACTGAATGCCGTACCACTAATACTGCTAATAACCCATCCAATTTTAGAAATAGAATCACCCATATTCAAAACATCTTGGATTTCATTTGCAGGATAAATTGAGATTCCACGTTGAAAGGCAGAAGCAACAACCGGACCGCCTTGGGCACTTGTAGGTCCAGATGGACCAGGAATTATGCTATTAGGAGAATTACTTGGACGCTGAGCAAAAGCCTTTGTAGTATCTTTGCAGTTGCCGCTTGTGGCAACTACCCTGTACCAGGCAGTTTGATTAACTGTGCCAGGCGAATAATTTACTTGGTTTGATGTACCTGGAGCAGTACTAAATCCAGTTAAGCTATCTGTAGTGCTACGAAGCCAATTGTAACTACTTACTCCAATCAGGGTATTAATTCCGGTGCGTAATGGTAAACTTGTAGTACTAGAGCAAACCTCATTCGGGCCATAAATACTGTCATTATTTACACGGTTAATGGTAATTTTTGTAACCAAGGAAGTGTCTCTTAAAGAACCACTGATAACAATACGTCTATACCAACTATTGCCTAAATTAGTAACTGGCATAAGGTTTCTTCCGGTATTATTTGGAAGTGTACCAAAGCTTGAGATTGCCGATGATAAAGAGTACTGCCACAGATATGTGATGGGTTCACTTCCTCCTGTAGGCAATGAA
This sequence comes from Bacteroidota bacterium, assembly GCA_027487625.1. Taxonomy (GTDB): domain Bacteria; phylum Bacteroidota; class Bacteroidia; order UKL13-3; family UKL13-3; genus CAISCU01. Next base: position 14,108 of record JAIYDG010000253.1, read on the forward strand.
CCAAAAATTGAATCCCTTTGAGCTACCGAGCAATACGATTGATCACCTGATAGGGTATTGTTAGCTAATGGATTTGGGCTACTTGCTAATGTTGTAAAAGTGCTATCAGCACCATAACTAGTTCCAACACTATTAATGGCATAAGCACGCACATGGTAAGTTGTTGAAGCAGTTAAGCCTGTAATATTTTGAGAGTAAGCACCAATTCCATTTCCTATTTGAACTTTTGTATTTGCTGTTGTTGGATTAAGAGTTGTTGCATAAACAATACCTCTTTCACTAACTATTGCAGAACCGCTATCAGTTACATTGCCACCTAAAGTTGCATTGTTAGAACCAACAAGTGTTGCACCATTAGTTGATACACTTGGTGCAACAGTTGAAGGAGCAGCTCCACCATATAATAAAACGGCTCCAAGATTTCCAACAGCAAAACCTTGGTTGGCACTAGTAAAATAAACGCTAGTTAAAGAGGAGGAGTTTGAGGATGTTTGCGTCGTCCAAGTGGCACCGCCATTGTTTGTTGTTAGAATAGTTCCAGTACTACCTACAGCCCAACCTTGTGTATTATTGATAAAGTAGATGCTATTCAATGGGGTAGTTGTACCAGAGGTTTGGGCTGTCCAAGTAGTTCCACCATTGCTTGTTGTTAGAATGGTTCCAGAACCCCCCACAGCCCAACCTTGTGTATTATTAATAAAGTAGATGCTATTTAATTGGTTAGTTGTGCCAGATGTTTGGGTTGTCCAGGTTGCGCCACCATTGCTTGTGGTTAAAATTAAACCAGCAGCACCCACTACCCAGCCTTGGGAGGAGCTGGTGAAGAAAACGCTGCGTAATGCATTTGTCACACCAGAGGTTTGGGATGTCCATGTTGTTCCTCCGTTAGATGTAGTCCTAATACTCCCTACCACTCCTACAGCCCAACCTTGGGAAGAACTCGTAAAGAAAACACTATTCAAATCATATGGCCCGGAAGTTTGTGCCGTCCAAGTTGTTCCACCGTTGTTTGTGGTTCTAACGCTTCCAACTGAAGTACCACCAACTGCCCAACCTTGGGTAGAACTAGTAAAGTAAACACTCCGTAAATTTTCAATAGTTGCAGAATTTTGGGTATTCCAAGATTTCCCACCATTACTGGTGCTTAATATTGTTCCAGCATTTCCCACGACCCAACCTTGTGTAGAACTAGTAAAATATACGCTGTTTAATGTTTGCCTTGTCCCTTTAGTTTGTTCTGTCCAAGTAGTGCCACCGTTACTGGTTGTTAATATTGTTCCATTTGCACCAGCTATCCAACCCTGAGTTGAACTTATAAATGAAGCGCCATTCAATGCAATGGATACACCAGGCGTTTGGGCTGACCAAGTTGTGCCACCATTGCTAGTAGTTAAAATAGTTCCATCTCCAATTGCCCAGCCAAGACCAGAACTAATAAAGTTAACACTGCGCAAAACTGAGCTAACGCCAGAGGTTTGGGCTGTCCATGTAGTTCCACTGTTGTTGGTAGTTAATATCGTTCCAGTATTGCCAACAGCCCAGCCCTGGGTAGCACTAGTAAAGTAAACACTAAGTAATGTAATAGTTACTCCAGAGGTTTGTGCACTCCAGGTAGCTCCTCCATTGCTAGTTGTTAAAATGGTTCCAGAAGCACCCACTGCCCAACCTTGGTTTGAACTGGTAAAGTAAACACTACTCAAGGAATTTGTTGTATTGGATGTTTGGAAGGTCCAAGTGTTGCCTCCATTGTTGGTTGTAACTATAATCCCTCCCGTACCTACAGCCCAGCCTTGATTTGAATTAATAAAATAAATGCTAGAAAGACTTTGCGTTGTAGTAAATGACTGTGAAGTCCATGTGGTGCCTCCATTATTGGTTTTTAAAATAGTTCCACCTAGACCAACTACCCACCCTTGTGAATCATTGGCGAAGTGAACACTATTGAATATGGTGTTTACATTAAGGTTTAGTTCTGTCCAAGTTAATCCCCCATTGGTTGTTTTTATCATTTTGTCATTTTCACCTATAGCCCACCCTTTATTGCTATTTACAAAATAAACATCCCTTAGTGTATTATTGACATAATTCCCACCTGCTTCAAGTGGTGTTTGCCATGTTTGAGCGTTTAAATTTCCTATTGCTATTGATATAAATGCTACCAAAAACAAAGTCCATTTTCTAAAATTAATAAACTCATTTTGCTGTTTGTTTGTTTGCAGAAAAACAAGCGGCTTAAATAACAAAGTTGTGCTAAACCTTGTATAAACTTTTTGTGTAATTTTTACCATATAAATTTATTTGTTGATTGTATTTAAAATGATTTTTTTCTTTTATTAAACATTGATTCCTATTTTAAAATGACTTCCCTTTATATTATTCGTTTAAAATAAAATTCCTATACTTTCATTTTGAACCAATCTCGGGGTGAAGACTAGCCCACAGTAAAAATTGCTCATAAATACTAAACCTCTACTTGTAATTTGACACATTATTTGCTTTGAAATAATTAAGCTATTCATCATATAGTTTATGTATACAATTCTAATTCTTAATGAATAAAATAAATATCAGGGTTAACCCTGATATTTATTTTTTCTTCAAATAGTGTCATTTTTTCGCATTTTCGTAATTCTTTAATTACTCATTTAATTATTGAACCAACCCATCTTATGAAGAATAAATTTTGTTATACAATCGCTAATTCAATAATTTTAATCTGCTTCGTATTATTCATCATTTCTTGTAATTCAAACAAAGAAAAACAAGCTTTAAAACCTTGGCATCATAAAGATGTAATTGGAGAAAAATATAAATGGTTGTTGAATTCAGATAACTATGATGAGAAAAATTATATCCAAACTTTTAATAAATACTACCAAGATTTTCTAAATAAAAACCAGGCAGATTCTGCCCTATTTTGCTTATTGGCTTATGGGGAAATGGTAGATCAAAACTATATCTATGATTCATTTTATTTAGAAACAGCCAAACAACATTTAAAAAAGTTTGAACCCATTTCTACTGTAAATGGAGAACTAATAAAACTGTATTATTATATCGGGAGTCAATATGAAACCAATTCAGAATATCCAGAAGCTGAAAAATGGTTTAATGATGGCATAAATCACCCTGATATTTTACCCAGGTTCAGAATAAAATGTTTGGGTATGTTATCTGAAATATATGAAGATAAAAATGAAACAGATAAAGCCATACAACTTCAATTTGAAAGATTAGATTATTATCAAAAAGAAAAGGATACAATTAATATTGCTGTTACCTATTCAAATATTTCAGGAATTTACAATAATGTGCAGGCCTATCAAAATGCCATCATGTATAACAATCTTGCTATATTAAATTCGAGGCAAAAAAATGATACCAATACATTAATTCCATTATTAAGCAATTATTTTATTTATGAAAAAAATGCTTCGGAAAACTTTGTTTTCAAAGCAAAAGATGAGTCATTATTAAGAGAAATGAACGCCATTTGTAATGCATATTCAAAAAGAAGTCCCTATAATATTTGGGTATGTGAAGACATAAATTTTGAATTTTACAATTCCAAGAATGATGCAGATAGCATGAAACTCACCTTAGATAAAATTGAAAAAGTAATCAATATTATAAATAGTCCTTCAATAACACATAAATTCAAATTTCTTACTTCAATTTATTATCAAAAAATAAATAAAAGTTATTTGAATGAGGCGGAATTAATTGAGATGGCAAATACCTATGAGAAAAAAGAAATCTGGTGGGAAGCTTGGAGAACAAACATCATGCTTTTAGATTTAACTGAAAACAATGGGGATTATAAAAAAGCACTAAATTACTTAAGAAAATCGAATGAAATTGTTAGAAAAAGAACCAAATTAAATAATAAAGGACAACTATTAGATTTAGAAATTAAATATCAAACTGAGAAGAAAAATGAAGAGATAAATATTCAGGCTGAAAAGCTAAAAAACAAACAAAGAGATATTATTCTTTTAGTTCTCTTTATAATTATTTTGGCATTAGGATTCTTCATCTATATCATTAAACAGAAAGAAAGAATAAATGCAGAAAAAAGAAAAATAGAAGCCCTTTTCACTCAACAATTGATGGAAAATACTGAAGAAGAAAGAAAACGTATTGCCAAAGATTTACATGATAGTATTGGACATGATTTGTTGAACATAAAAAACTCAATCAATAAAAAACTACAATTCAATGAAGATAAAATTGATGAAGTGATTGATGAAGTAAGAAAAATTAGCAGAAACCTATTTCCAGTTATGTTTGAAGAAATTGGTTTAAAACTGAGTCTTGAACAATTGTTGCTATCAAGCGAAAAAAATTCTGGTTTATATATTTCTCATGAAATTCATTATGAGTCTGCAAGCTTAAATCAAAAGCAAGAATTAAACATTTATAGGATTATTCAAGAAGCCATTTCTAATACCATAAAATATGCAAATGCTCAATCTGCTAAAATTATTATTGAATCTGAAGGAAATCAAATAATTGTAAGATACATGGACAATGGAATTGGATTTCAGGTTGAAGAAACACTTAAGTCGGGAAAGGCTTTTGGCTTGATAAGTATGCAACAAAGAACCATTGCCTTAAATGGAAAAATTGAAATCAGTTCTGGCAAAGAAGGCACGAGTATTCAGCTTGTGATTCCTTTGGGTTGATTATTTTTAATAGTCATTTTTGAATAATTCCTTATTGATAGGAAATGAATATAAAATCAATTGTGATTGGTAAACTAACTTGCTTAATGAAAACAGATTTGGCTTAGGGATGGACGTGGAAAGCCTGTTGATGGATTGGCTTGTGGATATGGGTGTTTGCAGGCGACCGGAGGAAGCCCGGCAAAGGCCCAATAGCCACAGACAGGCCATTAACAGCTTGGAACAAACAGCCCGGCCGGCAGGCTTGGCAGGATTTTAATTGGTTCAAGCAATTTTGTGAGCCGGCGGGAAAGCCCCAAAACACAATCAATTTAGCTTGTCTGCTAGTTTTCTATCGTTGCTTAACCTTGGTACTTTGTTTTGGCCACCTAATTTTCCCATGGAGCGCATGAGGTCGATAAAGGCGTTTTTGGGCAATGATTTTAATACCAGCGGACGTAAAATTGAGCCATCGATTAAGTCTTTGTAATAAATGTTTTTTAACTGCATGGCTGCATCCACCTCAGCAGCAAATTGCTCCATATTAGCAGGTTCATTTGCAAACTCAACAAACCATTCGTGGTAAGGCAATCCTGATTCCGGATTTACTTGTGGAGCAACTGTAAACTCAATGACTTCAATGCCATGTTTCTTAGCAACACTCATCAATGCAAACTCTACTTCCTCTCCTATTACATGTTCGCCAAATGCGGAAATGAAATGTTTGATTCGTCCGCTAACTACGATTCTATAAGGGTTTAATGAAACAAATTTTACAGTATCACCAATATTATAACCAAAAAGACCGGCATTTGTATTTAAAATGATGGCATAGTTTTTATCTATTTCCACATCTTTTAATGAAATTCGTGTAGGGTTTTCATTGAAGAATTCATCGACAGGAATGAACTCATAAAACATTTGATTATTGGTTAATAATAAAAGTCCTTTTTGAGTTTGTGAATCTTGATAGGCAATAAATCCTTCTGATGCAGGATAGGTTTCGATGGTATCAATTTTTCTTCCAATACTTTGTTCTATGCGGGCTCTATAAGGTTCGAAATTGACACCTCCATAAACAAATACTGAAAAATTTGGAAACAATTCGCCAATGGTTTTGCCGCTTTTTTGCATTAACAAATCGAAATACATTTGAACCCAAGGTGGAATTCCACTAATCAAACTCATGTCTTGATGAAAAGTTTCACCAACAATGGCACTTACTTTTTCTTCCCAATCATCGATACAATTTGTTGGATAAGAAGGCAATTGATTGGTTCTTAAATATTGAGGAACATGGTGATTGACAATGCCACTTAATCGGCCTGTAAAAACACCATTTTTCTTGTCCATTTCAGGACTTCCTGAAAGGAAAATTAGTTTGCCATCAACGAATTTTGAATTACCCGTTTCGGCGATATAACACAAGAGTGCATTTCTTGCTGAGTTGATATGATAAGGTATTGATTCTTTTGTAATTGGAATATACTTAACACCAGAAGTTGTGCCTGATGTTTTAGCCCAATACAAAGGTCGGCCAGGCCAACAAACATCTGCTTCTCCATTAACCGCTGCATCAATATAAGTTCTTAAACCTTCGTAATCTCTTACAGGAATATTGGCTTTGAAATCATTATAGGATTGAATAGAAGCAAATTTGTGGTCTTTCCCAAATTTGGTATTAGAAGCTGTTTTTAAAAGAGCTATTCTAATTAACTCCTGATGTTCAAGAGCTAAATCGCTATCCTTTTTAACTTTTGAAGAAATATAAGCAGCAAAAACTTTGGCTAAAACAGATTTGATTCCCATAAGTGTGCAAGCTATTTAATTTTTATGAAACTTTAAAACTGAAATGCTTAATTGAAAATGAAGTATTATTTTTGTTTCTCAATATCCGCGGGCTAAAGCCAACACGGCTATTGAGAAATCAGCGAGATTTCGTTGAAGATGGACTTTATGTATTGAAGGGAATAGTATTGAATTCTATAATCAACAATCAAATTATTTAGAGCAGGTTTATTTTAATTTCTCATTAGCCGCGGGCAAGAGGCAGCAGGAGAATTGAGTAATTAGCAAGATATTGTTGAATATGGCCAGTATAAATTGAAGGTAGTATATTGATTTTTATAATCAGCAATCAAATTATTTGGAGCCATTTTTTTTTATTTCTCCATAGCCGTGGGCTGAAGCCGACACGGCTATTGAGAAATCAGCGAGATTTCGTTGAAGATGGACTTAATGTATTGAAGGGAATAGTATTGATTTTTATAATCAACAATCAAATTATTTAGAGCAGGTTTATTTTTATTTCTCAATATCCGCGGGCAAGAGGCAGCAGGAGAATTGAGTAATTAGCAAGATATTGTTGAATATGGCCAGTATAAATTGAAGGTAGTATATTGATTTTTATAATCAACAATCAAATTATTTAGAGCAGCTGTGTTTTGATTCCTCTTTTACCATGGGCTGGAGGTGGAGGCAGCAAGGGAATTGAGTAATAAGGAGGATATTGTTTGGAGGTTTTAATTCATTAATCAATGTATAATAAAACCAATTGTATAAAACAAAAAGCCGGAAATCATTGTGAAATCCGGCTCTTGTTTATGATTCTAAAAACTATTTTTTGAATGTAAATGTATCTTTTAATCTTGCAGTATTTCCCATCTTATTTACCATTTCAACTACAACAGTATTCAGGTTATTTAAACCTAATGATTTTAGCAAATCGGGACTCATTTTACTTAACAAAGATTTGGTTGCAGTATTGACTGCAGTGGCAGTTTTTGATTTAGAATCAGCATTTAAACCTGCAAAATCCTGATCAGCTACAAGCACTTTTAAGGTATTTCCTACAACACTGGTTTTTGCTCCATCTAAGCCAAATTTTTTCATTAACTCAGCATCAATTTTTGATAATGCACTAGCTGATGCTTGTTTTTGTGCATTACTTAAACCTGTTTGGGCATTCTTTTTCACCTGATCGAGCACACCACCCAATTGGGCATGGCTGCTTCCAATTCCAATCACAAATAGGAAAAGGATACTTGCTATTATTTTTTTCATGGTATAGATATTGTTTTAATTAATAAGCTTCTAATTGTTTATCACTTGGGTATTTTACTTCAAAAGCAAAACTAAGTTTTTTACTTTCTTCAGGTGCAAATTTAATTTTCCAAGTTAATTTCCCTGTTTCTGTATTATAATTTGCGCCTCCTAAATCATTAACTTTAACCTCAATTTCTTTATCTGAACTTAATGGTATTTGGTCTGTTACAATAATATCAATTGCTTCTTTCCTCGTATTTCTAACTGAAATTTCATATTTACTTTGTTCAGTTTTAGAGCCTCCAAAAAACGATTTACTGCTCATTTCTTTTACACGAATTCTGTCCACAACAATTCTTCTATCGCGACCCAAACTAATTTGTAAAGTATCTTTTGATCCTTGTTGTAAAATGGTTTTTCCGGTAAAAGTTCCATCAAAATAAACATTGGCTTCACCGGGTAACTGACTAATTAAATCAATTGCAGGAACCGTTGCACTTACAAATACATCTTTATCTAATTTCGGACAAACAGTATAAATGTATTCAGCAGGCACAGTAATATTTGTTACATCAATTTGGTGTGCTGAATTGTCTGAAGGAATTGAATAATTGTTATTGATAACAAATTCTATGGAGACTGCGTTTTGTTCAATAATAGCACTTTGAACCATATCCATACTGCCATCATCATCCCTTTGCATTGAAGGTGAACCTACTGGCGCACTCTTATAACCCAATAATTTATTACTAGATATTAAAACTTCATTCGTTTTAAACTTCAATAAATTCGGATTTAATTCTGGTTGCACTCCACCTAATGATGGATTTGATGTATTCAATTTAAGACTTACATTTTTCCAATCTTCTCCGGTACTTTGAACAATTTTTGCTTTTAAGAAAAAAACCATGGGCGATTTATGGTCCTTCACTCTGATATCGTAATAAGGTGTCCAACCTGCATTGTTAACCAAATACCTGATTTCAATTTTTTGTCCTAACAGTGCTTTATCAGCTTTTATACTTACTAAAATTTGGTTGTTTAAAGTTAATACACCTTGACTAAATTCTTGTAATTGAGATTCTAGTTTTTGTTTAAGTTCTCCGTAAACTTTTTCTTGTTTGGAATAAAAAAACCAATTCACTTTAAACTCTTGTAATTTCTTTTTGTAAACCATCATCAAGTCTTCCAACTCATCTGCTTTTACACCAATTTGAGTCCCACCTACTTGTCGGTTGGTTAACATCAAATCTTTTTCATGCACTATTGATTCTTTTTCCGCTTTAAAATCAGCCAAAGCAGCATTAACTCTTTCTAATGAATCTTCAAGAAGTAGGATGTACTCTGGCTTTTCATCAGGCCTCATATAATCGTTTTTGGTACCAACAGATAAAATTGTAGCCTGCTCTGTTTTAACCTCTATGCTTTCTGAATTGATGAAAGGAGAGATTTTATCAAAACTCAAGATTTGAACTCCTTCTTGTAAATCAACAATGGCAACTCTGCTCACAATTGCTTGACTTGGATAAACCTGAACAGAAACAATTTTAGAAGAAACTTTTCTTTCTAATTGGGCAAAACCTTGTTTGTTAAATCCAAATAAAAGAAGCAGAAATAACAAACTTAAAAATATACTTTTATTCATATCAAATTTTTAAAACAAAAAACTTGTTGTACAAACGCTCATACAACAAGTTTAATGCCAATATAATAAATGTTTCCTATAAAGGAATATTTCCGTGTTTTTTTCTTGGAAGTTTCACTGCTTTATTTTCGAGCATTTTAAAAGCCTTGATTAATTTTGTTCTGGTTTCTTCAGGCAAAATTACTTCGTCTATAAATCCTCTTTCTGCTGCTCTATAAGGATTTGCAAACAAATCACCATACTCTTTTTCTTTGCTCAATAAGGCTGCGTTTTTGTCTTCGGCTGCATCAATTTCTTTTTTGAAAATGATTTCCGCTGCTCCTTTTGCTCCCATTACCGCAATTTCTGCAGTTGGCCAAGCAAAGTTCATATCGGCGCCAATGTGTTTACTATTCATTACATCATAAGCACCACCATAAGCTTTTCTAGTAATGACAGTTACTCTTGGAACCGTTGCTTCACAAAATGCATACAATAATTTTGCGCCGTTTGTAATAATAGCATTCCATTCTTGGTCGGTACCTGGCAAGAATCCTGGAACGTCTTCAAACACCAATAAAGGAATATTAAACGAATCGCAGAACCTTACAAATCTTGCTGCTTTTTTAGATGAATTGATATCCAATACACCAGCTAAAAATGCAGGCTGATTTGCAACAATACCAATACTTCTACCAGCTAATCTTGCAAAACCTACAACAATATTTTCTGCATAGTTTTTATGTACTTCAAAGAAACTGTCTTCATCTGCAACCTCTTCAATTACTTCTCTGATATCGTATGGTTGATTGGCATTTTCAGGAACTAAATCAGCCAATTTTGGTCTTTCTTCATCAGAAATTGTATAAGGCACAAATGGCGCTTGTTCTTCACAATTTTGAGGAACATAACTTAATATTTGTTTCAATTGACGAATACATTCTACTTCATTGGCAGCCGTAAAATGAGCTACACCACTTTTTGCAGAATGAACAGAAGCACCACCTAAATCTTCTGAACTTACTTCTTCATGGGTAACTGTTTTTACCACATTCGGACCCGTTACAAACATATAACTGGTATTTTCTACCATGAAAATATAATCGGTAATAGCAGGACTATAAACCGCACCACCAGCGCAAGGACCCATGATTGCAGACAATTGAGGCACAACACCTGAAGCTAAGGTATTTCTATAAAAGATATCGGCGTACCCACCTAATGATACCACACCTTCTTGAATACGTGCACCACCACTATCGTTTAATCCAATAACAGGCGCTCCGTTTTTCATAGCAAGGTCCATGATTTTACAAATTTTCTCTGCATGTGTTTCAGAAAGTGAACCACCAAAAACAGTAAAATCTTGTGAGAACACATAAACCATTCTACCATTTACTGTTCCGTATCCAGTAACTACACCATCACCCGGAATCAATTGCGATTCCATGCCAAAATCTTTACTTCTATGTTGAACAAAAGCACCAATTTCTTCGAAACTACCTTCATCCATTAAAAAATGAATGCGTTCGCGTGCTGTTAATTTTCCTTTTTTATGTTGAGAGTCGATACGGGCTTTACCTCCACCCTCCTGCGCTTTTTCGCGCATGTCTAATAGAAATTCTCTTTTATCCATTGTGATATTGTAAAAAAATTACCCGCCCAAGATAAACATCATTTTTGATTTTGCGATTGAGCCAAGTCGAAAACAATTAAATCTACTTAAGTTTTTTGGTATTTTTCTATAGCTACCTACTCCAACAATGCCATTATTTCTTCAATATCAATGTGTTTGAATACAGCTTCATCAGTTTCAATTAAACTATTGGCTAAATCTTTTTTCTTTTGTTGAAGTAATAAAATTTTCTCTTCAACCGTATCTTTAGAAATGAATTTGTAGATAAACACTTTTTTATCCTGACCAATTCTATGTGCCCTATCTATTGCTTGTCTTTCAACCGCTGGATTCCACCAAGGGTCAATCATAAATACATAATCGGCTTTGGTAAGATTGAGTCCGAAACCACCCGCTTTTAGTGAGATTAAAAAGAATGGAAAATCTCCGTTTTGGAATTGATGAACCATTTTTTGTCTGTCCTCTGAACTCATAGAGCCATCGAGGTAACAATATTTAATTCCTTTTTCATCGAACCATTTTCTATAAATGGTTAACTGCGAAACGAATTGTGAAAACATTAATACTTTGTGTCCTTCTGCCATGGCAGTTTCGGCCATAAAAGTTACTTCATTAAACTTGCCACATTCTCCATCAAAATCAGGATTCACCAATAATGGATGATTGGCTATTTGTCGAAGTTTTGTTAATCCTTGTAATAAAGTGAAGTGAGATTTATTCAATCCAATTTCTTTGATAGCCAATAAAATTTCATTTCTGTAATGTGATTTTACTTTTTCATAAGCCTCTTTTTGCTCTTCACTCATTTCACAATAAACCAATTGTTCCATTTTTTCTGGAAGGTCTTTAGCAACTTGGTCTTTTGTTCTGCGAAGAATAAATGGTTTAATGATGGCTTTTAATTGCATCATCTTATAAGGATCTTTTAGCTTTTCAATGGGTCCTACAAACCTTTCATTAAACGAACTTAAACTTCCTAATAATCCAGGATTGATAAACGACAATTGACTCCATAATTCTTGTACACTGTTTTCAATTGGAGTTCCTGTTAAAACCAGTTTATTGGCAGCACGAAGCATTTTTACAGCTTTTGCCGATTGTGAATTCGGATTTTTGATGGCCTGACTTTCATCGAGAATTAAATAATTGAATTTGTATTCCTTTAACAATTCAACATCAACCCGAACAGTGCCATAGGTTGATATAACCAAATCGTAATTGGCAAATTGTTTGGTATTCTTTATACGACCAATTCCTGTATAAACTAAAACTCTTAAACCTGGAGTAAACTTCAATGCTTCCTGAAACCAATTGTAGACCAATGAATTTGGCACAACAATTAATGAACAACGGATAAAAGTCTGTTGAATCATTTCTTTTTCTGAAGGAGCCTGTAATTGATTGGAAATTCCACCACTTCTAACAAACAATTCTCTATTATTAGGTTGAATGGGCTGATCGAACAAACTTATTTGTACCGCAGGAGCATTCGACTTTAAACTTACTGGAATTTCTTCCGCTACAAACTCCCTTTCTTGTAAGGAAGGAATATTCATTTGTTCATTGAATAATTCTTTTTCCTTTTGAATCAATGATAAAGTTTGAATGGTTTTACCCAATCCCATATCATCAGCTAAACAACCACCGAACTTATTTTCCTTTAAGAAGTAAAACCAATCGAATCCAGCTTTTTGGTAAGGCCTTAATTCACCTTTGAATTGAAGAGGCATATCCATTTCACGCACCTGACCATAATCTCGAAGCTGTAAGAGTTTTTCGCTCAATTTTAAATATTTGCCTCCTGAATGTGCAATTTCTTCAAGCAAACCTACATGGTGTTTTTCGAGTTTTATTTCATCTTCACCATTCGAAAATTCTAAAATGCCACTTAGGTTTCCAAACCATTCTTCTGGAATAACAGCAATCATTCCATTTGGCAAAATGAATTCTCTTTTACCTTTCATGATGTATTCACGAAGGGTTAAAAATGAAAAAGTGTATTCACCAAATTTTACAATAGCAGTTACATCAAACCAATCTCTTTGCTCTTTAACTTCAATTTTTATCTCTCTAGGACCAATAAAATATTTGCTATTTTCAGCTTGTTGATTGATTTCAATTTCATTCTTTTCTAATTCTTCATGGTGTTCATTTAACCAATCTAGAAAGGCATATTTATTGGTGACTTCACCGCCTAATAATGAATCATTCTTTTTAACTGTAACCAATTCAGGAATTTGAAAAAAGGAAGTTTTGGTATTCCTAAGTCCAATTTTCTCTAAAGCTTCTTTTTTACTTTCTTCAAAATCACGGTTTCTTTGAATACGTTTGAATAAGTTTTTTCCTTGAAACTTGGTTAGTTTCGAAGAAATCATGGGCTCAGAAGCATATTCAAATTCAGCTTCTGAATATTTAAATTGAAGTTTTAGCGCAATTTCATCTTCATAAAAATGCACCATGGTAAGAAAAGCTTTGCCATAAGGCTTTGAGGTTTCAATGCCAAAACAATCCGACTTTACATCATATTTTTCTACCAACTGAGATACAAATTTCTGCAGGTAATTCTCTTCAGCGTTACGAGGAATTTGGATGTATCGTTTATTCAAGAAAGGCAACAGCTTTTTGCCATCAACACGCTTTTCAAAATCAATAAGTTTATCTTGTACCAATAACCAAGCCGGACTCAAACAAACAACCTGAGCGCCTTTGTACATAAATTCAACCTTTTCGCCTTTGTAGCGAATGGTTGGATAGTAGCGAATACCATCTGGATTGTCTTTAAAATGAAACCATACATTTCCCGGTTCTGTTGCAACCTCAATTTTTATCGAAGTTGGGTTATTGTCGTTACCTGTTTTGTAAATAGTTTCACCCCTCAATTTAACCAGAACCTTATGAATTCTTTCTTGAATAAAGGGTTTTATTCTTTCATCAAGAAGTGTTGGGGTGCAATATTTACTAAAAAACTCTGCTGTTCTTATTTTCTTTTTGGTTTCGGTATTGAATCTTTTAAAAAGAAAATCATCATCTACTTCATCCAAAATTTTTATGAGTTCAAATTCTTTTGTGCTGATATTCTTTGCAAAATAATCTGCCGTTTTAGAAAATATTCTTTGGTGTGTAAGCGTAAAGGCTCCTCTCCCATTCACCTGAACAACATGTGGTTCCAGCATCAAACCCATTTGGGGATGCTCTACAAAAGTGAAAACTAAAGCGAATGGTTGAGTGTTAACTACCAGCAAAATCTAATTACATTAAGGTAGCCAAGATAAACCTAAGAAATTGAATTGAAAAAAGAAAAATGAATTTTAGCTAAAAAATAATTGGATTACCCGCAAGTTTACTGTAAGAATTATAATCATAAGTTAGTTTTAAATAGAATTGCTAATTTTATTTAATTAAAGACCCTTGAGAGGTGATCTCATATATATAATAAAACCTTATTTGATTTCCAACTCAATTCTTCGTTTAGTAAGCTTATTTATTCCTTCGGGGCTAGTGACAAATAGGACAATTAGGACCTGAATATTGAATGAAGTAGAATAAAATTTGGGTTGTAATAAAATTTGAGAAATTTTAGAATTACTATTCGATTATCCGTTTCTTTACCAATAAAGATTTTAATTTGATTTTTAGGATTATCGTAGAATTCTATCATTTTACGCATTTCTTTAGTGTAACATTAGCAGAAACAAATGTTTAATAACTTCACCCAATCAGCCCAAAACGATCGCGAACCAAAGGTTCGCGCTCGTTTTGGGCTGAGGATTATTGATTCATTTTTATTTACTCCAAAAATGTCATCCCTTTGGGATTTTAGGAAATTTCATAAAAAAACAGAATTCCACTTTTAATTCATTTTGCTATATTTCAATTCATAAATTATTTTTAATATGTTCAGAGTTTTACTAAAATAATTTATCCAAAGGCAAACATGCGGATATTCGTTTTATATACTATTCAAAGAAAAATTTCATAATCATACTTTCATGATTAGTAACTATTCCTGTTTATTGAATTGCTGATTATCTCTAGTATTTTTTTGAACTGCGATGCTTCCAAACATGGCTAAGAGGAATGCAAATGCATAAAATCCTTTTTCACTTGGTAATAAACTTGCATTCCACAATCCAATTACAAGTAAAACAATAGATAAAATTGTGGCAAACCAACAAAGACCATAGTATAAATCTGTTACTGGAAAATTTTCTAATTTATCTCTAACACTTTTTTGTAAAGAAATTACCGAAAACAATCCAAACATAAGGATTGTAAAGTAATATCCTTTTTCATTAAGAAGCATTTCTGCCCTCCAAAGTCCAACTAAATAACCTACCATACCGGCTCCAAGAGCCACCCAAGATGCAGCAACAAATGCATTAGATGTTTTTTGTGTCATGATTTTTAATCTTAATTGTTATAAAAATATTTAAGTTTCTTTTTGCTTTTAAATTTGACTAAACACAATTATAAACATCCTCAGTTCCATTAGCAATTCCAAGTATAGAAACTACATGAAATGAATAATCAAGAGGATGCTTATAATTGCTAAAGTTTAAAAATGAAATACAACACCAACATTTAATCCTATACTACTAAATGGTAATTTGGGTTTTATTGCTTTCTGTGGCGCATTCGGGTCTGGTGTCACTGAACTATCTTCACTATAAGAATCTACAAACTCAGTTTTCTTTTCTCTGGTAGTTAAGGTAGCTAAATTATCATTTCCATTTTCTTTACTCTCAGTTATTTCTCCTTTAGTTGGTGAATAAGATAAATTGATACTATTTAACTCCCCAAAAATAGAGAATTGGTCATTTATTTTATAATCAATACCAATAGCACTTTGCAATCCTATGGCTAATCCTCCATTTATTTTTGCTGTAGAATTTGTTGTATTAGTAAAAGTAGTTCCTATGATAGTATTTGAATTTATAATTTCCAATTTACTAGTAAATGTTGGTAAACCAATAATTAAACCAAACCTGGTATAAGGATTTATTTTTTCAAAACCAGGAGTAATCACTATTGAAGGAATAAAACTTAACATGGTAGCTGAATAATCTGAATTAAATGAAATGCTTGATGCTGAAGTAGTGGATGAATATTTAGTTTTTGTAGTACCCCCGAATAAATAAGAAACATTTAACTCCGTACCTACATATTTATTAAACTTATAACCTACAGCGCCTCCAAAGTTTATTCCTTTTCCAAATGCTAGGTCCACTTTTTCGTAACTTGTGACAGTGCCGTTCTCAATTTCATTACCAAATCCATTTAATGTGGCTGTTGTTCCTAAATTGTAGCCCCCATTCAGTTTTACATAAAAGCTTTTTTGTGCGAATGAATTAAAACTGAATAATGCCATTAAACAGGCAATGATTGTCGTTTTTGTGATTGTTTTTTTCATAATTTTTTATTTAAGGTTTCTATTTTTTATAATGATGTTTTTTTACTTAAAATTTGTAACCAAAATTTATATTAAGGTCAATTGGAAATCCTGGTCCTTCAAAATAAAAATCTAGTTTATTACTCCTATCATTAAACATAACCCAACCTAAACTCCCTTGCATTTTAAATCGTTTAGTTTTATCAATAAATATTTCTTTACCTAAACCAGCTCCAAAAAAGTTGTAATATTTTGAATAAGATTTGCCTGTTTCTCCAAAACCACTCCTTGCATAAAAATAATTCTCAGTATTAGTTTTATTCAAATAGCAAAATTGATATTCCAAAAAAGTTTGAATTCCATATTGGTAATAATTTGAAACACTTAACATAAAAGTATGATCGCGCTGGGTTTTATATGCTAAATTGAATCTCACCTTGGTTAATAGGCCATAAGGCTGATTCATAAACAAAGTAAATCCCTTTCTGCTAGTAGAATCATTCACATTATTCAAAGTGTTTTGTGCTTCAACTTTAGCTAGTAATAGAGAATGAAAACACAAAATGATTATGATTATTTTTTTCATTTTAATTTAATTATTTGCTTGATTAGTTTTTTACTATCCTTTATTTATTTCTCGGCTAAACCTTTTTAACTTTTTTATATTAATAACCATTTCTATTGGCGTTTCCTCTTGCGGGTTTTACTCCAAATAGCCTAATTATAAATTCAAGTGCCTCCCAATATTTTATGGCATTTAAAATTGGATTTAAATAATTGGTCATGATACAGTAATTGACATTGTATGGTGATGAATGATGAATACCATGCATTCTTCTAGATTGAAATAATCCCAGCTTTTGCAAAAAACATATAAATCTTCCATTCTCTTTGTCGGTGCGATGAGCCATGGCATGTATTTCGTTTGCCATTGATGAGAAAAGTATCACTGAGAATATTTCCCAATTTAAAATTCCAAAAAACAATAAAACACTGGCTAAAACCGCACCTATTATGATTGATATTTTTACTCTATCAAAAAATGTGGATTTTAAAAATTTTCTCGGATATTGATGATGTTCAATATTTGGAATTACAATTGATTTGCCCAACCATTTTGAATCTGGGTTTCCATATGCATCTTCTAACCAATGCAATGTTCCAGTAAGCAAATCGCTAATTAATATTATTAGTATTATTTTTAATAAAATCATATTATTTTATTTTTTTGGGTGAAGATTTATGAAATTTATTTGTTGATTAAACTTAGAATCGAAACCCAAAATTGATATTGATTTCAATTACTGAACCTGGGCTGATAACAGTTTTAAAAGTTTCTTCTGGCTTTTCCGTAGACAATTTGTAGATATCACAAATTTTAAAACCTAGATTTGATTGAATAAAGACTGTTTTGGATTTGTTTAAAAACAATTCATCGCCAATTCCTCCTCCAAAAATGTAATATGAACCAGATACTTCGTTACTTGATGAAAATATAAAATTTGATTTCTCTTTGAAGACATAATTACCAATTCCAGTTTTACCATAAACAAATATTTCACCATGTTTACCTTTGTTTAGAGCATGTTGATATTCAATACAAAATTGAAGGCCAGTATATTTGACCTTAGTAAATAGCCCATTAATATTGTTATAATGATTGGTTAAACTAACTAAATAGGTACTATTCTTTTCAGACTTATAACCTGTTTTGATCCTTACTTTATTAATAAATCCTATAGGCTGATTTATATATAAGGTAAAGCCTTTTCTATTTAAAGTATCCAGGCTGTTTTCTTTTATTTCTATTCCATAAGCACCCCTAGTAAAGAGCAATAGGGTAAGCACAAATAGTGTAAATGTTTGTTTCATTTTATTTTAGTTCTTTTTATTAATTTCTATATATGATTCATTTTCTATATCCACCAAAAACCTTATTGATACGTTTAAAGCATTAGCTATTTTTGACAAAGTATCAAAAGTTGATTTTGAAGCATTTCTTTCAATTTGACCATAAGCTGAAGCACTCATTCCACATTTAGAAGCAAGCTCTTCTTGGGTTAGTCCACTTACTTCTCTTATTTTCCTAATTCTATGGTTTAATTCTTTTGTCATTTCATTTAAAAAATAAATCATACATACAAGAATAATTTGCTAGTTACTGATTGACAACAAGCTATAACTTGTTTTTATCAATAAATGATGGATTATTTATATCTACTAAAAAGTGAATTGAAACATCAAGTGCACGAGATATTTTACAGAGAGTTTCATAGGTAGATTTTTCTGCATTTCTCTCAATTTGTCCATACGCAGATGAACTGATTCCACAATTAAAAGCGGCATCTTCTTGTGAGAGTTTTTTTAACTCTCTAATTTTTCTTAATCTGTAAGTTAGTAACATAAATGTTATTGTTTAAAATGGTTATACAATTATTTTTGTATAATCACATTTCAAAAACAATGACAGGTTTAATCAATACATTATTGTTTTATGCAAATTGAATTTTGCCTTTTTGCAGAATGTGCAAATAGTCTATAAAGAGTTTTCAGTAAGGATGTAGAATAATTAAAATCCGCAAATTGAAAACCAAAAGCAGACAACAATTGCAAAATAAAAATTATGTTAATTGCAATACTTACTAAATAAAAATAGGATAAATAAGGGTCAAGAATTGCAAAAAAAATCCATCTTACACATTTGGTAATAAATTCGATTACAATGTTGTACAGAAATTAGATTTTTTTAGACAGTTTGATTACTTTTTAAAATTGGCACGCTGAAAAAGAAAGATTTAGCTCTGCTATTTGATGCTGACAATTTGGATTTATATATAATTCTTTACGATTATCCGCATGTATAACAGAAGATTTTTTAATAAATCCAGCATATGTATTGAGAATTATTTTCAAAAAGTTTTTGGAATTAAAATGCTCTATTCAATGAAATTAATGACCCCGAAGGAGGTCACATGTTTATAGAAAAATGCTATAAACCAAATTCCCCCAAACTCTTCAATGCGGACTTTCGGTCCGTGTTGGAAAAGTTTGGGGCCGAGGGTGATTAATTAAATTTACTGGTATATAACCGGATATGCGTATAATTCTTAATCCACGGATAGACTAACAATATGCTTACTCAATCTTACCATAATTTGAAATAAGTTTATAGCCTTTTTCCTTACAGCAATTGAAGATTCTAAGGAAAGAGTCTGCTTCTACATCCTTGATAAAAATCAAATTAGAATCTATTCGATGATATTTGAATAAACTTGGAGCATTTATATCTTCAGGTGTTTCAATTAATTAAACGTTAATGGTAATTTGCCTCTTTTTATAATTTATTTCAACAAACTTGCTTTTTCGTAAAGTAAGCTTATTTGTTCATTCGGGGCAAATGACAAAAGGGACAACAAGGACCTTAGTATTACATGAAGGTTTATATCTTGATTGAAGTGTTATGCAAATACTGAAAGCTCTTTAGTTTAACAATAACTTGCTACCAATGCTGGATTTCTTAATGTTGCTAAAGAAATAGAACCCATTGGGTTATTCTCAAAATACCAATTAATCAGCCAGGTTTTCTTTTGTTGTTATGTTGTGATTCCACTGCCTGAAACGTGATAAATCACGTTTCTACATTGATTATTCATGGTATTACGCAAGGTTTAGATTTAAGTGAATTAAGATGAATTTTAAATAAGAATGATTTAATTCCTAGTCAACCGCCACATCCACCATTCCATGAAAGACAAAAGTTGCGGGGCCTTCTAACCAAACTTCAGAAATATTTGATTCTACTTTTTCGTAAGCCACTCTTAATGCGCCGCCAGGTGTGCCTAATCTTACCACATGAGGTGCAAATTCTCTTGGATGTAAAAATCCATGTGCGATGGCAGAAGCTGTCACTCCTGTGCCACAACTGTATGTTTCATCTTCAACACCTCGTTCATAAGTTCTAACAGCTAAACTACCATCATCCATTATTTGCACAAAATTCACATTGATTCCTTCTTTGGCAAATCTTTCTGAATACCTAATTTTTCTGGCCTCTTCAACCACATCAATAGTTGTAATTGATTCATTAATAAACTTTACATAATGAGGAGAACCTGTATTTAAAACAAAAGTATGATTAGCTTCAATTGAAACTTCTTTCACATCTTTCATTTGTAAACTCACAATAGCATTTTCTCTAATAATGGCTTTATGCGGACCATCTATTGCAGTAAATATAAAATCGTTTTGTACAATTCCTAAATCAAATGCAAATCTCGCAATACACCTTCCACCATTGCCACACATGGTACTTTCTGAACCATCACTATTAAAATACTGCATGTAAAACGAATTTGTTTCGTCTTTTTGTAACAGTATCAATCCATCTGCTCCTATACCAAATCTTCTATGACATAATTGGGCAATGATTTTTTTATTATCTGCAGGAAAGGTTTTCTCTCTGTCATCAACTATGATGAAATCGTTACCTGTTCCTTGGTATTTAAAAAAGCTAATTCTCACTTGAAATTTAATTTATGAAATTGTTGATCTGAAATTAATGGAAGTAAAACCTGTTTGTAAATCAAACTATGCGTTGAACTCAAATCATTATATAAAAACATTAGATTATAGTTTGGGTCAATACCATAAATAATGAGTTTTCTTCCATTGTATCTATAACCTGTAAACTTAACTGGTGATTGCCAGAATTCAACAAATAAGGGCTTTGATTTAGAATTCGTTCTTCTTTGAATACTTTTTTGAGTTAAAACAAATATTGCACTATCAGTTAAAACAGAATCTGTTGCATTTGATAAAGCCTTTATCTTTTCATCCCAAATTAGTTGAGAGAAGGAGCCAAATAGTGAATCAGCCAACATTTCATCTTTTTGTATTGGCATTTTCTCTGGCTCTTCAATTGGATTTAATTGCGCATTCAACAACTCATCCGATTTATTAAACAATTCCTCGGTATCTAATTCCATGCTATCTTGAGGCAAACTAAAAATTTCGCTTTGAGATTTAGTTGGATTCGTTTTCTGTTGAAAATTTACAGAGTCAACTTTTGGTTCAGGAGATTTTTTGAAAATATTAATTCTATTCAAAAATGCTTTTCTTCTTTCAGCAAGTGCATTATCATAATTAGTATTGATGTAATAATCTAGTATCAAAACAAAACCAAAAATAGAAATGATTAAATAAACCCAACCCCAGTTTTTAGGGGCAGTTGTAGTTATTAATGGCTTTTCATATTCTTCTAATTCTCTTTTAAGAATAAAATCTCTATTGGTTTTATATCTTTCGAACTCCAAAGCAAATTCTGCATCATTTTCTAATCTCTCTAAAAAAGTTGAAACTTCATCAGCTTTTAAACCGCCACGAAGGTATTTTTCGAAAATGTACTGATATTTTTCTGGTTCGAGGTGCATATGCTTACAGAAGCGGCAAATTTGCTAAATTATAGGCAAAATAACGAAATCATTTCTGCCGTTTATTAACATGTTCGAATAATTTAAGTTTTTTAAGGGGGAAAAACCAAGAATAGTTCGAATTACTCTCTCCAGTTCAAAGGCATAAGGGGTGAATTCGGAGAGAGTATTTTTTTATCAACTGACAATTTGTTATTTGGAACAATATTTGAAAAATGGAACTTAAATTAAATAATATAGAAAAAACGAATATGAAAAAGGTGTTGACACTTCTTTTGGTGGCGGGCCTAGGAGGCTTGGCTGCTGTTGGTATCACAAACTTCTTCGACAAGAAAAGTGATGCTACTTTTACCCAAAATTATTTAGCTAAATATGCCAGTATTGCAGCAGAACCTGACAGACCAGATTTTGTTGCTGTGGCTGAATTAGCAACTCCAACTGTTGTGCATATTATCACAACAATTGACCCAAAATCTAATGAAGAATCGATGCAGGGTGATCCTTATGGATTTTTTAAAGATTTTGGCTTTAGAATGGAACCAAATGTACCAAGAGGTGGTTCAGGTTCTGGAGTTATTATTACATCTGATGGCTATATTGTAACTAATAACCATGTTGTTGATGGTGCTTCTAAAATCAAAGTTATTTTAAATGATAAAAGAGAATATTCTGCTGAATTACTTGGCAAAGACCGCAATACCGATTTAGCTTTATTAAAAATTGAAGAGAAAAATTTACCCTTTGCAGTTCAAGGAAATTCTGATGAAGTAAAAGTTGGTCAATGGGTTTTAGCTGTAGGTAATCCGTTTAATTTAACTTCAACTGTAACAGCAGGAATTGTTAGTGCAAAAGGACGAGGATTGAATTTACTAAGAGACCCTAGAAATCCTGAAACACAATACGCAATTGAAGCTTTTATACAAACTGATGCTGCAGTAAACCCTGGAAATAGTGGTGGTGCTTTGCTTTCATCTGATGGAAAACTAATTGGAATTAATGCTGCTATTGCTAGTGAAACTGGTCAATTTGCTGGATATTCATTTGCAATTCCTGTAAACCTGATGAAAAAGGTGGTTGATGATTTATTAAAATATGGTGAAGTTCAAAGAGGTTTATTAGGAGTACAAATTCAAGATGTAACCAGTGAATTGGCTGATAAAGAAGGCTTAAGTGAAGTAAAAGGAGTATTTGTTGCTAAAGTAACTGAAAACAGCGCTGCTGAATCTGCAGGCCTAAAAGATAAAGATATTATTGTAGCAATTGATGATGAAAAGGTGAATACAACCAACGAACTTCAAGAAAAAGTTGGTAAAAAAAGTCCTGGTGATAAAGTAAAAGTTGGAATTATTCGTTCTGGCAAAAACATGGATTTTGTTGTTACCTTAAAAAGTAAAGATGGAAAAACAACTTTAACAAAAACAGAAAAAGTTGAAACCAATAAAGTTTTAGGTTGCGAATTTGAAACCATTGGAAGAGATGAAAGATTAAAGTTAAAAATTGCATCAGGTGTTAAACTAAAAAGTTTAAGTGATAAAAGTGCACTCAAAAAAGCTGGAATCCCTGTTGGATTTGTTCTAACACATATCGATAAAGTACCTGTTGGAAGTGTATCAGAAGTAAAAAACAGTCTTGAAAACAAAAAAGGAATTGTATTCTTAGTTGGAATCAATCCAAATGGTTCAAAAGGTTATTATGGATTTGAATTATAGGTTCAATCAATAATTCAAAAAAAACGGCGGCTTCCAAAAGGAGCCGCCGTTTTTTATTGTCTTGATTTTTATAAGATTCTTATATCAATCTGCTTGTTTACAATCAAATCAATATTGCTAAACAAGAATTCAAAATCCTAATAAAATCTTGCTGATTCCTCACTAGACCTGTGGCTTTAGCCCAGGGCAAGTGAGGAATTTAAATCCTGCCTTTTATGCTTGTCCCATTGAACCACCAAAATTCATTGGAAACGGTGGAGCTTGCTCATTTACTTGTATAGTTCCATTGTGGTCTTCAAATTTTGTGATATTGTCATTCAAAGCCATCAACAATCTTTTAGCATGGTCAGGAGTTAAAACAATTCTAGATTTAACTTTGGCCTTTGGTACTCCAGGCATTATTCTCACAAAATCTATAACAAATTCTGAGTTCGAATGTGTAATAATTGCCAAGTTCGAATAAATACCTTCCGCCATTTCTTCGCTTAATTCAATATTTAACTGGTTTGGATTTTGCTCTTCGTTTTGCATTTTTAATGTTTTAAAAGTTTTTACGAAGGTAGAATTTTGTATTTCACAAAAAAGTCAGTTTTAAAAATTTCATAAGCCTGATTTATAGCACAATTGAGGATTATCAAAAATTATTCAAAGGATATAATAAATGTTGTCGACTAAAAAATGTGTCAAAAAATATCTTTATTCCTTAATTTGCTCCAATGCTTATTCAACTCAGTATAAAAAATATGGTCAGTCGCCGATGCATTCAATCGGTTGATGGCATATTGTTTGATATGGGTATAAGTGTAAAAAAGGTTTCTTTGGGAATAGCAGATATTGAATGCGATAACTTTGATTTAATACTTGATAAACTCAAAAAAGCATTGGTTGAACAAGGATTTGAAATCATTCAAAACAAAGAATTTCAAATACTTGAA